>JAAUYQ010000102.1 GCA_014805015.1 Clostridia bacterium | reverse complement strand
GTCTGACCGCGGTCCGCTTTATACGGCCGCGAAATTGCTGTGCCTATTCTAGACCGGTACCTATTTGAATGCAACCCCGTCCAGACTGCTGACGGGGTGGAGTTCCGGGGGCAAGCGGCAACTTTTGAGCTCCGAAATGAAATGTTGAGCCAGGGGGGACACTGCGGAAAAACAGTAACAAAACAGGGACCATATGACCGCAATCAGAACAAGACCCATAAGGTCTCAAGAGGTCCCTATGTCGTCCATTATAGATATTATGCTCGAGAGATTCAAAGTGGCGAGACATCGTACCCAACGCTGCTGCGGCTTGCCTGGATATGCCGGAAATGCTGGCTCAGTTTGTCCCTTTTCTGAACGCACTGGGCCGGGTATTCGTGCAGGTTCCGGTCGAATGGATCAGCGCTATGTATCTGCTGCCGCGAGAAAGCCATACTGAAGAACGCCGCGAAAACGCGCCTGGTAGACATGATAGGTTGTAGCTCTGCTTTGGCTCTGCAATCCTTGAAGCTGCCGGGGCAGGCCCCCCAGGAGATTCTGGGCATCAAAAAAACGGCTGCCTCGCCGTGATCAGGCTTCGGGACTGCTTCCGGACCGGTACAGTCACTTGCTGGGCCGGATACGGGACTGCGGATCTGCACAGGACTGCCTGCTGCGGTCTGAAGGTTGTCCCTTGAATACACCGCCGGACCCGTTTTTCTCCCGGCGATGACGAAAGCCGTTTTTGCAGCTTCTTCATTTTTCGTCAGATGATCATAGGCCTTCATCGAGGGGGATCATTTACGAGGGGGATCATTTACCGCCGCGGCTTCCTTCATCGTGCTGGGAGCAGGGCGGGCAGCCGGCAGTTGTGGAAGCGCACCCGCAGCCGGAGGGCTCCCCGATTCCCGGCCGAGGCGCTCTGAAGTCTGCAGCTTCCCCGTATATTTGGCCAAACCAGCCGGGGCCTTTCCCGTCTTCCTCCGTGCTGCTAGGCCTCTGGATGCTGCGGCGCAGGGCTTCCGGTTTTTCCTGTTCTGTCTTAAAATGGCGGAAGAAGAAAAGGTGTCCGGCTTTCTGCTGCGCAGCACCGGCCGGCTGTGGCGAAGGAGAAGATTACGAAATGGTACATCCGCACGATAACGGACAGATCAGCGACGAGGAGCGGCTGATGCGGACAGCTGAAAAGCTGCTCCTGGAAATCGGCCTCTCGGACATTACACCGGAGATGCTGCGTCAGGAGTCTGGCCTGTCCGAAGAAGCCTTCGATGTCGTCTTTGACAGTCTGGAAAAGAGCGGCACCCCGGCCCTGCAGCGTCTCCTTCTGCGCTACGAGGAAAGGGCAGCTGAGGAAGAAACCATTGAGACGCAGATGGAGGCTTTTCTCTCCAAGGCTATGCAGCTGATGATCGGCAACGGACTCGACTTCATCCGCCGCTGGATCCGCGATTCACTCAACATGGAGCAGACCTACGGCATGAGCATCGTGTTCACTTTCTGGGACATCGTCGGCCGGATCTTTGAACGTGCCATTGACGAAGGCCTGCTCATCGATGATACTCCGGTCAAGCACCTCGTGAACACAGTTTCGGCTGAGTTCTTCGGCACCGTATTCTGCTGGTGCATTATGAAAGGCACAAAGATCGAGCCGGTCCACACCGTATGCAACTACTGTGAAAAGGATCTGCCTGTTCTGCTGGAAGCTTATCTGGCGCCGGTCAGCTGACACGCAGCGGTCCGGCCTGACCCGGTATCATGCTCCGGGTGCCGTCATGTCAGATAAAGAATTCGTTGTTTTTCCGCTGCAGGCATGCCTTGCGGAGCATGAGCGCCGCTGCGCCGGTGAGAACAGGACTGAGATGCCGCGCTTTGGATCGACAGACATGGACGCAGCGCATGCAGGAAATGCAGCGCTTTTTGTCTGCCTTTCGCGGCGAAGAAGGATCAATCGCCTGCACAGGACACTCCCCGGCACAGACACCGCAGGCGCTGCAGTCACGTCCGGCCCTTGGAATCATGCTCATGCCGCGATCAGCGCCTTCCGGCAGTCTGCCCGGTAATTCGGGCAGACCAGTATCACCCTTCTGCCACTTTTCGGCTGCTCTCTTACCGAACTGCGCAAGTTCCCTCATGTCCGTGCTGTCCGGCCGGCCGCTCGCATACTCGCGGACTATCGAATGCTCTGCCACAGCCGCCACAGCAGCAATCGGCCGGAAACCGGCCTGCCCGGCTGCCTGCTCCAGCTCCCTCAGCGTTCCCTCATAAGTCCGGTTGCCATAGACGCCAAGCAGCATTGCTCCGCAGCCGTTGCCGTGCAGCTGACGGATCCGCTCGGCCGCGGGAGGCGGCACCCGGCCGCCAAAAGACGGTACGGCAATGACAGCCAGCCCGTCAGAATCAAACTTCCGGCCGGCCAGGTCCGTATGCGGCCGGCTGAGATCCACCATATCGCCGTCCGGCCCCATTCCGGACAGAACAGCATCAGCTGCACGGCGGGTGCCGCCTGTCGGACTGAAAAACACTTCATACAGTTTCATGATCATTCCCTGCTTCTTTGGACATATCGGTGCGCAGCACAATCTTTTTTGCCGGATAGTCGCCGCGGTCAAACCGGAAAGCAAAGCCGGCCTTTTTCAGTTCGCAGCCCGAGAAGCTGCGTCCGGTTTCTTCGTCCGTATACAGCTGCTCCTCCTTAAGATACGGCACTTTCAGCGTGACCGGAATCTGCGCCGCATCATAGGCCGGCGTAAAGGCATAGATGACAGCGCGCCGGCGCTCAGGATCGGTCAGCATCCAGGCGCACACATCGCCTTCGAAGGGCGAGCAGAGCCGGAAGAATTCACCGCCGGTGACAAGATCCCGCTCATTCTTGTACGCAGAGATCTGCCTGCGGATCTGTTCTTTGTCTTCCGGCGGCAGATCCAGAATATTCAGCTCGTAGCCCATGTTCATAGATGCCGCTACGCCGGCCCGGGTGGCAAACGGCACATTCCGGCCTGTCTGGTGATTGGGGACAGCTGAGACATGCGCTGTAACCGCAGAGGGCGGGAACGTGTACGAGGCACCGTACTGAATCTTCTGCCGGTCCAGACCGTCGCTGTTGTCGCTGCACCAGGTCTGCGGCATATAAAAACTCATGCCGGGATCGAAGCGGCCGCCGCCGCTCGAGCAGTTCTCAAAAAGAACGTCCGGGAAGCGCTCTGTAAGCCCGCCGAGAATTCGGTAGAGACCGAGCATGTAGCGGTGGACCGTCTGGTCCGGCGCCAGAAGCGCCGAGCCGGCATCAGTCATATGGCGGTTCATGTCCCACTTGATGTACGAGACCGGATAGGTTTCAAGAAAATGCGAAAGCGTGTCCAGAACGTAGTCCTGCACATCCCGCCGCGTAAGATCAAGGACCAGCTGACTGCGGCTTAGCAGCGGCTCTGCGCCGGGATAAGCAGCCGCCCAGTCAGGGTGCGCACGCATCAGGTCGCTGTCCGGCGAGATCATCTCCGGCTCAAACCAGATGCCAAACTGAATTCCCTGTTCTGATGCTTCGCCGAGAAGAGATTCCAGGCCGCCTGGGAACTTCTCCTCGTTGACGGTCCAGTCCCCAAGTGAGCTTTTGCTGTCGTTGCGCCTGCCAAACCAGCCGTCGTCAAGAACGACCAGTTCAAATCCCAGATCCGCTGCCTCGCGGATCACAGGGAGCATCTTTTCTTCAGAAACGTCAAAATAGGCCATCTCCCAGCTGTTCAGCAGCACCGGACGCTCTTTGCGCGCCCACTGCGGCGGAAACAGCCGGTCAGTGTAGAGTCTGTGAAACTCCTGCGACATACCGTTAAAACCAGCACCGCTGAACATCAGCACCGCCTGGGGCGTCTCGAAGCTTTCGCCTGGCTCCAGTTTCCAGGAAAAGTCCTCCGGGCTAATACCGATCAGGGTGCGGACCTGATCATACTGATCGCGTTCAGTGGAAACGGTATGATTGCCGCTGTAGATGAGCTGAACGGCCCGCACTTCGCCGCTGTGTTCATCCGCTCCCGGCGAACAGAGTGCCGCAAACGGCGGATACTGCGGGCTGCTGGCCCCGCGCCGGCTGCCGATGGACGTAACACCGTGCCCGAGTGGGCGGCGGCTGATCTGAAACTCTTTGAGATGAGAACCGTAGAAGGTAACGAGCTCATCGCCTTCAAAGGGTTTATCGACAAGTGCGCTCAGGGCCCGCTCTATGTATATGGGCTCACGGCCGGCATTGGTGATCCGGGCAGAGCGGATCAGCGCATCACTGCCGTCCATGACAGAATAGTACAGCGTAAGCTCGGCGCTGCTTGTCTCTTCCGTAAAGCAGACGGCAAGTGTCCGGGCGCCGCTCTCCGTCTCGCGCAGATGCGGCAGACCCTCCGGCTTGTGCAGACCATCCCTGATCTCATATCCGGCAAAGTGCCAGCGCCCGGCCGGGTGACCATCCACGCGCCGGAGCGCCACGGACGCCTCCCGGAAATCGCCCCGGTGCGGAGATGAAAACTCCAGAGACGCCGTTTCGAGCGAGAACCGCGGATCGTCCGGATCCAGTGCCGCAGCAAACGCCCGTTTGGCCGGATCCGGCTGATTCGCTCCGTCATACCCGTTCAGTCCCGGCCCCCAGTACCTGTGCAGGAGCGCCTGATCCGGTCTGAGTTCCATAATATAGCTCATCTGTGGTCCGGACAGATGAAAGACTCCGTCGCGTACCTTGATGTCACATGTTTTCGTCATGTCTGCTGCCTCCTTTGCAGCCGGTATTCTGTGGGCGGGATGCCGACAATACGGCGGAAGAACTTGGAAAATGCCAGCGGATCAGCAAAGCCGACTGAACTGGCAACGATGCATACGGGGTCATTGGTCTCTGTCAGCAGTTCCTTGGCTTTCCGGATCCGCAGATTCGACAGATACTGCTTCGGCGTCATCTGGTACTCCCGGCGGAATCATCCCAAGATAATTGGCAGGCACCCCGACGGCTGCAGCCACATCGGCAATGCGCAGGCTGTCGTGAAAGTGAAGCTCAAGGTACTGCTGGGCAAGATACAGCACCGACAGGCCGAACCGTTCCGGTGCATCTGCGCCGTTCTCTTCGAGCAGGCACCCCATGGCGTCATAAAGCATCCCATTGGAGCGCAGGTGCCTGCTGATTCCCCGTCCGGTCAGCTGCAGGATATTTTCGATCCGCTACTCATAGGCCGGGGCATTCCGGCACGCCAGCACGTACTGCTGCTCCGCGCGCTGCACATCAGCGCCCCGAGAAACTGCGTCGACTGGATGCCAAGGAAGCCGATCCAGCAGTACTTCCAGGGGGTGTACCGGCTCGCTCTGTAGGTGGAGGTCTCACCAGCCGGCACAATGAAAATCTGGTTTTCCCGTACAGGATACGAACTGCCGCCGATCTCGAGCATACCTTCACCGCGCAGGACGACATGAATAAAGTGGTAACTCCGGCGCCGCGGCCCGTAGGACTGCCCCGGCCGGCACTGCTCGACACCGCAGTTGTAGAAGACGAAATCCGAAACGCTTTTCTTCGACAGATCCGTCAGATTGTCCTTGTACTCGTGCATGCTTCATCCTACCGCGCCGCCGGGCTCCCGTAAATGCAGACTGAGTTTTTCCATGGATCCCTTTGATTTTTCTATATGTGTGCAGATATGCAGATGATAAAGTGCATGGTAACAGGATCTGATCCGGCGGCTGCAGACCGGTCCGGGCCGTCAGACCGCATCAATCCGCATGCACAACCCTGGAAGGGAGAGCCCTTTTGAAAAATCCCTACAAAATGACCTACCACATCGAGCCGCCCTGCGGTCTTCTGAATGATCCGAACGGCCTGGTGGAGTTTGACGGCCGGTACTACTTCTTTCACCAGTGAAACCGCTTTGGTCTCAACCACGGCTATAAGGAGTGGGGCCTGTTCACTTCACCGGACCTCGTTCACTGGGAGGGACAGGGAAGCGCCCTGCTGCCGGACTGCAATGAGGACCAGAACGGCATCTATTCCGGCAGTGCGGTGGTCAGCGGCGGCCGCCTGTATCTGTTCTATACCGGCAACAGCAAGGAAGGCGGCGTACGCACCAGCCGGCAGTGTGTGGCCGTTTCGGAAGACGGGAGACGCTTCATCAAGCAGCCGGTTTTTGTGGAGACACCACCAGGTTTCACACAGCATCATCGGGATCCGAAGGTTTTCCGGGGCGAAAAGAACTGGTGGATGCTGGTCGGAGCACAGAAAGAGGATCTCACCGGCGCCATTGCGCTGTACGAGTCGGATGATCTTCTGCACTGGAAGTACAAAAGCATTCTATATGACGACTGCCTGGACCAGGTCAGCGAATGCCCGGACCTGATGACTTTTGACGGAACGGACGTCCTGGTTACGTCCTGGTTATCTGTCCGCAGACGCGGCAGATCTCAGCAGATGGCAAAGACGAGGCCCTGGAAAGCTATGCCGGCTATATCCCGGGAAAATTT
This sequence comes from Clostridia bacterium, assembly GCA_014805015.1. Classification (GTDB taxonomy): domain Bacteria; phylum Bacillota; class Clostridia; order Christensenellales; family Christensenellaceae; genus JAAUYQ01. The sequence continues at coordinate 272 of JAAUYQ010000102.1, read as the reverse complement.
GATGAGATAAGCGGCACTTTCATCGCGGCCGGACCCCGGCAGATGTTCGATTACGGAATTGATTTCTATTCGCCACAAAGCTTTGTGGACAGCCGGGGACGGCGCATCATGACCGGCTGGATGTCCCGGATGGATGCCGGGCAGGAGGAATCCTGCCCGACGCGGGCGCACGGTTACATTCACTGTCTGAGTCTTCCGCGCGTACTTACCTGGGAAGACGGCGCGCTGCGTCAGCGTCCGGTTCCGGAGCTTCTGTCGCTGCGCCGCTTTCT
>JAAUYQ010000101.1 GCA_014805015.1 Clostridia bacterium | reverse complement strand
GTCCGTAGAGCCCCTTATGGCCGGTAAAGCAGAGCACGTCGATACCCAGAGCTTCCATATTGATCTCTATATGGCCGGCACTCTGCGCGCTGTCGAGCACAAACAGAGCCCCGCGGCTGTGCGCGAGCTTTGCTGCACGGCGGATGTCGTACACGTTCCCGGTCACGTTGGAGGCTTGCGTCATGACCAGCATGCGGGTCCCGTCCCCAACCAGGTTTTCCATGGCCTGCCAGTCGAGACAGCCCTGTTTGTCACAGGGTACGATTTCCACTTCCGCTCCCTGATCGCGCATCATGCGGCAGGGCCGCAGCACTGAGTTGTGATCTGCGGCTGTGGTGACGATGCGGTCTCCGGGAGCGCACAGACCCTGTATTGCCATGTTGAGTGCCTGCGTCACGTTCAGGGTGAAGGCCACCTGCTGCGGACGGGCCGCGTGAAACAGTTCAGCGACGGCCTCGCGGGCAGAAAAAAGGCTGCGCGAAGCGTCAAGCGCTGCGCTGTTGACGCCGCGCCCGGCATTGCCGAGGTGACCGAAGGCACCGAGCACGGCCTCCGGGACGGCCGGCGGCTTCATGAGCGTCGTGGCGGCGTTATCAAGATAGATCAAGTTTCAGATCTCCATTTCGCAGATGCCCTGGCAGCTGATCCCTGCGCTTTGCATGGCGTCTTCTAGAGCCTGCCTCGCGGCCGGCGGAGCGGACCAGCACATGCCGCACCCGGCGCTGATGGCCGGAGGTACCGGAATGAGCCGTCCGGGAATGCCTTTGTCCCGGCACACTTTCTCCATCTGCATCGCGTCCGCTGTCTGAAAAAACGTGATGATTACCCGGCGTTCTTTCTGACCGAGAATAACGCGGGCGCGCCTTTCTGGTTCTTCTCTGCTCAAGCGTATCCCTCAGTTCCCTGCGACGGTAATCTCCGCCTCCTGCTTTGGTACGATTTCCCCGATGATCTGTGCCGGCAGGCCTGCCTTTTGCAGCGCCGCCTGGCAGTCTTCGGCCTTGTCTGCCGCCACGGCGGCCAGCAGCCCGCCCGAAGTCTGGGGATCAAACAGGACTTCCTCCCAGGCAAACGGCACATTCTCAAAATGTACAAACGGGCCTATGTAGTTGCGGTTTCTCTGCGCTGCCGCGGTGAGATAGAATTCGTCGGCCAGAGCGAGGGCTTCATCAAAGACGGGAATTGCGTCCAGGCTCAGCCGGCAGGAAAGACGGCCGTCCATCATTTCGTGCAGATGACCGAGCAGACCGTATCCGGTAACGTCTGTGCAGGCCTGCACCGGATAGTCCCGCAGAACCTCCGCCGCACCCTTGTTGAGGATCAGCATGGACTCCACGGCTGCCTGCATGGCTGTTTCCGGCGCAGCGCCGATGCGGTTGGCCGTGCAGATAATGCCGACGCCGAGCTTCTTTGTGAGGATCAGGCGGCTGCCTGGTTCGCCGCCGTTGTTCGGATACATCTTCTCCGGATCCACGAGCCCCATGACAGACAGTCCGTATTTGACACTGTCATCTGCGATGGAGTGTCCGCCGGCCAGCACGCCGCCGGCCTCCGCCACCTTTTCGCTGCCGCCCCGCAGGATTTCGCCCAGGACATTCAGGGACATCTGTTCCGGGAAGCAGACAATATTGAGGGCTGTTTTCACTTCACCGCCCATGGCATAGACATCGCTCAACGCATTGCAGGCGGCAATCTGGCCGAAAACGTACGGATCGTCGAGCATTGGCGGGAAGAAGTCGAGTGTCTGCACTGTCGCGAGGTTGTCCGTGATACGGTAGACGGCCGCATCGTCCCGGCTGTCAAACCCGATCAGCAGATTGTCATCCCGGATGCTGCGCGGCAGCTTTTCCAGAACACGGTTCATCGCCTGGGCTCCGAGTTTGGCGGTGCAGCCGCCGCCCCGGCAGAATTCAATTGGTGTTTCCAGGATTATCAGCTCCTTTCCTGTGGCCGGCGCGTACTGCGTGCCGTGACAAAAATATCTGTGAGGCCGCCTGCGCCGAGCAGAGCACGGATCTGCTCTGCCTGCTGCGCCCTTTGCGGGCTGTCACACTGGTGAAGAACGGCAGCATAGGGCCGGCTGCCAACACTGCGGCGCGTTCCCGCCTCAGAGAGGAGAATCGCGGCGAGATCTTCCTCGCGCACCGGGGCTGCGGCTGGTCTGCCGAGCAGCGATTCTGCCTGCTCCGGGCGGAAGCAGACATCTTTCAGCGGCCGTCCGAGTGCAGACAGTCCGGCAACACCCAGGACCACATCTGTGTCCGCTGGGATGACCGGCTCATGGGCGGCCGGCACTTTGCACGGCAGGCCGCGCCCGCCGTCGGCCTCATTCCAGACAAAGTCAGCCAGCGGCAGCAGGGCCGCGGCATCGAGCGTTCCAGGCGGGCCAAGTTTTCCGTCTGCCCGACGCCGTCCAAAGACGGCAAGCCGGGACTGCGAGAGGATTTTTTTCAGTTCCTCCAGATCTTCGGCAACCGGCAGATACTTCGGCTGCCAGATATGCGTGCTGGTTGTAACAATGCACTTTTTTTCCTGCGCGGCTGCCTCGTGCGCGAGCGCATACAGAAGCGTGGTCTTGCCGCCGGCTCCGACCACGGATACGTAACGGCCGCGCCGGGCGATCCACGCCAGGACATCTGCAGGTGAATCGGTCATCCGATGCGGACGAGCCCGCCGAAGTAGGTCTTGACCAGAATACGCTCAAGGATAATCTGTCCGTAATCGTCCGCTTCGCCGGCTTCCGGATAGTCTTCGCTGACGTAATTGCGCGCTGTCACGTACGCCGGGTATTCCTGCAGGTCGAGAGACGCCGTCTCCGGCCAGGAATCCTTGTCCTCGGAAACGTAGAGAAATCCCCACAGGACACCGACCGGCAGATCGAAACGGCTGATCACGGTTTCGAGCCCGTAGTAGATGCGGACGTGATCCCGCTCCTCGATGCTGCGGGCCATGTCCAGAAACGCTGCCGGTGCCTGCGTGTACTCAGCAGCGATGCTGTCCACCGTAAACGGTATGGTGCCGGTGGCAGCATAACTGTCAATCACGTCCCGGCTGACGCCTGCCCGTACGAGACGCCGGAAAGCTTCGTCCGCCATTTCCTGCGCCGTAGCAATATTGGCCATAGAGAGCCTCCTTCCAGCCCAAAGTATAGTACAGAACGTCCTTAAGGGCACCTGTGTTTCCGATCAGCGGCTGAATTGCTAGAATGGAGGCAGCAAACCGGGAGGAAAAATTATGGAAACGCAGCAGGCAACACGGGAAGAAATGATCCAGGAAGCAGTTGGGCGCATGCAGGCGGCAGGTCTGCCCGTGCACAGAATTGAACATTTTGAGCGTGAAGGTCAGCGGCTTCTGGCTGAGGATCTGCCGCAGGGAAAGCTTGTCCTCTCCTCCGGAGACGGACGGCTCAGTGAACTGGCTGACCGGGTTGAGGAGAAAACCGGCGGTGTCATCTACGCCGCGCATCTTGCCCACGCTTTTCCCTTCGGGCGCACAACCGGCTTTGTCTGGACGCTGTTCGGCGTCATGCCGGACAGGCAGGACTGGGAACAGGAAGAGCGTCTCGCCAAGGCCGGCAGGCAGAACGCCTTTGTCGTGGCACCGGGGCTGGCCGGTTTTGAGGAGGTGCCGGTTAAGGTCGTGCAGGGCGCAATGGTGCGTACCGAAGACCGCTAGAGACGCGGCCCTGCCTCCAGGCGGCACGGCGGCACATGAATTTCGACGTCCGCTGTGCTAGGCTTGAGAGAGCCGCTGCACCATAAGGAGCGGCTGCTCGTCTTATGGAGGTGAACATGCCATCTCAGGGTCAGGACCGTTCCGTGCTCGGAACCGGGCCTATCGGCAGTCTTGTCTTTAAGTTCTCGCTCCCCAGCATCGTGGCCATGCTGGTCAGTTCTCTCTACAACATCGTTGATCAGTATTTTATCGGACGAAGTGTGGGGGAACTTGGAAACGCGGCCACCAACATCTCTTTTCCGCTGACACTTCTGTGCACAGCCCTTGCCCTGCTGTTCGGGGTTGGCGGTGCGGCCAATTTCAACATTACGATGGGCAAGGCCCAGATCAACCCGGCGGAAAAGGAAACGGCGCCGCACTATCTCGGCAAGTCGATGCTCATGCTGGTGACGCTCGGCGTTATCCTGATGGCAGTGACGCTGATCTTTCTTCGGTCCCTGCTGGTCTTTTTCGGGTCCCCCGCAGATGTGCTCGGTCTGGCCGAGACCTACACCGGCATCGTTGCCATTGGCTTTCCGTTTGTCATTTTTGCGACCGGGGCGGCCAATCTGATCCGCGCAGACGGCCGGCCAAGATCTGCCATGACCTGCAATATTGTGGGGGCTGCGGTCAACACAGTCCTGGATGCCTGGTTTGTCTTTGGTCTCGGCTGGGGCATGGCGGGCGCGGCCTGGGCAACGGTCATCGGGCAGGTCTGCTCAGGAAGTACGGCCGCGTTCATGCTCTCGCGTGCCCAGACAGTAAAGATCCGTGCCAGTCACATCTTTACGAATGTGCCGCCGTACGTGAAGCGGATCGTGGCGCTCGGTCTCGCGCCGACCTTCAATCAGCTGGCCATGATGGTTGTGATGATCTTCCTGAACAACAGTTTCCGCCATTACGGCGCTCAGTCTGTCTACGGTGAATCCATCCCGATTGCGGCCTCCGGCATTATCTCGAAGGTCAACATGATCTTCATGTCATTCGTGATCGGACTCTCGCAGGGCATGCAGCCGATTGTCAGCTTCAATTACGGTGCCCGCAACTACCAGCGCGCCAGACAAGCATATCTGCGTACCTGCACCATCGGCTTTGTGATAGCAGCTGTTTTCTTTGCCTGTTTTCAGCTTTTTCCGCGTCAGATTATTTCGGTTTTCGGGCCCGGCAGTGAAGAATACTATGCGTTCGCTATCCAGTATTTCCGGATCTTCCTGTTTTTCACGTTTCTCAATTTCCTGCAGCCGATTTCCACGAATCTGTTCACGGCAATCGGTGTACCGAAGCGCGGTATCCTGCTGTCCCTGACGCGTCAGATTATCCTGCTGCTGCCGCTCATTCTGCTGCTGCCGCTCTTTATGGGCATTGAAGGCATTCTGTATGCCGGCCCCATTGCTGACCTCGGCGCTGCCATCATAACCTTTATTGTTGTGCGCCGGGAGTTCCGCCGGCCGCAGTATACCGAGCCGCAGCCGGCCTGAAGGTCTGCGGCTG
>JAAUYQ010000100.1 GCA_014805015.1 Clostridia bacterium | reverse complement strand
GTAAGCAGGACGGCAGCATCCCTAAATGTGCCCGACTGTGTAGAGGCGTTCTGGACACGCCGGCAAGAATACGGATCGTCTGACCCGTATTTTCTGCAAAGCTTCCCCGGGCCGATGCGGAATCCCCTCCTCAAACGGAGATGTGATTTCACATCGACGTTAGGAGGGGGTTGTTCAAACGGTCTGCAGCGCCTCCTGTCCGCGTTCGACCTGACGGCTCAGGATCTGGTCCTGCAGTTTCTGGATTTCGGCAGAGAGTTTTTCAATTTGGGCCGGATACGGATTCTCACCCTGCAGAGCATTTTCGTTGCCTTCGATGCGCTGCTTGGCGGCATCCGCCCGCTGCCGGGCCTTTTCTGCCCGGATGTCGAACCGCTTGAGGAAGTTGACGATGCGGCGGGCATTGCCTGCTGTCTTGTCGCCCATGACCAGCGGATAGCGGGCACCGCTGCGGCTCAGCCACAGAACCGGCTTTTTGGGATTGCGGTCTTCTGCCGGCGGCAGCTCTGCCTTGAATCCGAGAATGTCCTGGGCACTTTCCGGCAGAGGCTCCTCACCGCTAAGGACAGCCGGGGAGAAGACTTCGGCTATGGCTTTATAGGCCTCCGTAAACTGCTTTGTCTCGAGTCCGGCCAGGTAATCCGCGTTCTCCTGCGTGATATCTGAGAATTTCCGCAGCTTGCGCTCGTCTTCGAGCAGCTGGTCCATGCCGCCCCGCCGCGTGTCCTGCGTCTGCACATAATTGGAGGCCAGCAGGCGTATGCGGCGCAGCTCGTTCTGTTTTTCCGCGAGCGTCTTCATAAGCGGCTCGTTGATGGCGAGGGCCTTCACCTGGGCATACGTGAGCACAGTGTCTTCGAGGTCGCTGGCGCTGCGCTCGTAGGTGCTGCCCGTGAGGAACTGCGAGATGAATTTCTGTTTCGACTCCAGGATCTGCCAGGCGTAGGCATCAAAGCTGCCTTCCGTGATGTAGCGGAAAATCTGCACCTCATCATTGGTATTGCCTTTGCGCAGGATACGGCCTTCGCGCTGCACCATGTCGGCGGGACGCCAGGGAATGTCCAGATGATGAATCGCTTTCAGCTTCGTCTGGACATTGGCACCGATACCGAGCTTGAAGGTAGAGCCGATCAGCACCCGGATCTCGCCGGAATTCACCTTTTCGTACAGCTCAAGCTTCTTGGCTTCGGTGGTGGCAGAATGCACAAAGGCAATCTCTTCCGGCGGCACGCCGGCGCGGATCAGATGCTTCTTGAGATCCGCGTATACGCTGAACTGATCGCCTTTGGGCGTCGAGTAGTCGCAGAAAACGATCTGCGTGTAGTTCGGATCCGCACGGTAGATCTTCATGACCTCACGGGCACAGCAGAAAACCTTGCTCGTCTCATCGTCCGGCTGCCGGCGTCCCACCAGCCGCAGATCAAGCGCTGCCTTGCGTCCGTCCGTGCTGATCAGCAGCATGTTGTCGATAAACGGCGGCACGAGCCCGGCCCGGATCTTCTCGGTCCGCGTACACAGCTCGTCCATGTACTTACGCAGATTCTTGTTCTCCGGAATCAGGATATTGGTGTAGCCGCGCAGCTCCGGCAGGCTGTCATCATCCTCGAGGGCATAGAAAGCGGCATTGCTGGCGAACAGGTGGGAGAGCTCCGGCAGGTTGTAAAATCGGGAAAGACGGTTCACGTAGCGGAATTTCGAAGTATCCACGTCAATTTCGCACACGTATTCCGGTTTCGCAAACGACTTGAGCCAGTTGTCAAAGACGTCGAGGTGCGTCTCCTGCAGCATCTTTGGCTGCAGATACTTCTGCATCGTATAGCAGTCAGCGAGTGAATTCGAGAGCGGGGTACCGGTGGCAAACACAACGCCGCCGCGCTTGCGGTTATTCTGGATGGCACGCACCTTGTAGAGCATGTTGAGGTTCTTCTGCGAGCCCTTCAGGTTGATGCCGGCCACGTTTTTCAGCGAGGAACGGATCGGCACGTTCTTGAAGTTGTGCGCCTCGTCGAGGAAGAGCGTTGTAATGCCCAGTTCATCGAGCGTAATTTCGTTGTTTTTCGGCGCCAGCGAACGGGCGACGGCAGTAGCCTCTGTCTCCACGCTCCGCAGATACTGCCGCGTCTTGGATACGGCCGTGTCTGAGCGACTGTACTTGGCAATGTCCTTCTGAATCGCCGCTTCGGCTGCTTTACGCTGCCGGCGGATCTCCTTGATGGAAAGACGGATGAGATCAAACGAACTGTAGGCCATGATGATGCCGTCGTAGTCGTTGTCGCGGATATCCCTCAGCACATCGTTGCGCCGTGCGGGCGTGAACGTCTTGGGTTCCACCACGAGCAGCTTCGCCTGCGGATACATCGTGTGAAAAATCCGCTCCCACTGCCCGACAATATTGTTCGGGACGACGAAGAGATTCTTCGGACTCTTCTTGGAGGCACGCATATTCATGGCAGCTGCGGCCATAATGTAGGTCTTACCGGCACCGACATCAAAGGCGAGCAGCGTGTTCTTCTCCTCCATGATCTGCGCCACCGCGTCTTTCTGATACGGGTAGAGCTCCACCTCATCGGAGAGGCCGGGGAAGCGCAGTTTCGAGCCGTCAAAGGTGCGGCCCTTATAATTGTTGAAGAACTTGTTGTAGCTTTCCTCCACCGTCCAGCGGCGCCACGGATCCCGCCCGAGCCAGCTGCGGAACTCATCGAGTACTGCTTCCTGCTTTTCCATGACCACGGCCGTCTTGTCCTCGGACTGGAATTTCGGCTGCTGCAGGTTGAGCAGCGACTCCAGGACCTTCAGCCCGTTGTACTCCGGGATGCCGAACTGTGACTCCAGGCGCTCAACGCTGCCCGGCGAATCATAAGCCACGTATTTGGAGCGCAGCGTCCAGCTGCCGGTGGAAGGTGTGTAGACAATCTGCGAGGGACCGGCAAACCACGGGGCCGGTCCGCCGTACTGCAGGTAGTCGGCAAATTCGCTGATGAGATCCTCCGGCAGCCACGGTACACCCGGTCGCACGACAATGTCGTCAAAGAGCACGTTGTGCTCCGTCGTGTCCGGTCCGACCTCGCGGTCCGGTTCCGCCAGGACTGACTGCAGCATATCCTGCAGCTGCCGCACAATCAGCCAGGTATGGTTGTACCTCGCATGATCGAGATAGACAGTCGTGGCTTCCTGCAGCTCGGCCAGAAACCGCCGTCTTCTGGTGTATATCTCAGGAACATTGGGGCCTGCCTCCACGGCCGGCGGATGCGGGATGGGATACCGGCGCGCAATCTCATTCAGAGCGTCGGAAGCATCGTCCAGCATTTCTGCCAGATACGGGTTGTATTCCTCCAGTTCGCTGATCATGTCGTCAGTGATCCGGAAGCTGGTGTTCGGCGGCTTGGCAACCTCACGGTTAAAGAGCGCCATAATAGTCGCTGAGGGAACAGACTTGCCGGGGCGTTTCGCGGTCTTTGGTGTGTTTTCCTTGGCTTTTGCAGCCCGGCGGGCGGCAGCTTCCGCAGCCCGGGCGGCGGCCCGGCGCTGTGCCCGGTTCATATGCTTGGGCTGCGCGTCCTGCGCTGCCTTTGTCGTGCCTCTGCCGCTCTGTCCAAGGCCCAGGGCATCCAAGACACCCGCGTCTTCGGTGACCGGACGCGTAAAATCTGCCGCAGAAGCTTCGGGAACAGAGCCGCCTGGATTCACGGTGTCGAGAGCCGTGCCCCGGCGCATCAGGTAGCCGATGATGCTCGCGGAAAGCGACTTGTCCCCGAAACGCTTCGAAATTTCCCGGATGATTGTGCGGCGTTTACGTTTGCGCCCGGACGGTTCCTCCGTTGCCGTCCTGGCATCGAAATCGGCCAGTTCAGCGTCGGTGAGCAGTTCAAGCTGTTCGCCCGCACTGATCTCCCGCACTTCGGCATTCTGCCCTTCGCCGGTTCGGTCAATTTTGAGGCGGCCCCAGTTTGGAGGAAAATACGCCTGCTGACGCGCCGGCACATTGCGCGCAGCCAGGAAAACAGCATCACATACAGAATCATAGACCGGGACGCGGGAGAGTGCTTCCCCCATCTCCTTGGGTCCGTCCACAACCAGATAGCCGACAATATTGCTGCCGTCCACTTCCATTATGTCGATCTGCGAGCCGTCCACTTCCAGACCACGGTACAGCCGGGCCGGGTTCTCTGAATTGTTGCGGATGTTCTCACAGAGAACATCGCTGAGACTGTGCGGTTCAGGCGGCGGTACTATGCTTTTCAACAGATATTCTCCTCCTCAGTGAGACACAGAAAGATCAGCACTTGGGTCTGCCGCCAGAGTGGCAGGCCATTCCTATATTATAGTCAAGAGCGCATGGGGACGTCTATATGCTGAGAGTCTGTATTTCCGATCCGGCTCCTGCCTGCCTTCTGAGGTCCTTAGGAAGGCGCGCAGACACGGCACTGAGCCCCGATGGCCGGTTCTTTATACAGATGGGCCGGAAAATCTGACGGATTTCGGCTACAATGGACTGCAGAAAAAGTCCGGGCGCGGACAGGCCACAGGAGTCAGGAGAGCGGAAGATGCTGGATCCGGAAACAGAAGAATACTACGAGCGCCACGCAGAGGCTTTTGCCGCGCGCACCCGCGGTCTTGACATGCAGCCCCTGCAACAGCGGTTTCTACATTATATACCGGCCGGCGGGCGGATCCTGGACGCCGGCTGCGGCAGCGGCCGTGACGCCAGCTGCTTTCAAGAAGCCGGCTTCCGCGTATGTGCCATAGACGCTTCGGGGGCCATGTGCCGGCAGGCCCGGCTGCAGAGCGGCACCTTTGCCTGCCGGCGTACTTTTGACGAAGTCTGCGGCCCGGATCTCTACGACGGCATCTGGGCAAGTGCGTCCCTGCTGCACGTGCCCAGGCAGGCGCTCCCGGCTGTCCTGCGCCGGTTTCACTGGGCGCTTAAGGAGGGCGGCATCCTGTACCTTTCACTGAAAAAGGGCAGCGGCGAGCAGCGCCGACAAGGCCGGCTGTTTGCTGACTACACGCTTAAGGAGGCTGCGGACATGCTGAGCGAAGGCGGTCTTTTCAGCGTGCTGGAGGCCTTTGAGACGCAGGACGTGCGCACCGCCGAGCGGGAGCGGCCCTGGGTGAACCTAATAGCCCGGGCCGGCAGCGGTTAAAGGTGCCAAAGACTGTGTATCTACGTAGGAGAAGAGCCCTCCGGGCGCACTGACGGCGCAAATCTGCTGAGGCAAAAAAGGAGTGTACAGCACATGGACAAGAACCGCAAAGACTGGTGGAAGGAAGCTGTTATCTACCAGATCTATCCGAAAAGCTTCCAGGATACCAACGGGGACGGGTTCGGTGACCTGCCCGGCATTATTGAGCACCTCGACTATCTGCAGAACCTGGGCGTGGACGCCATCTGGCTGTCTCCGATCTATGCCTCGCCGCAGAAAGACAACGGCTACGATATTTCCGACTACCAGGCAATAGATCCCCGGTTCGGCACCATGGAGGATTTTGAAAGGCTGGTCAGCGAAGCAGACAAGCGCGGCATTTCCATCATTATGGATCTCGTGCTCAATCACACATCGGATCAGCACAAGTGGTTTCAGGAAGCGCGCAAGAGCAAGGACAATCCCTATCACGACTACTATGTGTGGCGTGACGGGGAAGAGGGCACGCCGCCGAACGAGATGCAGGCCGTGTTCGGCGGTCCGGCCTGGACGTATGTGCCGGAGCTCGGTCAGTACTATTTCAACATCTTCTCGCCCTATCAGCCGGACCTGAACTGGGACAACCCCAAGGTCCGCCAGGAGCTCTATGACATGATCCGCTTCTGGAAAGACAAGGGTGTGGGCGGTTTCCGCCTCGATGTCATTGACATGGTCGGCAAGGAGCCGGACAAGCAGATTGCCAGCAACGGTAGCCGGCTGCATGAATACATCCAGGAGCTGAGCAGTGAGGTTTTCCAGGACGGCAACCTGGTGACCGTGGGCGAGACGCCCGGCGTCACCGTGGAGACGGCCCGCAAGTTCAGCAATCCGGACGGCAGCGAGTTCAGCATGGTATTCCAGTTTGAGCACATGGGCATCGACCAGGAAGACGATAAGGAAAAGTGGGATCTCAAGCCGCTCGACCTCAGAGAGCTCAAACAGATCATGGCACGCTGGCAGGAAGGCCTCGAGGGAACCGGCTGGAACAGCCTGTACCTCGATAACCACGATCAGCCGCGGATCGTCTCGCGCTGGGGCAATGACGGGCAGTACCGGACTGAGTCGGCCAAAATGCTGGCCACGATGCTGTACGGCATGAAGGGGACGCCCTACATTTACCAGGGTGAGGAGCTCGGCATGACAAACATCGAGCTGCCGATTGATCAGTACGACGATCTTGAGATCCGGAACGTCTACGAGGAACGCCTGAAAAGCGGTTATTCGGAAGACCAGGTCATGGAGTCCATTTACGCGAAAGGCCGGGACAACGCCCGCACCCCGATGCAGTGGACAGACGGAACGAATGCCGGCTTCACGGACGGGACGCCCTGGCTGCCGGTCAATCCGAACTACGTGGAGATCAACGCGGAGGCAGAGGTGGCAGATCCCGCGAGCGTCTACAACTATTACAAGAAACTGATCGCGCTGCGCCGCGAATACAAGGTCTTCGAGACGGGCACGTTCCGTCTGGTCGAGCCGTATTCGGAAGAGCTGTTCGCCTACACGCGCGACTCGGACAAGGACGGTCACCTGCTGGTTGTCTGCAATTTCTCCGACCATCATCAGGATATGCCGCGCATCGAGCTCTTTGAGGGCCAGGAAGTCCTGATCTCCAATTACGAGGATCCGATCGGCCGGCTGCGTCCTTACGAGGCCCGGATCGTGTACGTACCTGCAGACTGAGATAAGCACCCCGAGAAAAGAAAACCCAGGACCGGCACCGGAAAAAATGCCGGTCCTGCTTCATTTTCAGCCATTTTTTCCGATAATATACTTGTAACATGTCTAAAGCAGATTGCCGAGAATAGAAATCAAGAGAGGATTGCAGATATATGAGAAAGCATGCAATAAAGGCTGCCTGTCTGCTGGCTCTGGTGGCTGTCTTCCTGCTCGGGACCGTGGCCCTGGCGGCCGCGCCCGGGCAGCCGGAGAGTTCTGCCCAGGCTGCGCCGACCGTGTCCGTGGAGACGGAGACGATCGTGCAGGGTGAGGCGCTGTCTGTGCGCGTGAGCCTGCCGGCCGGAGCTGCAGCGGCGAAGGCGGCTGTGGAGACAGTGGGCCTGCAGTTCGTCAATGCGACCGGTGGCCTCAGCACAAAGGATAACCTGGCGCTGATGGATACGGTCCCCACTGCCGTCTACAACTTCCGGGTGCTTGCCGGGCCCCAGCAGCGCGTTGCCTTCGCGCTGAGCGGAGTAAGCGTGCTGCCAGCAGCGGATGGGACCGAGCAGCCGGCACCGGACGTTTTCTGGTCTGATGTCGTGTCTGGCAAAGCGCCGCGACCGACGGCGGATCCGTCGCCCTCGAGTGCACCCCTGCCGAGCAGCCGGCCCCAGGGTCCCCTGACGATTCCGGGCACCGCCGATGTCAGCGTCAGCGGTGACCTTATAACCGGCCGCACTGTCCGCGTGACCATTTCCACCACGGCGGACGGCATCGAGGCCCAGCTGCAGACCAAAGGCCTGCAGTTTGAAGGTGTGGACAGCACCTTCTGCGACGCGTCGCGGGTCATCCTCGTGAACAGCGGCACCGTGGCCAGGGCCACTTACACCTACCTGGTTACCGCCAGAGACGGCGAGGAAGTCTCAATTGACGTCACGAACGTGACCATTTCGCAGGACGGCGCAGACGTGCCGGGCACGCCGACGGCCTGGATCAACTGGGTAGGCAGCGGGAGCAGCCAGCAGCCGGCGGCATCCGGTACCCCGACAAGAGACCCGGGTTCGCACCCCTTCACAGTGAGCGGTGGCCTGTCCCTGACAGCGCTGCAGAGCGGCCGTACGGTGGTGACCGGTCTCACAGCGGGACGCTACGGCCGCACTGTACAGGATTTCCTGTCGCGGGTGAACGTGCCGGGCGGCGGCCATGCTGAGCTTGTGGACCCGCTCAGCACGGTGCTGAGCGGCAGCCAGGTCGTGATGAGCGGCTGTGAGCTTCGGATCTTTAACAGCGCCGGCCGGCTTATAGACCAGGCTGTGATTGCCTTGCGCGGAGACGTTCTGCAGAAAGGTGTTGCTGATCTCTCGCAGGTTGTGCAGGTGGCGCGCTACCTCAACACGAGCCGCGAGCCCACGGAACTGCAGGCCTTCTGTGCAGATATGAACCGGAACGGCCGTGTGGATGTAACGGATCTGGTGGCAATGGCGAGCCTCCTTCAGTAGAAAGAAGATAACGGAATAAAGCCCGTCTGGGACGCATGAAAGTCCTGGACGGGCTGTTTTTTGCCCACCTGACAGATGCGCGCCGCAATCTCCAGACCATGCTTCAAAGCCGGCGGAATGAGCTGGGACAGATATGCGCCTGCATAATGTAGACCGGCGGCATATGCGGCGGATACATGCCAACGTACTCGCCAAAAGTAGATCCATATGCTGGAAATGGCTGTATGATGGGCGTTTCTTAAGCAAAGAGGTGCTGGGGCAGTCCGGATTTGTGGATCTACGTAGATCCATAATCATACGAAATACACGGATACGCATTCATAATGTGGCGAGCTGCCAAGGACTTCTCATTTACATATGTACAATAATTTACGAATTATACGAATGTTGTGTGAGTTGATTTGCTGATTGGAGGTTGAGTGCGGAATGATGCTGTGATATGATGGCCAGACAGAAAATACAATACGATTAAACCGTGCATTACGATTCGAAAGGGGTTGGATTTGTATGCGGGCCATTCTGCACAGTGATCTCAACAGCTATTATGCCAGCGTCGAGATTATGCTCAATCCTGCTCTGCGGGACCTGCCGGTAGCGGTCTGCGGCAGCCGGGAAACCCGCCACGGCATTGTGCTGGCCAAATCTGAAATTGCCAAGCGGGCCGGTGTGCAGACCGGCATGGCTATCTGGGAAGCGAAACGCTGCTGCGGGGACCTTGTAGTGGTGCCGCCGCAGTACGAGCTGTATATCCGCTTCTCCCGGCTGACGCGGGAAATCTATGCCCGCTTCACGGGTCAGGTGGAGCCGTTCGGCATGGACGAATGCTGGCTTGATGTGACGGGAGCTCCAGGCGGAACGCCGCTTGAGATTGCCGAGAAAATCCGCGCGGCCACCAAGACGGAGCTCGGCCTGACGGTGAGCATCGGCATTTCCTTCAATAAGGTTTTTGCCAAGCTGGGGAGTGACATGCGCAAACCAGATGCCATCACGGAGATTCCGTATGAGCACTTCCGTGAAATCGTCTGGCCGCTGCCGGCAGGTGAAATGCTCGGCGTCGGGCCGGCTACCCGCCGCAAGCTGGAGAAGCGCAGCATAGACACAATCGGCCAGCTGGCGCAGACGGACCCGCAGTACCTGCGGGACTGGTTCGGGGTAAACGGACTGCGGCTGTGGCGGCATGCGAACGGCCTTGATGAGAGTCCGGTGGCGCCGCTTGGCTACAGCGAGGCAGCAAAATCCTTCGGGCACGGCGTGACAACGTCGGCAGACCTGTATAACGATGAGGAAGTGCGGAACCTGCTTTACGCCTTAGCGCCGCGGATTTCGCGCAAGCTGCGGGAAAACGGCGTGCAGGCCCGGACGGTAGAGATAGAGTTCCGGGACAATGAGCTGATCCACTACGGCTTCCGCAGCAAACTGGCGCGGCCAACCCAGAGCACGCGCGAGCTGGTGGAAAGTGCAATGGTCCTGTTCAGGCAGAAATATGTCTGGGAGCGGCCCCTGATGTCTTTTACCCTCCGCGCTGCCGATCTGATCAGCGAGAGGCGGCCGCGGCAGCTGGATTTTTTCGGGGAGGAAGAGCGGCGGCAGCGCCAGGAAAAACTGGAACGGGCCGCGGATGAGATCCGGGCCCGTTTCGGAAACGATGCTATTCAGACAGGAAGTGCCATGCTTGGCAAGCTGCGCCGCAATGATGCGCTCGAGTTTGTGCGCATGCCAGGCCGCATGCATGGCTTTTAATTCCTGGCCTGCTTTTTCGGCCCGTCATGGAGCCGCAGATACTCTCCGTTTTCGGTGCGGTGACGGATGCGGTCCAGCTTCAGGTGGCCGTCCTCGTCCCTGCGGAAGCGGCAGGCCGTAAAGGTGTCATCCACATGGAGCGTAATCAGGGCAAGGTCCGGTTCATGATCCGGACCGAGCAGAAGGAGACCGGCCACGTCAAGCTCATAGGCATGAGACATAGGGTCTGTCTGGCCGTTGCGGGAGCGGAAATACAGGGCCTGCGGCACCTCTTCTTCGGATCCGCGGGCGGGCAGGTTGCGGAAATGGGTGAAATCCACAATGTCTTCGGGCGGCTCCACAGGCTCTTCAAAGTTTATATCCGACGGCCAGATCTGCAGCAGAGGCACAACCCCCTCCGCGGTTTCCGGCAACGCCTCATTCACTTCCGGCAGCACCTCATTGAGGGCCAGGATTTCCTGCAGGACTTCGTCCTGCTGCTCGGGCAGAACCAGATACAGGGGACGCCCGAGCAGCGTCACGCTCTTGCCCACTCTCAATGCCGAACGCACGAATATCACTCCTTTCAGTATCTTCTTAATATAGCCCGCGCCGACGCGGCTTTGCAAGCGGATTTCTGCATCCGGCACGCCTGTTCAGACCCCTGTTGAGGCCCGCTTACCCAGCAAGACCGCCCGCAGCGGGCAGCGGACGGCCTTAAAGTGTGCAGAAGGGCTGCAGTCTCAGGACTCAGCGTTAAAGAGTGCTGTCGAGAAGTAGCGGTCACCGGAATCCGGCAGGATGACGACGATATTTTTGCCTTTGTTTTCCGGCCGCTTTGCCAGTTCCTGTGCTGCTTTCAGGGCAGCACCGGAAGAAATGCCGACCAGAATGCCCTCGCTCTTCGCGAACCGCCGGCCTTCCTCGAAGGCGTCCTCATTGGAAACCGGGATCACTTCGGTGTAGACATCCGTATCGAGAACGGCCGGCACGAACCCGGCACCAATGCCCTGGATCTTGTGGGCGCCCGCATGACCTTCAGAAAGGACCGGACTGTCTTTGGGCTCGACGGCCACAATCTGCAGATCCGGGTTCTTCTCTTTCAGGTATTCGCCCGTACCAGTGATGGTGCCGCCGGTCCCGACGCCGGCCACCAGAATGTCCACGTTGCCGCCGGTCTGTTCCCAGATTTCGGGGCCCGTCGTCTTTTTATGGACTGCCGGGTTCGCAGGATTGTCGAACTGTCCAAGAATGATGGAATTGGGGATTTCCTTGGAGAGTTCCTCAGCTCTCGCAATGGCTCCCTTCATGCCTTTGGCACCTTCGGTGAGCTCAAGCTCCGCGCCGTAGGCTTTCAGCAAGTTGCGCCGCTCTACGCTCATCGTGTCGGGCATCGTCAGGATCGCCCGATAGCCTTTGGCAGCGGCAATGGCGGCGATACCCACCCCTGTGTTGCCGCTGGTCGGTTCAATGATGGTGGAACCTTCTTTCAGCAGGCCCTTGGCTTCCGCGTCTTCAATCATGGACATGGCGATACGGTCTTTGACTGAACCGGTTGGGTTGAGATATTCCAGCTTGGTCAGGATGACCGCATCATCCGCGCCCGCATTCTTGGCATAATTGTCTGCCTGCAGCAGGGGTGTATTGCCGACTAGTTCGATGGCATTTTTCTTAATGTCGCTCATGATAACGTCCTTTCGGAGAATCTTTGGCAGCCTGCGGCTGCCGCTCAGAGAATTTTCCTGAGGCGGGCGAACGCCTCCTGCAGCACGGGTCGCGGACAGGCTGCGTTGAGACGCTGGAAACCTTCGCCGGCCGGTCCGAAGATGCGGCCGCTGTCGAGCCACAGACCAGCCTCGTGCAGAATGCGGCGGTCCAGTTCGGAACTGTCCAGACCCAGATCCCGGCAGTCAAGCCAGAGCAGATACGTTCCTTCATGCGGCATCAGGCGGATGCCGGGGAGCTGCTGCTCTGTGAACTCACGGGCAAAGCGGATGTTGCCGCGCACGTAGTCCATCATGGCAGCGTACCACTGTTCGCCCTTGGTATAGGCCGCCTCGCAGGCATCAAGGCCGAATGGGCTGAGCTGACTGATGCCGGCCGCTTCCACCTCCCGGCGGAAGCGGCGTCGCAGATCCCGCGACGGAATGAAGATGTTGCTTAAAAGCAGACCAGCGAGATTGAACGTCTTGCTCGGTGACGTCAGGACCAGGGAGAAATCCGTAAACCCGGGATCCACGTCCGTAAAGATGCGATGCTTGCCGGAAAAGACCAGATCGCTGTGAATCTCATCGCTGACCACAGTGACGCCGTGCCGCTTGCAGATTCTGCCGACCGCCTTCAGCTCTTCCGCGCTCCATACCCGTCCGACGGGATTGTGCGGACTGCAAAGCAGCATAAGCCGCACATGCTCGCTGCGGATTTTCTGCTCCAGGTCGTCCATGTCCATTTCGTAGCGGCCGTCTGCTCCAAGACGCAGATCGCTCGAAACGATGCGGCGCCCATTGTCTCGGATAACTTCGGAAAACGGATAGTATACCGGCTGCTGGATCAGGACGGCGTCGCCGCTCTCTGTGTAGGCCCGCACGGCCATGGCCAGCGCGAAAACGACGCCCGGGGTGCGAACCAGCCACTCTTCTTCAGGCTTCCAGCCGTGCCGGCGCTGCATCCAGCCGCTGACAGCCGGGAAGTATTCCCCGAGGGGCTCACTGTAGCCGTATATGCCGTGGCGTGCACGCGCGGCGAGAGCATCCTCAACGTACGAACTGGTCTCGAAATCCATGTCCGCCACCCACATCGGCAGGGCTTCTTCCGGAACGCCGCGCTCGCGTGCCTTATCCCACTTGAGACTTTTGGTGCTGCGGCGCGGAATAATGCGGTCAAAACCGAGGTTGCGCTCAGGCATGCTCATCCTCCAGGGTGTCAAACGCTGCTTTCAGGTCGGCGATCAGGTCTTCAGCATTCTCGATGCCGACAGACAGACGCAGTGTACAGTCGGTGATCCCGTTGCGCTCCCGCACCTCTGCCGGAACATCCGCGTGGGTCTGCGTGGCCGGGTACGTAAGCAGCGTTTCCACGCCGCCCAGACTTTCGGCGAACTGAATCAGCTGTACGCCGGCAAGCAAACCCTTTCCCTGCTCCGGCGTTTTTGTTCTGAATGTGATTATGCTCCCGAAACCGCGCGCCTGACGCTCCATGATGGGCCGCCCTGGGTGAGAGGGAAGCCCCGGATAAATAACATCTGTGACTTCCGGCCGCGAGGACAGCCATTCTGCGACCTCCATGGCGTTGGCTTCGGCGCGCTCCATCCGCAGTGCAAGCGTCTTGATGCCGCGCAGGATAAGCCAGCTGTCCAGCGGCGGGAGGCCGGTGCCGACGGTCTTGAGCAGAAAACGCAGCTGCTCTGCAATGTCTTCCTTATTTGTAACCAGGAAGCCGGCCACGGTGTCATTGTGTCCGCCGAGGAACTTGGTGCCGCTGTGCAGCACGATGTCGGCCCCGAGATCCAGCGGTGTCTGAAAGTACGGTGACAGAAAGGTATTGTCTACAATAAACAACAGGCCGCTGCGCCTGGTCATTTCTGCCAGGGCAGCAATATCCGTCACGTTCATCATGGGATTCGTCGGCGTCTCAATATACACCGCGGCTGTGTTTTCCTGGACATGCGCCTCCACGTTCTCCCGCGAACAGTCCAGGCTGGTCACTTCGAGCCCGTAGGGTTTCGCCACGTGATCCACGAGCCGAATAGAGCCGCCGTACAGGTCGGCATCCATAATAATATGATCTCCAGGACGGAACAGCCGCAGCAGAAGGTCCAGCGCCGCCATGCCGCTTGTTAGCGCGAAGGCATCCGTGCCGTGTTCCAGCTGTGCCATATGCTCTTCCAGCCGTTCCCGCGTCGGGTTCTGCAGCCGGGAATAGTCATAGCCGGTGCTCTCGCCCGGCCCAGGGTGCGCGAAAGTTGCCGTCTGGTAGATGGGAAACGAGACAGCCCCGTAGTGAAGTTTGGTGTCCCGCTCGGCGTCGAGGTGAACGCACTGTGTTTCGGGCTTTCTGGCCATATTTCCTCCATTTCTCTTGGCGCGTTTATTGTACAGGCGTCCGCTTCGGAAATCAATACCTACTTTGCTGGTAGGTATATAAGGAGCCTGCTTGCCAGGCTGGCTGCGCGCGGAGCGCCGTGACCGCATGCGGCCGGTGGAAACGGTATAATAGATCCAAACGGCGGGCGCGGTGGTATCCGCGGCTGCACAGATCCAGCCCGGCACCCAGCGAAACCAGGAGCAGAGCCGTTTGCACAGAACTGCTTCGGTGCTGCAGGCAACTGAGATACGCTGATTCGGCAGAAGGCATTAGGAGAAGTGATGGATGGCGCTTGCAGAGCGGGAGCAGCGCACGATTACGCGCATAGAAGGGGAGAAAAGATGTGATTACCGACCTTTCGGTGCAGAATTTTAAGGGACTTGGCGACGTTGTCCTGAAAGACATGCGCCGCGGCACATTGATAGTTGGAAAAAACAACTCAGGGAAGAGCTCAATCCTGGAGGCAGTTTTCCTGCTGATGGACTGCACATCGCCGGAGATTTTTTTCAAGCTGAACGATCTGCGGGCAAGGGAACAGATTAGCGGAACAGAAGACCTGTGGGGCAGACTGTTTGGCAACGGCGGACAGCAATTGCGTATTGTTGCACAGCTCGATAATGATACGCTTGTCGAGCTGATGGCAAGCCACGCGCCGGATGATAGCGCCACTTATCCTGGCGGAGCCAGGTTGTCTTCAGGGACTGCCTTGTCCGGAAATGGAGCGATGTCCGGTGTGCGCCGCGCAGATACGGTTTTCAGGTATCAGTTTGCATTTGGAGAAGCGCAGGAGTCCGGATTGTACGCGGGCGATGCCCAGGGTGTGCGGAGGCTTGGACGGACAACAGTCAATGGTCAGGCTGGCACGATTCCAGTACGTTTTATCCCGGCATCACGCACAAATCTGGTCATGTCGGTACTCCTTGGCGAAGTGGAACTGCGCAGCAAGAAGCCAGAACTGATTGAGGCGCTTCGTATAGTAGATAACACAGTCGAAGACCTGGTGACGGTGACTCAGCCAACAGGAACAGAAGTCTACATCAGGACTGCACTGGGACTGTTGCCGCTTGCTTATGCTGGAGATGGTCTCCGGAGCATAGCCGCACTCGTTATGCAGACGATGCTGCAGGATCCTGGCAGTATCGTGCTGATAGACGAGATCGAAAATGGTATTCATTACAGCCTCTATGGCAAAGTATGGGAGATTCTGAACAGGACAGCAGCCAGTCATGGTGGGCAGATCATTGCTACAACGCATTCATACGAGTTTGTCTGGAGTGCATTTGAGGCGGCCCGCGCTGACCATGCCTCTGACCAATTCAGCTTGTACCGCCTGGACCGGAATCACCGGCGCCACGTTGTTCGCTACAGCACCGAGGACACCGAAGCGGCCCTGCAATACAACATGGAAATTAGATAATGCGAACGGATTCAATAAATATCAGTATTCCCGAGACTGCCCGGCTCGGAATCGTTTGTGAAGGCCGCGATGAAGAGATCTATCTCAGCGCTTTTTCGAGGCCAACATGAAGGAAGCGTACGCTGCTGGTCATATCTATATTGTTCATGCAGTGGGAAATTCACAGATCGGGCCCCGATTGCAGTCACTGAAAAATGCGCCTGGGATGTCGGGCCTGAAGTATTTGGCTGTAGTTCGCGATGCGGAAAAGGACGCTCACGGTGCCAAGCAGAGTGTCCGGTCAGCGTTTCGGAAAGCCGATTTCTGCGTTGTGCCACAGGATCCAGGAAAATGGTATGCGCCTCGGCCTGATGAACTTGACCAGCACGAAGACTGGGACGACCTGAGCACTGGGTATCTGCTGTTCCCGACCTGCGACGACAGACCGGTTCCTGGAACCCTCGAAGATCTGGCGCTGCAGACTATTGCAGACGAGAAGAGAAACGCATATCTGGATGCCGCTCGTAGATACTTAGGTGCGGTGCAAGTCGAACGCGGTCTCGAGAAGTATACTGAGCCCCACAAAAACCTGTTGTACGCATACCTGTCTGGAACGAATGACGCGAAAGGGTGCAAAATAGGCGAAGCCGCGCGCGCTAAGATATTCGACTGGGATAGTCCGCTGTATGGACATATGAAAGAGTTCTTTGGGCAGGCCTTGGCTTGACTCGCTAACGAGCAGTGGCCGCACAGCAGGCGGCTGCCGTGCAGAGTGCCCCGAATCTATCCGCATCTGACGCTGGCAGATACTGGGCAAAGCAGTCTGGAAGCAGAGGATGATGATGAAACATAAAGTCAAAGTAACAGTGATCGACAAGAAAGTGTATCCGGAGCTGCAGCAGGAGTACTGCGCATATCCGGATTCCGTCCTCTGCCCGTGCTACAATGTCGGCGACGAATTCGTCTTCTATCGTGATGGGGAACGGGACGATTTCTGGCATATGGGCATAGATACGCTGGTGCATACAGACGGCGATCCTGACACGATTGCCGGGGGCCCGAAAATGGCCTTGTGTTCTGAACTGTGGGACGCCATCTCGCGATACATATATGCCGGCCTGCAGGGCGGATCCATTATGAAAGGATGTGTAGGACGAGAATACCATGATTGCGTGCTGCTCAGACGGCACCCGCCCGCTAATCTTCAGGATCGAACGGATCGACTACGAGTGAATGTGCATGCTGCGCAGAGGGGTTGATGCAGCGAACGGTCTCGCGGGCGGAAACCGCACGGATAGCTGCGCGGGCTGCAGCTTGTCGCACGTCCGTCCGGCGTGGCATACTTTCGATGAGGCTCGCTGCCGGGGATGCGGGTCCCTGGAAGGAGCTCAGATGATCCGAAGTGAAAAAGAGATCAAAGATCTCAATGATATATGCAGAATTATCGGCAGATCCAAGGCCCTCCGCCTCGGCCTGAACACGGACAGCGGCTGGCCGTATGTGGTGCCGCTGAGTTTCGGCTTTGAACTGGACGGTACCGACCTTATCTTCTATGTGCACGGCGCCCGGCAGGGCTTGAAATGGGAACTCGCCGACCGGGACAACCGCGTGACTGTGGAGATCGACAATATGTTCGGCATTATAGATGGACCGCCGAACAATCCGTGCGAGGCGTCCACCGCCTATGACAGCGTCATCGGGCAGGGAACGATGACACGCCTTGAGGAACGTCACGAGAAAGAGGGTGCGCTCGTCTCTATCTGCGCCCACTACGGAGTGGATGTCGTCCGCTTTCCGGATCATATGCTGGCCAGCACTGCGGCCTGGAAAATCCGGGTGCCCACCTACACTGCCAAACGCAATCTGGCTGCAACAAGATAAGAAAAACCGCAGGAAGCCGGATGAGCCGCCTGCGGTTTCTTTTTTGATGGCTGCCTCAGGGCAGGACGTTGCCTGCCGCGGCGTAGATTTCATACCACTGCCGCTTGGAAATGTGTACTTCCGGGGCGTGCGCCGCTGCAATCAGATGTGCGCGGTTGGTCGTGCCGAGCACAACCTGCATCTTAGCCGGGTAGCGCAGGATCCAGGCAATGGCCACGGCCTCAGGCGTAATGGTATCCGGGGCTGCGTTGGCAGCCGAGACATGCTCCGGCTTGCTGCCCTGCTCGCTGGCAATGCGCTCAAGAACCTCATTGAGTTTCGGATACTTGTCAGAACCGACAAAGAGACCCTCAAAGAAACCGTACTGCATGGGCGACCAGGCCTGAACGATGATTCCGTTGAGACGGCAGTATTCGAGGATGCTGCTCGAACGCACCACGGCAGCGTCATTCTCCATATTGACATTGAAACCGGAATTGAGTGCCGGTGTAAAGGCAGCGCTCAGCTGGATCTGATCCGTCACGATTGGGAAGGTGACTTCTGTTTCCAGCAGGTCAATCATCATCGGGTTCATGTTGCTGACGCCGAAGTTTGAGACCATGCCGCGGTCATGAAGATAGGTGAATGCCTCTTCGATTTCCCCCGGCTCCATCAGTGCATCCGGACGGTGCAGCAGCAGGCAGTCTATATGATCCGTCTGCAGGCGCTGCAGGCTGCCTTCCACCGAGCGGATGATGTGTTTTTTGGAAAAATCATACCAGATAAATGAGCTGGTCTTGCGGATTCCGCACTTGGTCTGCAGGAAAAACTGATCCCTCAGGCTGGGATGGGCGGCGAACACGCTGCCAAGCTTTTCCTCGCAGACGCCGTCTGCATAGACGTCTGCCGTGTCGAGCGCATTGATTCCGGAATCGAGCGCCGTGCCGACCAGGGCATAGAGGGCGTCCTCCGTGAGTCCATCGACACGCATCATGCCGAGCATCAGCTCAGATACTTTCTTTTTTCCGATTATCAGTTCTTTCACCAAGATCATCCTTTCCCAGCTGCTGCCCGAGGTCCTCTGACCTAGGGCTGTGTACGCTGCATAATCCAGCTGAATCCGCACCAAGGAAAATGGTATACCGGGAGGCGTCATAAACGCAAATAGTGGAGAGCCGGATATCAGGCGTCAAAAAAGAGACCGGCCTGTCCGGTCGGTCTCTGCAGATTCTGCTTATGCGAACGGCAGGCGATCCGTCCAGTGCGCTCTTCAGTCTGCGTCTTTGCTCTCTTCCGCGGAAGGTGCTTTCCCTTCTGCAGCCTCTGCTGGCTGCCCATCTGCCGCCGGCTCACCGCCCACGGCAGATGTTCCGCTCTCATCTGTCCCAGCAGCCGTCCGCTGCGATTCGCGCAGTGCTTCGAGCGCTTCCGGGCGGTACAGGTCCATCAGCTGCCCAAAATACGTGAACGAAGTGTAGTAGCGGTCCGAAAGCCCGCTGAGCAGCATTTTCGTCAGCTTTTCCATGGCATCGAGGTCCGCTTTGTTCGCCCCGGCCAGTCTCGCGATGCCGTGCGGCGTGAAAGCTTCCTTAATAAAGTGTGCCGGATAAAGCCGGGCAGACAGGTTGCCGAGATCCAGGATCAGAGTCTTTGGCGGCAGCTGCTCGCTCTCCGGACGTTCTGGTCTAAGGAACGCATCCGCAGTTTCTTCGCTGGACCAGACCACAACCGGCAGGTCCGAGTCATTCCACTCGGCAAATTTTTTGAGTGCGTCTGCGAGGCTCGGTGCAGCTTTGAGATCGGCTTCGCTGAGACCGGCTTCGTCTGCCTGCTTGTCAGTCAGCGGAAAAGACGGCTGGCAGAGCGTCTCAAAACGCGGCCCATCCGGCGCATAGTCCTTGAGCCGCTGCGCCGTGATCTTCAGCACGTCCGTTTTTGTGCCGCTGCCGCAGACAGTGAAGTCCATGAGTATGCAGCCGCCGGCGAAGGTTTCTTCCACCCATACGGGCAGCATACCGTCCAGATGAAGCAGGGCCGGTGTCTGCGCTTTTTCCAGGATCCGTGCTGTCTTCGTCAGCGCCCGGTTGTTGATCTTCTTGGGAAGGTCGGCATCCAGGTGCGGGAAATCTGCTTCCGGCATTCCCGGCGGCTGCACCAGCAGAACCAGCGCATCTGCCGGCGGACAGACAATCTGCCGGAGCTGGTCTATGCCGCGCAGCACGATGTATGGCGGCGCATAGGGGACCAGGCGCACCTCCGGACTTGGATTGCAGAATACCGCGAGGGCCTTGTACCATTTGAGGCTGTCCCAGCCGTCGTGGCCGGAAAAGTCAAAGCTGGCATAAGAGGGACCCTCCAGGACAGGAATTCTCTCGCGCAGTTCCTGTTCACTGGCTTCGCTGAGGCCATAGGTCAGTATGCGCATCTCATCATACGGTTTCATATCGTCCCCCCTTCCGAGCGACCCAAGGATTGCTGGTCATGCAGAAAAAACGACCTGTCCCATTCGTACCCGTGCACTGTGCGCGGCAAACGCCGCCCAGGTGCCCGTAACAAAAAGAGACGGATTTCTCCGTCTCTATTATATCCGCAACGATTGCCGGATTCCAAAATCAGTCTTCTGCGAAAACGCGTTTGCCGGCCACAATAACAATGACCAGAAGAATGCCCATGATGCCGAGCAGGAACCAGAAATGTCCGAGGTCTCCTGTCTGCGGCACGTCACCGCCGCCGGTGCTGCCGCCCTGGCCGCCGCCCGTGCTGCCGCCGCTCGTGATCGTGCCGGAGCCGGTGCCGGGGGCATTGCTCGTCGTCGTTCCGGGGTCTGTCACAGTCGCACCGGGAGCAATGGTCGGCGATGGATTTCCGGCGATCGGCGGCTGCGTCGGCGCTTCCGAAGCTGGTGCCTGGCTTGCCGGAGCCTGGGAAGGCTGTCCGGACGGCTCCGCAGATTCAGAAGGCTGT
The DNA here is from genome assembly GCA_014805015.1 of Clostridia bacterium. GTDB lineage: Bacteria > Bacillota > Clostridia > Christensenellales > Christensenellaceae > JAAUYQ01. The sequence continues at coordinate 7,016 of JAAUYQ010000100.1, read as the reverse complement.
GCCGACGGTTCGCCCGAAGGCTGTTCGCTCGGGGACGGTTCCGCGGAAGGTTCCTGGGAAGGCTCCGCCCTGCCCTGTGCCGTCTGGAACCAGGTGACGCGCTGTCCTTCACGCTCGTCGCCGTTCTCATCGCTTTCAGTGACATCGGAGAGAATGAGCGAGACCGTCTCGCCGGGCTGCGCGGTCACCGTGTACGTGTACTGGGCTGTTGGATCCAGGGAACCGACAACAATAACATGATTCGAATTGCCAAGTCCGGTATTGGACTCAAAGGCCAGGCCGGTCGTCGTGATCGTGGCGTCCATACCGTCCATGGTTGTGCCGATGGAGAAGGTAATCTGTTCGCCGGTGACCGGGGTTCCGGGAGTGGCCACAACGGTTGCCTGGGCACTGACCGTGCTGATGGCACCACCGACAAGGAGCAGCATGCAGACCAGTGCGGCCGCCAGTTTTGCTCTCATGAATCGTGATCCTTTCCTTATATACCGGCAGCCGCAGCTGCCTGCGTGAAACAGTGTGTCTAAAATATCTATCTTATTCTACGCGGCGGAGCTGAAAAAGACAATGCAGAGCTGCCGCATAAAGCCATGATATATGTGGTAAAACAAAATATCTTTGCTGCTGCACGTCCGGAAACGAACAGGCCGCCAGCCGGGATCGGATTGCAGCTGGCTGAAGCCGGGTGGACTGCCTGCTCTTCAGAGGTCAGCAGCCGTCCGGTATTCCGCCTGCAACAGGGCAACTGTTTGACGCACCACCGGGCACTCATCGTTCCGGCGTGTGCAGCACGCCCGGAACCGATTTACTGCAGACAGGCCGCGTCCAGGCAAACTGCGGATGTCTGACATTCAGGAAGCCGGGTGCCGGGCAGACGCCGCGATTGGCCGCTGCATTTGTGAGGGTGGTCTCCTGATCCGCGCAGATGGAACATGGTATGCTGAACGGAGCGCATACGCAGCTTGGAATGGCCCGCGGGAGAGGAGGCGAACCGCCGCTCGCCATGAGCGAACGTGCAGTAAGGTCCGCCGGCTGTACGGCATCCAGCCGTACCAGTGGATCATCTGCGAGGGGGACCAGGTAAATGGCGCTGCTCTCGAGCGGTCCGGTTCGTTTTGCCCAGGAAGCCGCGTCCCCTGTATAATGAGACCGGATGTGCCTTTTTGACGTTCTGCAGTCTGCAGAACTGTGGGCTTACGGAACCGGAGGGCACAGAATACAGCCAAAAATGCGATCAGGAGGAGGGCTGCAAGCCGGCGGGCGGGTGCCTGGCTGTCTGCGTCCGGAATTCGATTTATGGAAATACATGGGCAGGAAGTGGTCATCGTTGGCTGCGGACTGGGGACGCCGGCGACCCTGACGGTGGAGGCAGCGGAGGCCGTCCGCAGCGCGGACCGTCTGATTGGTCCGGCGCGGCTCCTTGCGGCCCTGGCACTGCCGGGCGTGCAGCAGTCTGAGCGCACCAGCGGTCCGGACGTGGTTGCTGAGGTGCATGCGCATCCGGATGAGCGTATCGCCATTCTGTTTCCCGGTGATCCCGGTTTTTTTTCTTCCGCACGGACTTTGGCCCGGGAGCTTGGAAGCAGCGTACGCATTCTGCCGGGTGTGAGCGCTTTTTCTGCTCTCTGCGACCGGCTCCGGATCCCTGAGGAGGAAGTGCGGTTTCTGCGGGCAGACGCGAGCGCCCTGGAAGACATTGTGTATGCTGTCTCGCGAAATCCATGGTCCTGTATTCAGACGGGTCAGAGAAGCAGCACGCATGCTGTGCTGACGGCCCTCATGGAAGCGGGGCTCGGGGCGCTGCGTGCCTCCTGCGGCTATGCGCTCGGACAGTCGGATGAACTGCTGGCGGAGGACACGGTTGATGGTCTTGCCCAGTCGGATCTGCCGGAAACCGCTGCGCTGCTGCTCTCCAATCCGGACTGGGCCCGATATACTGTGATCGGCCTGCCGGACGAAGCCTTTTTCCGCGGCACTGTCCCCATGACTAAGTTTGAAGTCCGCAATATTGCCGCCTCGAAGCTTGAGATTGCTGCGAACGATACGGTCTACGACATTGGCGGCGGCACCGGAGCGGTAAGTATAGAGCTGTCGCGGCGGGCATATCTCGGCAAGGTGTATGCCGTGGAGCGGCTCCCGGAAGCGCTCTATCTGCTCAATAAAAACCGGCGCCACCTGCGGGCCTTCAATATGGAGATTGTGGCCGGCGAAGCCCCTGAGGCCCTGAAGGATCTGCCGGCCCCGGACAAAGTGTTTATAGGCGGCAGCGGCGGCCGCATCGGGCAGATTATTGAGGCAGTTCACAGTGCCAATCCGCAGGTGACAATCGTGGCCACGGCGGCAACGCTGGAGACACTGTCTGAAGCCAGAAATGCCTTCGAGCAGCACGGCTGCCGCACGGAAGTGCTGCAGGTAAACGCTTCGAGGCTCGTTTCCCGCGGCAATGCGTTTACTATGTTCCAGGCCATCAACCCTGTCTTTGTCATGATTGCGAGGTCCCCACAATGATATCCACCGTACCTCGGCTGATGATTGCGGCCACCGGCTCACACAGCGGCAAAACTGTCGTGACGCTGGCTCTGACGTCCGCGCTGAAGCGCATGCATACCGACGTAGCCACTTTCAAGGCAGGCCCTGACTATGTCGACCCTATGTTCCATGCCGAAGTGTTTGGCCGGAGAGGTCAGAACCTCGACCTGTATCTGGCCGGAGCGCAGATCATGACGGCGATCTACGGACAGGCAGCGCAGGGACATGACATCGCGATCACGGAAGGCGTGATGGGTTTCTACGACGGACTGGGCGGGGTGAGCGCCAAATGCAGCACCTGGGACATTGCGCGCAAACTGCAGATGCCGGTCCTGCTGGTGCTCGACTGCCGCCGCAAAAGCGTCTCGGCGGCGGCCGCAGCGCTTGGCTTCGCGACGTACAAAGAGAATGCTGTCGCGGGTTTCATCCTTGACGGGGCAGCGGCGGAGGTGTATCCGCGGCTCAAAAAGAAGATTGAAAAGGCGACAGGCCTGCCCGTTGTCGGGCACCTGCCGCGGATGGACGATGCTTCCTTTGAGAGCCGCCACCTCGGTCTGATGGCCCCAACAGAGATAGAGTCGATCCAGCGCTCCATTGCTTCGATGGGCCAGGCCTTCTTCCTGTGCTCGGACATGTCCAAAATCATAGAGATTGCCTCGCAGGCGCCGCCGCTCAGCTATACGGTGCCGCAGGTTTCACGCCTGCCCCGTCCGGTCCGGATTGCGTTTGCCCAGGATGCGGCTTTCTCGTATTTCTACCCGGCCACACTCGAAATCCTCGATGAGATGAACTGCGAGATTGTGCCCTTCAGTCCGCTGAAGGACAAAGGTCTGCCGAGCGGAGCGGACGGCCTGCTTCTTGGCGGCGGTCCGGTGGAAATGTATGCCCGCCGGCTGTCTGCCAATGAGACGATGCTCGAGTCCGTCCGCAATGCCATCCGGGGCGGCATGCCGACCATTGCCGAAGGCGGCGGTTTTCTCTATCTGCATGAGATGCTTGCGGATCCGGAAGACAACGCCTACCCGATGGCAGGTCTGTTTCCGGGGACGGCCGAGCGCGGCCCCACCCTTTCGCGCTTCGGCTATGTGAAAATGACGGCCACGACCGAGGGTATGCTGCACCCCACTGGCACAGAGGTCCATGCGCACAGTTCCCATTACTGGCTGAGTCCGCATCCCGGACAGGACTACATTGCCCAGAAGCCCAAGCGTCCCGAGCGTTTCCGGACCGGCTACGTCTCGCCGACAATGTATGCTGCCTTCCCGCATCTGTACCTTGCGGGTGAGCCCGATGCCGCCTGGCGGTTTGCGCAGGCCTGCCTGGCGTATAAGGAACGGGAGACAGTGAAAAAGTAGCGCAGTCTCATCCCGGTATTATCCGGGATTTTTTTCTTGCCGGCGTTTCAGTTTTCGTCCATTTTATCCGATAATATAAAGGACAGCGTCTCCTCTGGCCAAGACAGGCCGGCTTTCGGCCGGCACAGCCAGAGGGGATGCAGATAAGAACCGGCCGCATGCGGCGGCCTGGAAACGGAACGCTCGATGCGTTCTTTTGTTTGTAAGGAAGTGAGCGGGGACAGTGTCCCCGAGAGAAAACGCCGGAAGCGAGCGGGCATTCCGGTTTTGGTGAAACGGAACTGCCCAACGGCAGCAAGGAAGTGGTGTATATGATTAAAATGCGAGAATGGTGCAGAACGGCGGGGTCGTTCTTTCTGGCCGCCGTGCTGCTGATCAGTGCGCTCGTTGTCGCGACAGGGGCGGCACCGGCCGCCGGACCGCAGCTGGCGGTGAAGAACGGCAGCGGCCTGCGAATTGAGTCGCAGGGAGGCACAGACTATCTGCTTGGCTGGTCCCTGCCGCCGACCGGCAGCTTTACAGCGGGCAACTATCTGGCCGCACTGGAGGCCGCTCCGGCAGGACATGAGATTATGATCTGCCACGGCACGGGCTCAGACAGTTCACAGCTGGCCTCAGACGACTTTGTGAGCACAGGCGACGAGATCCGGCTGGTCAACCTCGATGATGATTCGATCCCGAGCCGGCTTTCCGTGGTTATTCTGGGCGATGTGCTGGGCACCGGCACAATGGATATCTGCCAGATTGACCAGCTTCGCGGCATGGTTGACGTAAACGCCGTGGAGACAGCCTACGAACATGCAGCGGACATGAACAGCGATGGCCGCATCAACAACGATGATCTGCTTGCTGCGACGCAGATCCTGACGGCGAACCGCGGTGTGTCGGGACAGAGCACAGAGAAGGCTCCCCAGTCCCTGACGCCGCAGCTGACGGTAGAGCCGTCTGATACGGTGAAGCAGGGCGATCAGATTACGATCCGGATGGAAAATGCCGCTTTCGGGGCCGAAGCCCTGATTGATGTGGACCCGACGCAGCTTCGCTACGAGGGGAACTCCGGTCTTGGCACTTCGAGTCACGTAGTGCTGACCGCCCCGGGCGGCAGCAATGACTATTCGGTTTCCGAGTATACGTATACAGTGCTCGCCAAGCCCGGGACCGTCATTGGTTTCTATCTGAAGAATACCGTGGTCCGCGCAGGACTGGATGCCCGGCAGCCAATGAGCGTGGCGAACGATCCCTGGCTGACCCTGGTGGTTGACGGCGATGCGCTTGCCTACAGCCCGGAAGCATGCCCGACTGTCTCCGGACCGGAGACCACATTCGTGGGTGAGAACATCAGCATCCAGGTGGTGATGCCGGCGGATGCGACCGATTCGATGGCGCGGGTGACAACCAGCGGTCTGCAGTTCCTTAGTGTGGAAGCAGACGGCAGTGCCGCGGCCGAGTCCACCGAGTCCAGCATTGACTGGAGAGGCGGCAGCCGCGTGCTTACCTACAACTATAAAGTGACAGCACCGGCGGGCGACCCGGTCCGGTTTGTCCTTTCGGATACAGTCTCTTACCTGACCACCTACGGCGCTCCGGTGACCGGCGGTCAGACAAGCTGGAGTGCACGCGTCGCTGCGGGCACCAGCAACCCAATGATTACGCTGCGCAAGCCGGTAAACGGTGCGCTCTCAGCGTCCTTCATGGAAACGGCAACCAAGCCGACCCCGACGCCGGCGCCGACCACTACCCAGGGTCCGGCTGCGACGCCGACCCCGGACGATATTCTGGAAGTTCTCGATGTGCGGGCAGCGGCTGATCCGGCAGCTAAGCCGTCCTTCTCAACAGCTGCCGGCAACGTGTCCTTCCGGACCTATGCCAAGGGTGACTACGTGTGCCTGACAGCGCAGGCAGATGAAGACTATGTGCTTTCGAACGTAACCGCGGTCAGCGGTGACTACACGCTGAACTATGACCGGCGGGACTCGCGGGACGGCACAGGACGCTTCGGCGTGGACGGCAAGTTTTTCGTGCTTTCCCGTCAGGAAGACCAGGCGGAGCTGCGCTTCACAGTTCCGGCCCTCGATGTGGTCGTGACAGCAACGTACATTACGAAGGAAGAAGCAGCGGCGCAGGATGCAGCGGGCCCGTCCCCATCGCCTTCGCCGTCGCTGACCCCGACACCGTCTCCTTCTGAGTCGGCGAGCCTGTCGCCGTCACCATCGGCCACGGCTTCCGTATCGGCTGACCCGAGCGGAGAGCCCAGCACGGAACCGAGCGAAACGCTCAGTCCGTCCCCGTCTCCGAGCGGCGACGTGAGCAGTGAGCCGAGTGCGTCGGCTTCCGAAGAGCCGACCCCGACTCCGACGCCGTCACCGAGCGTGCCGGCTACGAGAACACCGGCACCGTCCCACACTCCGGCACCTTCCTATGATATAGACGTGCAGGAAGGCAGCGGGCTGCATGTGGGTCACACGACAAGCGGTCTGCCGTATGTCGGCGGCCGCGGTCTCATGGCTTCGCGGGAAGGCACCTACGTGCGTGACTTCATGAGCCTGATCAATGGGCCTGTGAACGGAACCCTGGACGTGGTGACTGAGGACGGCCGCGAAGTCGGCACCTCGGCGCTGGCTTCGACCGGCCAGGTCCTGGAAGCGCGCAGCGAAAACGGCGAACTTCTTGACCATGCGTATGTCGTGGTGAAGGGCGACATCCTGGGCACAGGGAAGGCGAGCATTGCGCAGCTGACGGCAGTGGCGGACGCCCTGATCGGCCACTCAACACTGACCGGCGTGCGCAAGGAAGCCGCCGACATGAACGAAAACGGAACGATAGATATTGGGGATCTGGTGACAATAGCGCATATGCTTGTCCGCTAAGATCCAATCCAGAGACAAGGGCATATATCATATATAAGGAAGGTTCTGCAGCCAGCGCGAAGACTGGCGGCAGGGCCTTTTTGTGTGTGCCGGGCATGGCACACTTCTTGCCGGTGAAAGTTCGGTCGCGGGTACTTGTCGCCAAGCGCAGCGACCTGCAAGTCGAAAGCCGTGAGGCTGGGATGAAAGAAGCAGTGTAGCAAAGCCAGCGAGCCTACGAACAGAAACCTGGTCAGGCCAAACGGGGGGTAAGGTTGCACAACAAACC
>JAAUYQ010000099.1 GCA_014805015.1 Clostridia bacterium | reverse complement strand
AGTTTCCACATTTGATTTCCTTCGCTCTCGATGCCATAATTCTGTTTGAAAAACTCCTTCCGATTGTTTTTTGTTTCTACTTATATTATCGGAATAATGGAGTTTTTCTTTATTATTCTACGAGAATTTCGTTCTTTTTAGCGTACGCGAACTTACGAAACGTTGTACTAGGATACGCTCCGCGGACAGTGGCTGCTGCACAGACATTCCCCTAAGCGCTAATGCGGTGGAGCTCATAGCTAATACACTTAGAATCAGCACAGCAACGCACATGATCTTGCTTCGTTCCCTCATTTTGATCGCTCTCCTCAGTTCTTTTCTATTCTCCGACCTCTTTTTTTTACCCATCAGAAATGGTATAATTACTAAAAACACGTGTTCCGAGGTGGAATTCGGCCAAGAGAAAACAGTTTGTAGCGCTGCTTAAACCGGTTGAAAAAACGCTGTTTGGTTTTCTGCTTAAGCACACATACAATGTGGACGACGCCCAGGATCTCTTTCAGGACACGATAGAGCGGGCATATAAGGCCTTCGGCAAACTTCGTAATCATAACTCATTCAAGCCGTGGATTATGGAGATTGCCCGATCGGCCATAGTCGCCAAATACAAACGGAAGATGAGCGACGAATTGCCGCTGGAGATGTCGGAGGAGAATCTGAACGGGGCCAGATTGCTCTTCAGAAGTGAGACACCTGATCCAGTAGATCAGGTGATCCAAAGCCTGGAGACAGCGGAGCTTCACAAAGTCATCGCTACACTGTCGTTTAAGGAAAGAGTATTTATTCATTTGCGGTACGCCGAAGAACTGTCGCTGGAAGCTATAGCGAAAGAGCTTCAGACTTCTCCTCAGTATTTGGGCGTGCTGCATCATAGGCTAAAACAGAAACTACGGACCCTCCTCATTGATGAAAACGACACAGACAAAACTGAATAATCTGTCCGAACAGTTACTAACAGAAGAATGGGAGAACAACGCTGACTTCTATGAGCAACTGACAGAGCGAGCAATCCGTCGGCAGGATGCGGCCGCGTCGCATCCAGTCCGCCGGATAGTTCTGCTTGCTTCCGCGATTGCAGCTTCGATGTTGTTCGGCGCCCTAGTACTTGCTGACTTCCCAGTGATCCAAGCCTCGCGCTCTGCGATTTTCGAGCGTCTTGCCAGTCAGGAGAATCGTATGGAAGACACCTACGAATCCCTGGAGGACCTAGAAGCAGATACGGCGCTCCAAGTGCCGTCTATCACGTATATCCCACCTGGGTTTGAGCTGACCGACTCGATCCGCGTACAGTACATGGAGGGCGCTCCTATCATCACAATCGCCTGGGAACAAGGCGAGCAATATCTTAATATGGTGATTCTGGAGGATTCCATTGAACTGGGCACACAGTTTAGTCTGATACACGATGAGATTGTCGAGAATTCCACTGAAAGACTTGCGGTTCTGTCGACCTCACCGCCCTATAGCGCCGAGGTGGAAGTCGGCAAGTACGTTTTCAACATTGTTGGCAATCTGTCCCGCGAGCAGATGCTTGCCATCATCCATGGCATCAGTGCTTCTGAATGAAGTTATGTCTGATCGACAGATCAAGGGGGATGCAGCGTATCCACAGTTCCGTCACATCGTGCCCCGATTTCATGTCAAGAGTCCCGCATGGCCTGCAGCGCGCTCATTTTTGTCGCCTTCCGCGCAGGGAACAGTCCCGCTAAAACGCCCGTGCCGACGGATATACCGACTGCACCGGCAGCAGCCCAGACGGGCACTGCGATTTTGGTGCCCGCTGCAAGCTCCATGCCGAACAGCTGCATATCCCCGCTGCAGGTGTTGATCACCCACACGACTACCCAACTGACCAGAAGGCCCAGAACTCCACCCATGAGACCAACGATGCCTGCCTGCATCGTAAACATCTGCCGTATGAGCTGCAGCTTCATTCCAACGACCTTCATAATGCCGATTTCGGCGCGCGACTCGAGGACAGACGCATACATGGTGTTGGCGATGCCCAGGGCTGCCACACACAGACTGACCAGACCAATCGCAAAAAGCTGCGTCTGCTGCCGGTCCTGTTCAGACTGCATCTGAAGGATGTACTCGGCTTCACTGAATGCCTCAAAGCCCAGCTGACGGATACTTTCCGTGACGCCAGCAACATTATCCATGTCGTCCACTCGGATCACTGCCTGCTGATACGATGAAAGCGGAATATCCAGATAGGCAGCCACGTCACGGTTGCTCTGTAGTATGCTGCGTATGGATTCAAGATCCATATAGATGCGTCCACTTTCGGACTTCTGGTCGGCTGAGATGAGCCCTGCCACCCCTACGCGGTAAACTCCGCTTCGAGGCACCTCAGACTCAGCATCGGCGTATCCTACCTGCAGATCGAGAACCGATGACAGCCAGTCTATGTCGGGCGTGTACTGCTGGTACGCTTCCCAGTCTGCAAAGTCCGGGGGATTTCTGGAATCGATAAAGTACTTCATTGCATCTTCACCAATCACCAAAGAGGGCATAGAAGCCGATGGAGCAAACATGCCGCCCGCAGAAAAGTGCAGACGCAACACAGCTGGATCAATTGCGGTCACTGTTGCCGCCGCCTCGTAGGCTCCTGCACGCATAACAGCCGGCACGTCCAGCACTGGAGACACAGCTTCCACATGCGGCAGGGCTGTCATTATAGCTATAGTGCTATCGGTGAGTCGGCTGCGTCCAGCGCCGAAGTCACTGACCTCGATGCGCGTCAAGGCTGTATTGCTCTCCAACATCGCTGCAAACTGCCGGTTGCTCGAGTATCCAATGGACAGCATGAGAACAATGCACGCGGAACCGATCAGGATTCCGGTGATCATCATCAGGGTTCGCGATGGGCGCCGGCGCAGTCCGGCGACAGCCAGTTTCAGGAGATCACTTCTACGCATCGTCTTCTTCATATGTCTTCTGCTGCCGTCGTCTCCGCAGAAAGGCGATCAGTACAGCCAGTACGCCCCCCGCAGCTGCAACAGACACCCACCACTGCACAAAAGCTGGATTCCTGTTCTCACTTTCTTCTTCCGGCAGCACTGCTGTCTGCGGCAGAAGCGGAGGCTGGATGTCTGTGACAAAGATCATCTCCTGCACTTCCTCTTCGGCAAATGCATTCTCATAGGTCAGGATAACCCGACCAGCTGTCTCCCCATAGCGCTGTTCCATCCCACCGTTCGCATCAATAAAGTCAACAAACGCATAAAGTTCTCCTCTCTTGGCGCTTCCACTCTCCAGATTCCCCAGGAACAGGCTTCCTTCGGGCACCAGACCTGGTGCTTCGAGCTGTGCGCGGATATTGTGGACGGTACTCCTGCCCATATTCATAACGTTGACGGACACAGACAGCGTTTCACCCGCACTGACTTGAGCAGGTATATTTACCGCGTCCACTTCGAGTCGAACCGGCTGACGGACCTGCAGTACAAGCTGCTCGTCGGCAGTAAAGGCGGTGCGGTCTGCACCTTCATAGTCGGCATGGATCAGAATGGCCGCCGCATCGTTTGTTATGCCTGGCTGAACTAGAAGTCGGCTGGAGACACTCACGGTCTCTTCTGGCTTCACCTCAGCAAAATAGAAGGATCCTGCTTCACCGGCCGAGACAATATCGTCGGTTTCCCCGTGCAGCGTAACTTTGACATTACGCATGGAAACTCGGGTGTTAGTATTCTGGAGATTGACCGTTATGGAAAACTCCTGTCCCGCAATGATTGGCCACGGATCAACGGCAAAGCCAGAGATTACGCTTTTCGGCTGCGGGGGTGGTTCTGTGGCCTGGGCGCTGGTGAGAGAACCTGAACTTGTCGAGACGCCTTCATCTGCGGCTGCTGGAGTATTCCCTTCGAAGTCCGGCAGGGCTTCCGCAACGTCGGCTTCTGGCGGAGGCTCAGATTCCTGTGCTGCCCCGTCGACCGTAACGTACACTGTAAATGTCTGCTCAAAGGCGTCTCCTGCTTCTGTCGTACCCTGCACGCTTAGAATCACTGGATACCTGCCGCTCTGTCTGTCCGCCGTCAGCGGTAGCGCGAGATCAATAAGATAAGCTTCCAGCGTCCTGCTGCCGCCGTCAACCGTATGTTCTCTGAGCGCCACCGTCTGGTTAAGATTTTCGAAAACAAACGGCGAGTTGTCTGGGTTGCCGAGATCAACACTCACACGGACTGTGCTGCTTTCTATTCCGCTCGTGGGCTTCAGCGGCAGAATAACCGAAGCAGTGTTATCTGTTACAGTCGGAATATAGCCGTTGCTATATGTCCGGTCCATGCCTGGATAGAGAGCATCATTGTCTATAACAAGCAAGACCCCGGTGTCTGCGGCAGACATCCTATCTGCTGAACCGTTTGCCGACACAATCTGCGCTGGAGCAGAAAATGCAGCCAATAAGAAAGCTGCCGCCGCAATTTGAAGCCATCTTCGCACTTTTCTTCACCCTGCCTGTATCAAATATTGTTCGGTTTCTCTGCTTATTCTTCGATGTCCAGCGACTTTTCCGCCCCTGCAATCAGCCTGTCCTCTACAATTTCACCGTCCGCAATGTGGATGATGCGATCAGCATGATGAACGCGCCCAAGGTCATGTGTAACCATCAGAAGCGTAGTTCTCCGATCTTTCACCATCCGTTGCAGCAGATCCAGTATCTGATCCGCTGTATTACTGTCGAGATTTCCCGTGGGCTCGTCGGCCAGCAGGATAGGCGGTTCATCAATGAGCGCTCTGGCAATGGCGACCCGCTGCTGCTGACCCCCGGAGAGCTCGTCCACATCGTGGCTGAGGTGACTGGACAGACCCAGCTGACGAAGCAAGGCACGGGCCTTTTCTGTTCGCTCCGCACAGTCCACGCCCCTGAGCATGAGAGGAAATGCAGCATTTTCCAGAGTGTTGAGTGTCGGCAGCAGCCGATAGTTCTGAAAAATAATCCCAACATTTGCCAGGCGGAAGTCTGTCAGTTCTTCCTCAGACATCCTGTGCACGGGTGAATCCCTGACAAAAATCTTGCCGCTGGTGGGCTTGTCCAGCCCAGCAATAAGGTTCAGAAGTGTAGATTTCCCGCTTCCGGAGGCTCCTACAATTGCGACTGATTGCCCCTGCATAATATCCAGATTCACACCACCCAGAGCCCGGAAGCGGACGTTACGTGATCTAAAGATCCGGACAAGATTCCGGATCCGTATGACAGGCTTCATGCTACCGCATCACAGTGAGGACGCCAGCATCCATACTGCATACTGTATCGCATAGTTCCTCAATGTCCGCTGCATTGTGGCTGGCCATGAGAATCGTTGCTCCCTCATCGCGCATACCCATAATCAGACGGTGCATCTCCCGTACTCCCGCCCGATCGAGACCATTGAAGGGCTCATCGAGGACGAGAAGAGACGGCGCTTCCATAATAGCCTGCGCGATTCCCAGCCGCTGCCGCATTCCCAGGGAGTACTTGGACACGTGTTTACTCAAATCTGGGTCCAGGCCTACCCGTCTGAGTGTGCTGCGTATTTCCGTGTCTCCAACACGGCGGCGCAGCTTGGCCAGCAGCTGCAGGTTTCGGAACCCGGTAAGCGATGGAAGAAAACCGGGTGTTTCTATGATGAGCCCCACATCTTCCGGAAAATCCACATCTGCGCCGATCTGCTCATAGTCCACCAGAATACGGCCGCTGGTGGGAACAAGAAGACCGCAGATGCACTTGAACAGCACGGTCTTTCCAGACCCATTGTTGCCAACGATTCCATGAATCTGACCCGCTGCAAAATCGTGGTGTACATCGCACAGAACATGTTCTTCACCGAAATCTTTGCAGACATGCTGAACACTGACAGCTATATCTTTCATATATCTTCCCTGAATATAGTCAAGTTACGAACAGATATCGCATTGGGCGTCACGGCCGCCCAACCCTAGCGTTCCGTTCCTGTAAACTCGAAGTTGTAAGACCGCATGGTGTGCAGGGCTGTTCCAAACATAACAGCGATAGCAGCAAGAAAGATAAGGTATGTATCTTCCAGTCGCGGCAGCAGATCGTAACCGAAGTTATGCATATAGTAGGTGGCATGATTGAGCGGAGACAGCCAGCCAACTGCTACCCTCGCCCTGTAGCTCTGTTCCGGCTGCAGTTCGAACATGCTGATAAACACTTCGGGATTAAGCAGCAGACCAAACAGACTGAAAATGAAGGTACTGAAAATGCCCCAAAACTGCCCCCTCCACAGGTTGAAGACGAGCATCACAGAAACCATCAGCAGTGCGTACAGAAGAATCAGCACGTAAATCGCGCTCATGCAGGCATACGGACTCGACATCTGCATTGTCTTGACAGATGCTGGCAGCGACACGACGAGGCCGGTCCCCGAGTAGCCCAGAATAGCCGCTGTCTCACTCCACTGGTTTCCGGCAAAGGAAATGTGCGCACACAATGCCGAGGTCGCCAGCAGAATAAACGCGACGAAGATCGTGGTCGCCACGCATATGTAGATGATCTGCCCCAACAGCCACACTGTTCTGGTCGTCCGTGTCAGATAGAAGGGCGTGCCGGGCGTCACAAACGGCATATCTGCAAACAGCAGTACCAGCAGCAGGGATATGAGCAAGATGTTGGTCGCATCGCCGAAGGTCCATACAAAAGGCTCTCCTATCTGCAGAACGGTTCCGTAATGCTCAGCAAAGCGCACTGCCTTGTCTGACAGAAGAAAACAGAGCACGAAAGCCAGCGCAAATACAATGATGACACGGGGGCTGTAACGCCACTGACGGAAGTTGTACGCTGCCACATCCAGTATCTGCCTGAACTTAAACATGGCGAAGCCTTCTTTTCATGAGCAAGGCGTACAGAACAGCGAAGATACAGACCAGCTCTCCGATAAAAAGGGCAGCACCGCCCACATCCCCGGGCCAGTTGTCTGAGGGGGAGATCCATTCCTTGGGATTAAGCATAAAAGCTCCATAGAAATATCGCTCTGCGAGAATGACGAGCAAATAGAAGAATACGAACGGAGCGGCATAGGCTGCGTATCGGCTCGTGGTCAGAACGGCCAGGTTTGCACCCACCAGGGACCATAAAGCACCTGAAAGAAACAGGAGCAGCATAGACGCCATGATGTCCACGAGGGCAGTCTGTCCGGCAATACGAAGCTCGTCTGCACTCTCTTCCGCCGCAGGCGCGGAAGTCAGCGGCAGCAAAAGGATCATGATCATACTCAAGGCCGTCAAAGCGCCTAGGACCAGTGCTCCGCCCCCGCTTATCGCCGTCACGACTGCTTTGGAAGCTATGTAGTTTCCCAGGCCCGAACGAGGAAGGAACGAATGCACATACCTACTTGCGCAGTCGTCCAGAAAAGCAGTGGTGAATGGCAGTGCAGCCAGCACAGGCAGCGTCAGCAGAACTGGCTCACTGGTGAGCCCAGAAAGAAGCACCTGCATCATTTCTTCAGGCATCACAATCGGAACGGGCTGACGCTGAAACACCAGGATCAGGTCATCCAGGATCCCCGACAATGCGGCACCAGCGAAACCAGTCGCTGCCGCGACGACCGTCCAGACGCTGATCCGTCCCAGATCACTCTCGAGAGCATTTCGCATAAGGGCTCCACACCTTGACGCGGCGCATGATCCTTCTTTCAGACAATAGCGCCTGTAGCAGCATCCAGCATCATCTCGCAGGTCGGCAGATCTCGCGATATATCGCCCAACCAGCCGTCATATCCAAAGAAGATCCAGCACGGCATAAGCTGATACTCATCCTTTGAGTCTTTCACAGGAAAAAACTCGTTTCCCAGAACGACTTTGTTAATGTGGATTTCGTTGTTGTCCATCAAGCCAGAGGCAACATCCTCTTCCATATCTGATAAGAAATCCGTTCCGGTCAGAACAAGTCGCATGCTTTCTGCGAAATCCTGTTTGGCCTGCTCAAAGCTGATGATGTCAATGTCATCATGCTCAACATTGACTATCTCGACTGGATTCTGCCAGCGAAGCCAGACAACGCCGTTCTCGTTGATCATAAGTTCAAGGTACTCCGGCGTCCATGGGGCGCGGTATTGCTCGGAACTGTCGCCAGCAGCGCCCGAGTTACGCCACGCACGCAACTCTACGAACGGAGATTTCACTCCAGCATACGTTCTGGAGAAGAGTACCAAGTAGCATTGCTGATCGCTGTCTGTTGTTCCCGCGGCGAGATTAGAATAGCGATCAGCGACCCGAACATCTGATACATCCATATAGTCAAATCCCAGACTATCAGCCGTCACCTTGGCAGCAGATGCTGCCTCCTCGGCGGTCAGGCCAGTGCCAGCCGCAGACTCCTCTTGGTGTCGTTCATTTGTGTACCCCCCGAAAAAACCGAAATCTGAAACTTCTAAAAATGCTTTATTCGCGTCCTGGCGGCTGTCCTCCAAAATCATTGTCCCCGGTACGGTCTTACCTGTATCGAAGTAGACTGACTCAGAGACGGTGCTGACATCATCTCGTGGAATCTCGGCGGCTTCAGCGGCTTCGGGAGGCGTGCCATACAATTCGTCCATGTGGGCTGCTACTTCTTCCGGTAGAATATCATTTCGCACACCGCAGTCGTGCTGAAAGCGAAGCTCCTCAACGATGATCTGGTCACGCACATCACGGGTCATCCACGGTACATCGGCATTGAGATCGCGAAGTACAGCGTTGCCTGCAAAATAATCAAGAATACGTTGCACCGTGTCAGCAGAAAACCCGGTCGGACGCACTTTGACCACTGGAAATGTATCAGCCTGGGGTGTTTCAACATCAGCATCTATGACAATCTTCATCCCGGCTATTTCCATTTCGTCCTGCCACATTTCATCGTGGGCAGTAGCAGGCGCAGAAGATGCGGTTGACGATGAACCTGCAACAGGTTCAAGTTCGACCATTCTGGTCGCGATAACGGATTGCTCTGGCGTTGCCTGACATCCCCCAAACAGAAGAACTGCAGCTACAGTGATTGCTGCGACCGGCTTCTTCCTGATAATCAACGTGAGGCTCCTTTCAGTTCTTGGTGTAGAAGAGTGTATGAGACATACTATTCTAAAACTATGTATTTATATGTATAGATTCTTAATTGGGAACTGTCGGTGAATAAGCTTTCTAATGCAACTCGATAAAACGTCGCGTCTAAGCCAATTATCTATTCGACGATAGAAAGATTAAATGTCGACAGTTCCTTAATCGCACATATTCATGCAGGCACAATGCTGTTTTCATATGATTGGGGGCTTCAGGAGGCGTCGGGACGCCGTGGGCCGCCTGCCCGGAAACTGATGTGTCTTCGAATCCCGAACCAGCCCGCTGGTTCCGACACAAACGCTCAGACAGGTCAACAGTCGGAATCCACGGTGTCCCAGTTCCCCCGCATGACACAACGAAGCGGATTAGTCGTGAGTATCAGATCGTATGGACCTTGCCTGGCGCAAAGCAAGTGCAGATTCTTAAGATTCTGCTCGAGCTCCTGCAAGGTGTAAGAGCTATGTCAGTATCACGCATCTCAATAGTACGCCCCAGAGTGAACCGACCGTCAGATCGGTCGTCTGTGCAGTCACATTATGAATCTGTTCTAACTCTGCACTAAGGCAATGTAAAAAGTGAACAGTATAGAGCGTGACATGGACTGCTCCAGAGACGAGCCGAAAAGGTGGAAGGTCATAAAGCAGCACGCTCTGGATATTCTTCTGCAATATGAATCTGTGTCCGCCTATGCCTCAGAAATCCCAATTCCCCCAGTAATGAGATCTGTCTGTTATTACTCGTGCTGTTGTGCCATAAACGAAAAGCATGCCCTTTACTTTAGTGGTCCCATTGCCGCATTCTTGCAAGGTCAACGTTACTCTGCCCTGTGCCGCACCCTCATAGCGATGCAGTCCTCCAGACTGCTGTATCGCACCGCTTTTGGTCACGCCGCCTACTTTAATCACACTGTCGTACACCTGCGATGCTTTCACATTCTGGTCATCTACCATGCGGTCGTTGATCTTGTTGAAGGTCTGACCCGCCGTAAAACCACTATCAAAAGCATCGTAGTAATAACCACCATCCGCCAAGGCAGTTGAGGCCGTTGTAGAGATGATTGCGCAAACCAAGGCAATGAGTACAAGCGTGTACCTGATTCTTTGCATAGAAAACCTTCAAGCTCTCTTCCATTTTGACTCATCATGTGACATCTGCTTCAAATTGCGCGAGTCACGTAATTCACCCGAAGGGGGGATTCTCGTGCTCCCACGCGTGCGCCAGGCACGTGCAGGAGCTCGTCAATGAATCCTCCTTCACTATAATAGGAATCCATAGCCCTCAACTTTTTTATCAAGGTTTTATCAACAAACGAGAAATTCTTACGCTCGGCTGCACAGTGCCGCGGACTTGCACTGTTCTGACAAAAGCAGTACGTTGACACATAGACACTATTCAAGATCCGGTCCCGGTTTGCCAGCGGCAGACAGGGAATCATCACACAAAGGGGGTTCGCTTGAGATTCTTTCATCTGTCCGATCTTCATCTCGGTATCCGGCTGCGGGACCATGATCTGCGGGATGATCAGCTGCACATTCTGAATCAGATTGTGCAGGCGGCCGCAGACGAAAAACCAGACGCTGTTCTGATTGCGGGCGACGTCTTCGACAAATCCGATCCAGGACCGGATGCCGTCGCTATGTTCAGCGATTTCGTGACGGCCCTGAAAGAGGCGGTGCCGGAAGCCGCAATCATGATTATCAGTGGTAATCATGACAATGGAGAGAGGATCAATCTTTATCAGGATATTCTGAAAATTGCCGGCGTTTATGTGGCCGGACGGCTCCAAAACGGAGGGCCCGAGTGCGTTACCCTGCACGACGAGGACGGTCCGGTCCATTTCTATCTGCTGCCGTTCGTGCGTCCCGGAGCAGTGCGGGCCATGCTCGACGCCGAAACTCCGCTTACCTACGCCCAGGCAGTTGACAGGCTTGTTTCCGCGACAGAAGCGCCGGAAGGAGAACGGCGCGTCCTTGTTTCGCATCAGTTCTATGTCCCTGCCGGCGAAGCCGCGGAAGATGTGGAACGCATGGACTCCGAGCTGCCGCAGAGGGGCAACCTGGATGCAGTTCCGGGAGAGATTCTCTCTGCCTTCAACTACGCTGCACTCGGTCACATTCATAAGCCGATGCGGGTCGGGGAAAGAGCCTGGTACTGCGGCACGCCCCTTGCCTACTCACTCAGTGAACGTGGTCAGCACAAGAGCATCGTGGCCGTCGATCTGCTGGCGGACGGTGAGCCGGAGATCGAGCGGCTGCCGCTCAGGCCGCTGCACGCGGTGCGGCGTCTGGAAGGCACGCTCGACGAAGTCACGGGGCAGCCAAGCGGTGACTATATAGAAGTCATTCTCACAGGAGAAAAAAATACGGACAGCACTGTAATCAGCAGCCGTCTCAGACACGCTTTTCCGCGCCTGCTTGGTTATCGTCACGCTGTGGATATGACGCAGCCGGCAGCCGGGGAGGCAGTGCACTTTGAACGCCGGCAGATTGACCCGATGCAGCTGTGCATCGACTTTCTCGGGGATGACGCGGACGAAGAAAACCAGCGCATTCTGGCTGAAATCCTGGCAGAACTGGAGGAAAACAAATGAGACCGCTGCAGATTAAAATGGCAGGGTTCGGTTCCTACGCCAAGGAAACGGTGATTTCTTTTGAGGACATCGGCTCTGATCTCTTTCTGGTCACCGGCGACACGGGCGCCGGCAAGACCACCATCTTTGATGCCATTTCATTTGCCCTGTACGGGGAGACAAGCGGATCGCAGAAAGAAAACGATACGACCGAGCTGTGCTGCCAGTATGCGGACGCCGGCGAGTCCTACGTTGAACTCACTTTCGCTGCCGGCAGCGGCGAAGACCGCAAGGAATACACCGTGCGCCGCACACCGCCGCGCTGGCGCGCGATTAAGCGCGGTGCCAGGAAGGGCGAGCTCACCCGGGATGAGGCGAGCGTGGAGCTGCTTGTCCCCAGCGGCACGGCCCCAACCGGCAAGCGCGAAATTGATCAGTATCTGCAGGACCTTATCGGTCTTTCCAAAGAGCAGTTCACAAAGATCGCCATGCTGGCCCAGGGCGAGTTTATGTCTTTTCTGAACGCTGAACCCATGGAGAAAAGACGTATTCTGCGCAAACTGTTTGGCACAGGTATATTTGGGGATATTCAGTCAGCTGTGCATGAAAAGGCAAAGCAGCAGCAGAACGCTTCGCACACTGCCTGGAACAGAATCAGCAGTCTGTGCTCTCAGGTTCAGGTTCCGCATGACATGGAAAATGAGGCTCTGCTATGTGCGGCCCGCAGCGCGGCTGAATCAGCCAGTCCGGACATCTCGCAGGCAGAACAGGTGCTGAGGCTCCTCGGTGAGCAGCTGGAATATCTAAAAGCAAAGACAAAAGCCGCAGCCGAACAGAAAGACATCTGTACGGAAGCATACGATCGGGCAGCCGCCGCACTCAAGGAGGATGAGCTCCTTACTGGACTCTTTCAGGACGCCGAACAGGCAGCCGCCAGGCTTGCTGCACTTGAAGAGCGCAGCAGTGAGATTGCAGCTAAGAAGGTGCAGCTGAAGAATTTCCAGGATGCACAGGCTGTTTTGCAGCTGTGGACTCCGGTCGCAGACGGAGAAAAAACGCTCGTCGAGAAGAAAGGGTCGCTGCAGGACGAGCTCGAGAGCCTCCCCCGACTTCAGACGCAGCAATTGGAAGACCAGAAGGCAGCCGAGGCGGCCGCATCTGATGCTGAACGCGAACGGCTTAGCTTCGGAAAGAAGAAACAGCAGGTGGAATCCGCGCTCAGTATTCTGCATGATGCGGCGCAGGTGGAAGCAGAACTCCTGCAGCTTAAGCGAAAGCGTTCGAGGGCAGAAACAGACCGCAAAAAAATCAGCAGCCAGGCTGAGGAACTGCAGAAATCTATGGACACGACCCACGCTGAGCTCGAGAGTCTCCAGGACGCTCCACTGGAGCTGGAGCGTTGCAGGCAGGCAGGGAAACTCGTGCACAGTGCCGTAGAAAGCTTCAACACCTGGCGCAAGCACTTCAGAAACAGTGTAAAAGCGCAGAAAGTGTATCAGGAAGTAGCTGCGCAGCTCGCAGCGGCACAGGCGCAGTTCAATGCTGCGCAGAAAGCGTTCTACGACAGTCAGGCCGGAATACTGGCGGCTGCACTTGAGCCTGGAATGCCGTGTCCGGTCTGCGGCTCCACTGCACATCCGTCGCCGGCCCGGCTGCAGGCTGGCGCACCAAGCCAGGAGAGACTTGAGCAGCTCAAACAGGAACTGGACAGAATAACAGAGACGAACACGGAAAGTTCTCAGGCGGCCGGTCAGGCGGTAAGCCGGATGCAGGAAGCGAGGGAACAGTTCGACTCTGTCTATAAGGAAGTCCGGTCTGTTGGGGCCGCTTATGCCTTTGGGCTCCCGGACGATGAACAGGACTGTCTGCAGAGCCTTATGAATGCTTTCAAGGAACTCCACAATCAGCTGAGCGAACAGGTAGAGAGGCGCTCTGAGCTTGAGGCTGCCCAGAAGAAACAGAGGAAGGATCTCCCGGCGCTGCAGGAGAAGGTCAGGCAGGCAGAAGCACGCCGGCAGGAGACCAGCGAAAAATGGTCTGCCGGAACCTCCCGTCTGGAAGCCCTGAAAAAACAGGTTTCCTATGCCTCAAGCGAACAGGCAGAAGCGGAACTCGCTGCAGCAGAAGAAGTACTGCGGGCCGCTGAGCAGCGCAGTGCAAAGAAGAAAGCTGCCGCCCAGAAGAGCAGCAGCGCTGTCAGTGCCAGTGAGGCCCGCATTGAGCAGCTGCATAAGGAGATTCCAAGACTGGAAAAGAAAGCTGCCGAAGCCCGGGACCGCTATCAGCAGGAATTGGATAGGCGCAGTCTGAGTGAGGAAGAGTGGCACCGCTACAACGTTCCCGATCTGAAGCAGCAGATTTCAGCGCTGGACGGCGAGTGCCGCTCCTACGAGGAAGACTTCAGGGCAGCCAGGGAACTGCAGGCGCACACAGAAGGAAAAACTGCCGGCCGCACCCGTCCGGATCTTGAGCGCAGCCGGCAGGCCGTGGAAACCGCCCGGCAGAAGCGGGATGCAGCGCTCGATCAGAGTAAAGAGGCAGAAGCCGCCGAACAGTCGGCAAAACTGCTGACCCGCTCGCTCGAAGAGGCACTTGAGGCCTACCGCGGACCGGCGCAGCAGGCCGGACGCCTCGATTATCTGGACAAGCGCCTTTCGGGGAAGCTCACGGGTGCCCGCATCGATCTGGAGACCTTTGTCCTGCGCTATTACCTGCAGGATATTCTGGCTGCTGCCAACCGCCGCTACCGTGAGATGACCGGCGGTGAATATGAGCTGCGGCTGCTCGACTACGGCAAAGGCGCCCAGGGCAGCAACGGCGGACTCGATCTCACTGTCTACTCCCGCAGCACAGATGCCACCCGCAATATTGATACGCTTTCCGGCGGTGAATCGTTTATGGCGGCGCTCTCGCTGTCGCTCGGGATGGCAGATATCATTGAGCAGTACTCTGCGGCTGTGCAGCTGGATATCATGTTTATTGATGAAGGCTTTGGCTCGCTCGACGACAATGCGCGGCGTGATGCGGTCCGGATTCTGCAGGGCATGACAGAAGGCAATAAGCTGGTTGGGATTATCTCTCATGTCACTGAACTCAAAAATGAGATCGACCGGCAGCTGATTGTCACGAAAAATGCGTCTGGCAGTCACGCCCGCTGGGCGCTGTCCTGAAGGAGGCACAGCTTTGAAAAAAGATCGTTTTGTTCTGACCGGCAAGGAAGGAAATCCTCTTGGAAGCGGGCTCCGCCTGGTCTTCACAGACGAGGAAACGGGGGTGCAGTACCTGTTTGTCCAGAGCGGCTATGCGGGAGGCCTCACCGTGCTGGTGGACGCGGACGGCAGACCGCTGCGCGCCGCGGGTTTCAAGGCAGCGGATGACGACAGGTCCTGAAATGGAAGCTTTCGGTATGTCTTCCTCAAGGAAGACGCTGCATCCAGCTCCCAGAAGATACGGCCTGAGCGCTTCTTCTGCAGGCTTTCTTATTTTTTACCGCGGTGGCGGCTGATTTCCCCAGTCGCAAGCTGGTCGCAACGCTCATTGAGCGGGTTACCTGCATGCCCCTTTACCTGATGGAAATGCACCTTATGCCGGCTCATAAGTGAGAGCAGTTCCTGCCACAGGTCCGGGTTCTTGACCGGCTGGCCCTCCCGCCGCTTCCAGCCTTTGGCCTTCCAGCTGTCCACCCAGTGCTGATTGATGGCCTGGCAGATGTAGCTGCTGTCTGAGTAGATGTCGACCTCACACGGCTCTCTGAGCGCCTGCAGACCTTCGATGACACCGAGAAGCTCCATACGGTTGTTGGTCGTCTCCGGCGCATAGCCGGATCCTTCTTTTTCGTGGCCGTTGTAACCGAGTACATAGGCCCAGCCGCCTGGTCCAGGATTTCCTGAGCAGGCTCCGTCTGTATAGAGGGTTACCTTTTTCAACAGATCTTTGCGCAAAACTCCCTGTCTTCAGGCACCGTAAGGCGGTGAACGGGGCAGAAACTGCGCTTCTCCTTTCCGCCGCAGGCTGCCGCTTGGACACAAAAAGCGTTGCAGAGCAGCTGCCTGTCATCTTCTGTCCCGGTTTGGACGTATGGGATGGCGATTCTGTGCCCGGACAAGGTATTCCCGGCCTAAGAAAATTGGTTACAATAATAAGGTAGCCGCCGCACAGACGCCGGCGCGCTCAACAATCAGACAGGACTGCAGGCAGCCTCTGCGGCTGCGCGTGCAGAACGCCGCAAGGAGGAAAAATTGGCAGATACAGAGAAAACTGCTGCCGCCGTATGTCAGGAAGCCCTGCAGAACTACGGTACCAGCGTCATGGCGCTTGTGGACGGACCGAGTCAGCCCGCCCAGTATCTGTGCGGGTATGTGCTCAAGGATGGCGCTAACAGTCACATTGCCGTTTCCCGCAGCGCATACTTAAGCCGCGACGCCGTCGTGGGTATGCTCGGAAAGATGCTGGGCACGTACGCGGAAGGCGAGCTGACTCAGGACGAGATCAGGGATCTGGTGCTGCGTATGCTCCAGAACGGTCCCAAACGCGCGTAAGGAGGACCTGATGAAGCAGATCGAATATGATCTGAAAAAAATTGCCGAAGCCTTCGACCAGAACATCAGTTACTGCGGGGCAGAGGCCTACGGCGCCGCCGGACTGTGGGCAGTCATCGGACCGCCCCTTGGGGAGGAAGGCACTTCTGACCTTGTTTCCATGGCTGCGCTGTCCGCTGAAATGTTGCAGGAGGATTTTGTGCATCTTCTGGGTGCCTTTTTCTGGGACTACGTCAAACAGGAAAACCTGGACCTCGATGGAATCCTGCGTCTTGTGGGTGACATTCTTGAGATGGCCCTGGTGGAGCAGTCAGCAGCCAGCGTGGCCGATTACCGCGAAAATTCCGGTGTCGGCCGCCTCGAGGATCAGCAGGCCATTCAGAAACAGCTGGAGAATTTCTCGGAGACTGCCTTTGAATACAAAAACGCACTGAAGCGCCGGTGCGGCGATGGCGTGCGCGCCATGGCAGCCGTCGCCTGGAACGGTTCAGCCGGTGAGATCGGCGTGTCTGCGTTCAGCTCCCCGAACATGTCGCCCGCAGAATGGGCCAATGCTTTCCGGGCTTTCCTGCTGCTGCCGCTGATGGATGGAACCCTCACGGAAGATGATGTTGAGCAGATCCTGACAAACACATATGAAATGCTCCTGAGCGACAAAAAAGCCCTGCAGTCAGATAAGCAGGACGGCGCTGGGCAGAGTTAAGTCCGGCTGCCGGCCGGTATGAGGAAAGGAGATCGCGCGCTGCGTCCCTCCGCGGGATGCCGCGGCGAGAATTGTATGACACAAGAAAACAATACTGGTGCAGACAAGTGCCGCCAGGCAATGCTGGATTTCGTCAGCGGTGCCACCTGCAGTGACGGCAGGAATCCGCAGATGGACGTTCTGTGCGGGTATGCCCTGGCACAGAAGGCGGACACTTTTGCCATGAGTGCGGTTCAGGGCCGCAATATGGACGCTGACAACGTAGGCGGCATGCTCGGCGATTTTCTGCGTATGTACGCGGAAGCGCATGACCTGTCGGTCGAGGAAATCAAGGGCCTGCTTCTGCAGGTCATCGCTGAGCGGGACAAGGTGCTGCCGCGGCCGGGACAGCTGAATGAGGAGGAAGAATCATGAGTGCTGAAACAGAAAAGATGGATGATCTGATCTCCGACTTCGCCAAAACGCTCGAAGATATTGACGAAGAAGTGCACGGACTCGCCTCACTCGCTGTCACCGATGAAGACGGCTTTATGACGCGCCGGACACTGATCGATCCGGAGATTCCCGAAGGGGTTTTCATTGACATCTTTGCCTCTTTTTTCTGGGTGTACGTGGCGGAGGCCGGACTCGACGCTGAGCAGACAGCGAGTCTCCTTGACCGGATTCTGCTGACAGCCGTCGAGCCCGGCGGCGGGGAGGACGGTCCGGCGCCGGCCGCCCAGTTCCGGGTAATGGCCCAGACTTTCATGGACGAGCTGCAGGACCGGTTCGGCGATGTCAAATCTCTGGTCGGGATCATGTGGAACGATACGCTCGGCGATCTCATCTGCTCAACGCGCTGCACAGAACAGCTCACGGCAGAGGATCTTTCCGAAGCGTTCGCTGCCTTTGTCGTCTCTCTCGTTGCCTCCGGCCAGCTGACCAAGGATGATGCCAGAGGCGTATTCGCCCGCGCGGGTTCCCGTGCAGACGAACAGTACGAGGGACTGCAGGAATACGTCAAGTTCGTGGATCAGCCCAGGAACTGAGGTACACTGCACTGCCTACAGGGCCGCTCACCGGTATTCAGACCGGCGGGCGGCCTTTTTGTCGGTTCAGAATCGGCGTGTTCAGCGGAAGTCACACAGGCTGCGGGCGGCATATCCCAGCACCCGCATCTGGATAGGCTCGAAACAGCATATCCCTTCTTTCCAAGTCCAGGATAGGCCCGAAACGGCGCACCGGTCTGCGTATAGTAAAAACAGAGGCCGGGGCTGAAGGGCCGGCCCGAACGGGCAGCTTATGGAAGGAGGATAGCATGGCTGACGGATCTCTGAGCGTCCGGATCATGGAGATTCTCTGGCACCACACAGATCAGGATCATCCGCTCTCTCAAAAAGAAATCAGGGAGCTGCTGCGCAGGGAGCATGGTATTGACGTAAAACCAAAAGTTCTCCGGCGTCTGCTCAGCGACCTGGCCGAATACCGGGACGAAATCAAGTATCACGAGCATCGGCGCGTAAGCGGAGGACAGGAAAGTATGCTGCGGTCCGGTTTTTACCTGCTTCATCCGTTCACCGAGCCGGAGCTGCAGCAGATACTCGACAGCGTCCAGGCCAATCATGCACTGAGCACAGCCAGGAAAGCAGATCTGGCCGGACGGATCGGCCGGATGGGAAATCTGCATTTTCGGTCCCGGGCTTCCCAGGTCAGTGAGCCGCGCAGTGTCTGGATTCTGGAACAGGCAGTGCGGATGCAGAAATACATCGCAGCAGATTTCCCGGTCAGCGGTGATGGGGTAAGATCATTTGTCCGTCGTCATTTCCAGCCGCTTCTGATGAGCACCGAAGGCGGCCGGCATTTCGTCACCTGCCGCTTTGAGGATGGTACAGTGATGCAGCAGAGCATCAGTGAACTGCACGATGTGCGGATATTCGACGCAGCCGCCCGCAAGCTCAGCAGTGAGAAGCCGGCCCGTCCCTGCAGCGCACGTTTCAGCGTAAAGCGCAGCGCTATCGGGAGTATCCGCAGCCAGTTTGGCGACGACGTGTCATTCGGCTCCGGCAGCGATGAGTGGCTGATCGCCATCATCCGGGCACCACGTCCGACGCTTCTCCGGTTTGCGCTTCTCTACAGTGATCTTGCTGAGCTGCTGCAGCCGGCAGATCTGCGGCAGGCTGTTCGGAAAAGCCTGCAGAAAGCTCTCGCGATGTATGCCCAGACAGAGCCGGGACAGACCGGCAGCACCTGCTGAGCCGCGCGCCTGCCGTTTGCCGCCTGACCGATGCGGTTAAAAGAGGGGGAAGAGATACAAGAATCTGAGAGGGGAGAGTTCCATGCATAATCTGGAGGAGCGGGACAGACATCTGAAAGAGCAGCTGCATTCACTTGAACTTGCCAGGCGGGAGCACAAGAAGATTGCGGGTAAGCTTGAGGAGTCGCAGGAGGAAGTGAACCGGCTCGAAGGAGATCTGCACACTGTGCAGCGCGTGCTACGTGATCTGCAGGAAAACAAGGACTTTGATCCCGCAGGCAATGACGAACAGCTTGAACAGCTGACCAAAGAGACAGTGCGAAGCCGCCGTCTGATGGATGAACTCAAAGAAGCACTTTCGGTACTTGCAAATCTCCGGAAAGAGTCGGCAGCAAACGAAAAGCTGCAGAAGGAGATTCTCAGCGGAATCCGTGAGACTTACGAGAAATTCGGCTGGAATCAGCCGGAAAAGGCAACCTGATCATGGAGACGGAAAAGACCCTCGGTACTTCAGAAGCTTCGCCGTCCCCGGATGATTGCGAACTGACTGCGCCTTTCGGCCTCGGAGCACTGCACGAGAGGGAAAGCTACACACCGGAAGAAGCGCTTGCAGCGCTCAATGCCGAAAGACCGCTGTTCTCCATGCCTTTAGGAATACCTTTGGGAGACGACCCGCCTGTGCAGTGGGTGATGAGCGATATTCACGGCTGTATCGATCAGTACAAATGGCTTCTCACAAGCATGAACCTGCGCAAGTGCGACCGGCTGTATGTTCTCGGAGACGCCATTGACCGCGGACCAGCTTCAATGGATGTCCTCTGTGATGTGATCTTCCGACCGGAAATAACATACATCCCCGGTAATCATGATTATTTTCTGCTGCGCCTCGGGCCTCATTTCGGTTTCCGGCCCGAGGAAGGCCGCGCCCGCGCCTCCCTGTTTGATCAGATGCTCTATGCCGCCTGGATGCTTGACGGCGGCTCCTCGACGCTCAGACAGTTTCGTGCCCTTCCTGTCGATAAACGTCGTGAGATCCTTCATTATCTGGAGAACGCCCCGGCTGTCGTGGAAACCAGTGTCGGAAGCAGAAAATTTATTCTGGTACACGAAGCAACAAGGGGCTTTCTGGAGCGGCCGCGCTTTTCCGACTGGACACTCCGGGATTTCATGCGGCGCGGCTTCGACTATTATGAACCCATTTTGCCGGACGAACGCACCGTTGTCAGCGGTCATAAGTGGACGGCCGAGATACGCCGTGATGGCGCTTCTGAGATCTTTTCGTTCGCCAACAACATCGCTGTCGACTGCGGATGCGTTCAGGGGGGAAGGCTGGGTGCCTACTGCCTTGATAACACTTTTCGTGTCTATGCGCCCGGATACCGCTAAGGCACATTTCCATGCACCGGCCCGCAGCGCGGGTCTTTTTGTGTCCCCAGAAGCTCCACCCGGCCGTCCTCATGCGCATAATGCGCATCCCCACCGGTGAATAAGATATTGACGCACAGAATCCGTGATATATTTTGCCGCCACTGCCGACGTTGTCTGTCCACCTTGTCCACGGTATCCACCATTTTATCCACCATTTCGGCTGCAGGAAGAATGGCTCAATCATGCTTTTAAGTTTTTAATGTAATATTTCGCCGGTGGCTTTGCTATGTTACATCATTACCTGTGGATAACTTAGTGGATACGTGGATAATAGAAGTGGGACAGCTGCAGCGCAAATGGCTCCGCGTCGCCGTTTCTGACGGTGTATTCCCGCTGGGGATCAACCTGGACATCGGTCCGGTTCGTTTGTCTGAATGAGCAAAAAATGGCTCTATCAAGCGATCGGAGTTGTTTGCGAATGCCGGCGGATTTGTGATAGTATGGATCTGCATTCGCGGCCTGCAGGCCCGGACCTGCGGCAAGTTGGGGGGGTATGGTGTGGAAACGCCGTGTACAACTCCGCTCTGGCAGCGGGCAGGATGCCCTGGCTCCATCAAACAAGTAGGAAGAGGTTGTGCATGGCCGGCTATGATGTCATTTGGAAAAAAGCCCTCACGCTGATCGAACAGGAGCTCGCGGACTTTCAGTTTCAGATCTGGTTCAAGCGGACGTATCCGTTCCTCGAAGAAGACGATATTTATTATTTCGAGGTCTCCAACGACCAGCACAAGAAGATCATGGAGCAGAAGTATGCGGACAAGGTGCAGAAGGCGCTGCAGTCTGCCTACGAGGAGATCAACGGCCAGCCGAACCGGAACATAAGCGTATGCTTTGTCTCGCCACAGGAAAAGGAGCTCTATGACCGCGCAGTTGCAAGTGAGCCGGAAGCAGAGGAAGAGGCAGAGCCGGAGGTGGAACCGGAGCGGGAGTATGAGCCGCTTGCACCGGAACTTGATCTCGATCCGTTCCTGATGGAGGATGTTGAGCCGGCCGAAGTGGAGGAGCCGGAAGCCGCAAATTATCCGGAGGCACCGTATCCTCCGGCTGAGGAGCTGCCGGCACCGTACAGCCCCCGCGAACAGCCGCCGCCTCCCCGGCATGTGCCGGACGTGCGCGAACTGGCTTCTTCGCCTGCGTCCGGCTCCGAAGGCTCTGCCGCGATCAACCCGGAACATACCTTCGATACATTTGTTGTCGGCGAAAGCAACATGTTCGCAAGCAATGCGGCCCTGGCCGTCGCCAACAGTCCCGGTCTTGTCTATAATCCGCTGTTTCTGTACGGCGGCGTGGGGCTTGGCAAGACACATCTGATGCACGCGATCGCCAACGCGATCCTGCGTGACGATCCAACGCGGAAGATTGTGTATGTGACGAGCGAGAAGTTTACCAACGAACTGGTGAACATGATCGGCCGCACGAACGCCAACATTGACATGCGAGAGCAGTTCCGCAACAAGTACCGCCGAGTGGATGTCCTGATGATTGATGACATTCAGTTCATTGCCGGCAAAGACAAGACGCAGGACGAATTCTTTCACACATTCAATGAGCTGCAGACGGCCAACAAGCAGATCATCATTTCATCCGACCGGCCGCCGAAGGAACTTGAGCAGCTCGAGGAACGCATCGTATCGCGCTTCGAGCAGGGTCTTATCGCTGACATAAAGATGCCGGACTATGAGACCCGGGTGGCCATTCTGATGAAGAAGGCGGAACGGCTGCAGCGTCCGGGCAGCCTGCCGATTCGCGACGAGGTCTTCTATTATATTGCCAGTCAGCCAAACGCCAACATCCGGACCCTCGAGGGAGCCCTGAAGCGTGTCATAGCCTACACGGATCTGAACCGTGCTTCGCTTGGCACCCGTTTTATTGATGAAGACCTGGCACGCCGGGCACTCGCGGAACTTTTCGCCTCTCAGAAACAGAAAAACGTCACTCCCGAGCGTGTGCTTGATGCGGTCTGTGAATTCTACGGCGTCGATGAAAAGAACCTGCGCAGCCCGCGCAAGTCGAAAGATATTGTCTTTCCGCGCCAGGTGGCCATGTTTATCATCCGGGACATGACGGAACTGAGTTACTCGAAAATCGCCGAGTTTTTTGGTAAAAAAGATCATACGACAGTCATGCATGCAGAGGAAAAAATAGCCAAAGCGATGCATTCGGATGCCAATATAAAGAAAGACATAGACGATCTGATGGCGCGGCTGCGAAACACCTGATTTCCGGCAGCCGTCCACCGGGAAACCCGCCGCCGGCGGGAGCGGCAGGAAGCGGCCCCGGCAGTGCTTTCCACGGCGCGTGGATGATTCGGGCCCTGCGGCTGCGGGGGACAACTGAGCGGCATCCGGCTGCCGGCAGCGGCCGGGCTCAGACAGCCCTGAACTGTGCACGGTGCGCCCACGAGTGCGCCTCATTTATGAGCCGTCTGTGCAGAGCCCATCCGCCGGCGGCAGGGAGCCTCTAGCCTGCATGACGGCAGGCTTTGCGGGCTCCGTCCACCCGGTCCACGCCCCCTACTACCACCATGACTGCCTAAATATATAAGAGATAAGGAGGAAAGGCATGCAATTCGTCTGCACCAGATCTGATCTCAATGAAGCTGTGAGTGCGGTTCAGCACGCGATCGGCAAGGTCCAGAACACTATCCAGGACTGCATACTGATTGAGTGCCGGGACAACCGCGTTGTGCTGCGGGCCACGGACTCAACGCTTTCGATCCGGACCGAGCTTGATGCCATTGTCAATAACGACGGCCGGGCGGCCGTGCCAGCAAGACTGCTTGGAGAAATTGTACGCCGGCTGCCGGATGCAGACGTGACAGTGACGACCTCCGGGCAGTCGGCGCTGTATCTGCAGTGCCTCTCTGCCAAAGTGGATCTGCGGATGCAGAATGCGGACGAATTCCCAGTGCCGCCGCAGGTCGAGGAAACAGCGCCGGTCAGTCTGCCGCAGGCGCAGCTGCGCCGCATGATCGAGCAGGTCGTGTTTGCAGTAGCGGTGAACGAAGACAAACCGATCCTGACCGGAGTGCTCTTCCAGCTTGAGAAGGACCGGCTGACACTGGTGGCGCTTGACGGTTTCCGGATGGCGGTGCGCTCCGATACGATCCTTTCTGATATGGAAGGTTCCTTTGTGATTCCGTCGCGGGCACTCAGGGAAGCAGTGCGCGCCATGCAGGACACGGAAGAGGAGATGTCCATCCGCTTTGATGCGAGCCGGGCCTGTTTTTCGGTTGGGACCACAGAGATTACGACGCAGCTCCTGGAAGGCCGGTATGTGCGCTACGATTCCCTGTTCCCAAAGAGTTTTGCGATCAGAGTGCGGGCAGACCGCCTGATGCTGCTTGAGGCACTGCAGCGGGCGAGCGTGATTGCGAGCGGCGAGGAGAACAACGTGGTCATGTTCGACATTCATGACAACGATCTCAGCCTGGAAGCAGCCTCACAGGCCGGTCAGCTCAGTGAGTCCCTGCCGGCAATCACGCAGGGAGACGACCTGCGCATTGCGCTCAACGGCCGTTTTGTGATGGATGTTCTCAAAGCGATTGAGGACGAAGAGGTGGAGATGGTTTTCAATACCAGCACCAGTCCGTGTGCCTTCGAACGGCATGGTATCCAGTCCTATGGATACCTGATCCTGCCGATTCAGGTGAACCGCTAGCATTCGTTCGGATGGAAATAACCCGGATCAGACTCTACAATTTCAGGAATTACGCCCGTCTCGATCTCAGCGGCTTTTCCAGCCGGGTCAATGTCGTCTACGGGGAAAACGCCCAGGGGAAAACAAATCTCATTGAGGCAGCGGCAGTTGCGGCCAACGGTAAGTCGTTCCGTCCTGGAGCGGAGACTTCCCTGGTGCGGGGCGGCGCCGAGAGTGCCTACGTGAGAGTTGAGTACCGGGAGGGCGGACGCCGCGGGAGCATTGAGGCAGCTATACTGCCGGACGGCCGGAAAAGCTACAAGAAGAACGGCAGTGCGGTGCGCACCATCAAAGAGATCATCGGCACACTGCTGACGGTCTCTTTTTCGCCTGACGATATCCGTACTGTCCGTGAAGGCCCGGGTCTGCGGCGCAATCTCCTGGACAGCGAAATCAGCAAGATCCGTCCGACCTATGTGGACGCCCTGCGCAAGTACGCGCGTCTGCTGGCGGAAAAAAACAAGGTGCTCAAGAAGCCGGATGCCCCGCACGCGGAGGAGCTGATCGCGACCTACAACGCGGAGGCGGCGCCCTGCATCCGGATTATTCTGCGCAACCGCCTCAAGTATATTGCCAAGCTGAATGCTTATGTGGAGCAGGTGCACAAGGAAATCTCCGGTTCGGATGAACGTATTGAAATCGCCTACCATTCAACGCTTCCCGGCGAGGACATTGAGGCAGAGCTCAGGGCGCTCTCGCATCGGGAGAGACTGGCGTATGCGAGCGTTGCAGGCCCGCAGCGGGATGACGTCATCTTCACGATCAACGGCCGGCCGGTGAAAAGCTATGCCTCGCAGGGCCAGCAGCGTACTCTGATGCTCGCGGTGAAAATTGCCTGTCTGCGCATTCTGCGCGATGTATCCGGGAAGATGCCGGTTTTTCTGCTCGATGATGTGCTCTCCGAACTGGATGAGGAGCGCCGCCGCAATCTGCTTGGCAGTCTGCAGGATCTGCAGGTGTTTATTACAACAGCAGATCCGAGAGACAGTGCGCTGATCGGTGCAGGGAGCAGAATTGAAGTGAAAGCCGGCGCGGCACAGATGGCTGATGCGGCTGCGACATGAGCAGCACAGAAGAAGGCCGCGCTGCCTCCTCTCTTATGAGCGGCCGCCTGCAGAAAGTCTTTCTCAGCGGCGTTGGCAGCAGGAACTGTATCATCCGTGTTCCGGACCGTGCATGTGGTCCCGAGGATGGAGCATCTGCGTACTATGTGAACCAGCTTGGACCGCTGCCGCGAGCCCTGGCTGCTGCTGTCCCATCGTGCGCGCTGTGGACCGGTCCTTCCTCTGAGCCTGTGCAGGTACCGCTTGATGCGGTACCGCTGCCGCAGCGCACGTTCTGCGCCGATCTGATTATTCGGCGGAGCGCTTCCGGCGGCAGGGAATATTCCTGTCCTGCGTGGCCGGAAATGGCGGGAAATGCAGTCGGGCCGGCAGTGCTTGCCCTGACAGGGGACTGCCCGGAGCTGTCCTGGCTGGTTGAAACTGAACTTATGTGCAGTGCCGGTTTTGCCGCGGATATACCGTCAGACGTTGCCAGGAGACTTCAGCCCGGGCACTCTGTGCGGCTTGCCTCCTGTCAGCTGATCCTGACGTCTGTTTCCTTCGGCCTTTCTCCGCACGGGCTTATGCAGGCCGTGACGCCTTTTGAGAGCGCGCCGTCCGGACCGGACCGGCGGCTCTTTGCGGATACCAGGGACCGCCGCTCGGTTATGCGTGCAGCCCTTACGGCAGTCAGGGCGATGGGCAGTCTCGGAGGGCAGCAGACGCATGAGAAGGTCCGGGCAGTACATGACTGGCTCTGTACAAACGTGAGATATGCAGATATGTCCGGCGAACGTTACCGTCTGAACTGGCGGGGCTACCAGACGGCATGGAGTAGTCTTGGCGGGAGAGTGACCGTCTGTACGGGCTTTGCGCGCTCGTTTAAGCTTCTCTGCGGTCTGCTGGGTATTCCCAGTATTGTGGCAGCCGGATTTGCCGCGGACGGTCCGCACGTCTGGAACTATGTCAGGATAGGGAGCCGGTGGTACGGCGTCGACTGTACCTGGGATGCGAAGCGTTCGGGCGTCATCCACGATTACTTTCTGAAGGGACGGAGTTTTCTGCACTGGCATGAGGAAGGTGCATACGGGGATTATCCGCTCTGCTATCCAGAGCTCAGTGAAACGGATTTCAGCTGCTGAAGCAGCCCGCTCTGAGCGCATCTTCGGAGCCAGGCAGCGCGGCGGTGAACCGTCAGAAGCAACGGAAGATCCAGGGACAGCCGGTGCCGCTGTCCTTTTTTGTGCAGGGAGGCCGCCGATCCGATGCGGGCAGCAGAGATCTCAGCGGCAGCGGATCTCTGTGCTTGCCTTGGACCGGGGAGATAGTCCGATGGTACCGCAAATATTTGCGAAAAAGGCCTCAAAGGACTATACTTTACTATAAATAATGATTGCTTTCAAGGTGACCGGAAGGCCACTTCAGAAAATCCAAACACGACGAGGAGCGCCCGAGGCCGGAGAGATCCGGCAGCAAGCTGTCCCGGCGGGGGCATTGCGGGCGTTTTTTTCTGCAGTCGCATATTGAGGAGGAATATGGAGCAGGGCACCACAACGTATGATGAATCGCAGATCCGCGTACTCGAGGGACTGGAGGCCGTGCGTAAGCGCCCCGGAATGTATATCGGCACCACGGACCTGGCCGGCCTGCATCATCTGGTCTATGAGATCGTGGACAATTCCATTGATGAGGCCATGGCCGGTCACTGCACCAAGGTTGACATCACCATACATGAAGACGGCAGCGTGGAAATAGCCGACGACGGCCGCGGCATCCCGGTGGGAATGCATCCGCAGCAGCACGTGCCGACGCTTGAGGTGGTCCTCACGGTCCTGCATGCCGGCGGCAAGTTCGGCGGCGAAGGCTACCACATTTCCGGCGGCCTGCACGGGGTGGGCGTGTCGGTTGTGAATGCGCTGTCCATGCACCTGACGGCTACCGTGAAACGGGACGGCCATATCTATCAGCAGGAATACTCCCGCGGTGAAAAGCTTACCGAGCTCAGTAAGATCGGCGATACCGACGAGACGGGAACGACGATCCGCTTTACCCCGGATCCCGAAGTCTTCCCGGACATCAACTTTGTCTACAATGATCTCAAAGTGCGCATGCGGGAGATGGCGTTCCTGAACCAGGGCGTTACGATTTCCATTACCGATAAGCGCGGCGGTGCCAATGAGCATCAGACATTTCTCTACGACGGCGGTATCCGCCAGTTCGTACAGTATCTCAACCGCAAGAAACAGGCACTGTCGGAAGAACCGCTGTATTTCCGGCGCGAGGAAGACGACATGGTGGCGGAAATCGCCATGCAGTACAATGCCGGATTCCAGGAGCAGATTCTGAGTTTTGCCAACAGCATTGCGACCCATGAGGGTGGTGCTCACCTGACCGGATTCAAGAACGCCCTGACGCGTGTGATGAATGCTTATGCAATAAAACATAAGATGATCAAGGAGAGTGAGCGTCTGCAGGGTGAGGACGTGCGCGAGGGTCTTGGTGCTGTGATCAGTGTCCGTCTGCCGGAGCCGCAGTTTGAAGGCCAGACCAAAACGAAGCTCGGCAACAAGGAAATGCAGTCGTTCGTGGACAACGCACTGTCCAAAGGACTCAGCACGTTCCTGGAAGAGCATCCGCAGCAGGCAAAACAGATCCTCGACAAGTGCGTGACGGCGCGGCATGCGCGGGAGGCGGCGGCCAAAGCGAAGGCGGTCGTGCAGCGCAAGAGCGCGCTGGAATCAACCACACTGCCGGGAAAGCTAGCCGACTGCAGCGAGCGGGATCCGTCCCGCTGCGAGATCTTCATTGTGGAGGGTGACAGCGCCGGCGGCAGTGCCAAGCAGGGACGGGACCGCGCCTTCCAGGCGATTCTGCCTCTGCGCGGCAAGATCCTGAACGTGGAGAAAGCACGCCAGGACAAGGCGCTCGGCAACGCCGAGATCAAGGCTATGATCACGGCATTCGGAGCCGGCATGGGCGAGGACTTTGACGAGGAGAAGCTGCGCTATCATAAGATCATCTGCATGACCGATGCCGATGTGGACGGCAGCCACATCCGGATTCTGCTTCTGACGTTTTTTTTCCGTTACCTGCGGCCGCTGATTGAGAAGGGCTATGTCTACATTGCCCAGCCGCCGCTCTATAAGGTTTCGAAGAAAAATGAGGAGCGCTACCTGTACATGGAGGAGGAGCTTCCGAAGGTGCTCGAAGAAATGGGTGACGGCGTCAGCGTGCAGCGCTATAAGGGCCTTGGGGAGATGAATCCGGAGCAGCTCTGGGAAACGACCATGGATCCGGAGAACCGCACGCTGCTGCAGGTGCACCTGGAAGATGAGCTCGAGATCGAGGAGACTTTTGCGATTCTGATGGGCGACTCGGTGGAGCCGCGGCGCGATTTCATTGAGGAGAATGCCAAGCTCGTCGCTGATCTGGATGTCTAGCCGCTGGAGGGGGAACAGGTTTTGGAAAATGAAATCACCAGATCCATCGTCCCGATAGATCTGAACGACGAAATGCAGAAGTCGTTCATCGCGTATGCGATGGCGGTTATCATCAACCGTGCACTGCCGGATGTGCGCGACGGCCTCAAGCCAGTCCACCGCCGCATCCTGTATTCGATGCGGGAACTGTCGATGACGCCGGACAAGGCCTACAGCAAGAGTGCGCGTCTGGTCGGAGATGTGCTCGGCAAATATCATCCGCACGGCGATTCGGCAGTCTATGACGCAATGGTGCGTCTGGCGCAGGATTTTTCGATCCGGCATATGCTTGTGGACGGCCACGGCAACTTCGGCTCAGTCGACGGCGACGGGGCTGCTGCCATGCGTTATACAGAGGCACGCATGGCCAGAATCACACTCGAGATGCTGCGCGATATCGACAAGGATACGGTCGATTTCAAGCCGAACTTTGACGGCCGTGAGCAGGAACCGGTCGTCCTGCCGGCCCGTTTTCCCAATCTGCTTGTCAACGGTTCCGGCGGCATTGCCGTCGGCATGGCGACAAATATTCCGCCGCACAATCTCGCTGAGACCGTCAATGCGGCCATTGCCCTCATCGACAATCCGGAAATCTCGATCGATGAGCTGATGACCGAGCTGCCCGGCCCGGATTTTCCGACAGGCGGCATCATCTGCGGCGTCAGCGGTATCCGTGCAGCCTACAAGACCGGACGCGGCCGGGTGCGCGTGCGGGCCCGTACGGAAATTGAAACGTATTCCGGCGACCGTGAGCGCATTATTGTCACAGAGATTCCCTACCAGGTCAACAAGGCGGTTCTGATTGAAAAGATCGCGAACCTGGTGCATGCCAAGACGGTCGAAGGCATTTCCGGTCTGCGGGACGAATCGGACAAAAACGGCATGCGCATCGTCATTGAGCTCAAACGCGGTGCCAATTCGAGTGTGGTCCTCAATCAGCTCTACAAGCACACCCAGATGCAGGACACGTTTGGCATCATCATGATTGCGCTTGTGGACGACGAGCCGCGGGTGCTCAATCTCAAGGAAATTCTCGGTCATTATCTCGATCATCAGCGCACGGTCATTGTCCGCCGCACCAAATACGAGCTGGAGAAGGCCCGCAAGCGGGCTCACGTTCTCGAAGGACTGATCATTGCCCTCGACAACATCGATGAGGTCATCAGACTGCTTCGCACCAGCGCGGACCCGCCTGCGGCGCGCACCGGCCTGATGGAGCGTTTTGGGCTTTCGGAGGTGCAGGCGCAGGCGATTCTGGACATGCGCCTGCAGCGCCTTACCGGCCTCGAGCGGGACAAGATCCTGACTGAGCATGCCGAGCTTGTGGCGACAATTGAGCACTATGAGCTGATTCTGAGCACGCCGAAGATGATTGACGATATCATCAAGGAGGATCTCGCAGAGATCCGCGACAAGTACGCTGATGCCCGGCGCACAGAGATTACTTTCGAGGAAGATGAAATTGATCTTGACGAGCTGATTGAGCGTGAGGAGATGGTCGTCACGATGACCCATTTCGGCTACGTCAAACGCGTGAGTCTGGAGACGTATCACGCACAGAAGCGCGGCGGCAAGGGTATTTCCGGCATGTCCACCCGGGAAGAGGATTTTGCCGAGCGTGTCTTTGTCAGCTCGACGCACGACAATCTGCTCTTTTTCACGAACAAGGGTAAGGTCTTCGTCAAGAAATGCTACAATCTGCCGGAATCCGGCCGCACAGCCAAAGGAACGGCCATCGTCAACCTGCTGCAGCTCGACAGCGGTGAAAAAGTCACGACGGTTTTCCCTTCGCCAAAGATCAACGAAGAGGCCAACCTTGTCATTGTGACGCGGCAGGGCCGCATCAAGAAGACGACCGCAGCGGAATTCCGCAACATTCGTCAGAACGGCCTCAAGGCGGTCAATCTGGTCGATGATGATGAACTGGTCGCGGTGCTGGAGACGGGCGGGGACGATGAAATCCTCGTCGCTACCCGGAACGGCATGGGCATCATCTTCAATGAGGCGGATGTGCGCAACATGGGGCGGGCGGCGGCCGGCGTCCGGGCCATTAAACTGCGCGAGGGGGACGAAGTCGTCGGGGCGGCCCAGGCCGGCGAAGGGCAGGGCAGCCAGCTGCTGGTCGTGACGGAAAACGGCTACGGCAAACGGACGGAACTGCAGGAATTCACAGCGCAGAGGCGCGGCGGCTACGGACGCAAGGCCATCAATGTCACGGAGAAGACCGGCAGGGTCGTCGGCGTGAAGATTGTGGACGGCACGGAAGATATCATGCTGATCAACAATCACGGTGTTGTCATCCGCATGAACGTGGCCGATATCCGGGTCATCGGCCGCTCCACCCAGGGCGTGATCGTGATGCGGACAGAAGAGGATTCGCACGTGGTCAGCGTTGAAAAGATCGTGGAGAATGAGGCAGATACCGATGTCGAGGATATTGACCACCTTGACAGGGAAGCGCTGGCCGAAGATGTGAAAGCACCGGAACCTGAGCAGGTACACTGATGGTGTTGCGGATAAGGACATGGGTCGCTAGACTTGGCTTGTAGGGAAAGGCGGCCGGCATGCCGGCCGCCGGCATCTGTGGTTTTGCAGGAAGGAGGCAGGCTGCGGCCAATGACGAAATGAGTAAGAAAGAGACGGTACCAGAAAAGCTGCACAGCTTGGCAGAGAAGGTAGAGACAGAGATCAGAGAGCACGAGCAGAAGCACGAAGAAGCTGTCCGCGAGCGGGACAAAGAGATCAGACACGAAAAGAAGATGTTTGAGAAGCATGAGGGCTCTGTGCAGGAAGCAGGCATGCTGGCTCTGGAAGATGAGGATATCGTCACCAGCGACTAAAGATGCAGGACAGGCAGAGGCGCTGACCTCTGTTCTTTCTGACCGGGTGCCGCGGCTGTAGCCGGCCGGAAGGTCAGAAGGGCGGGAAGCATGGACGCACTTAAGGAAGCGCAGAGGCTGCTGGCTGAAGCAGCCCATTCTGAACGGGCAGTGCGCCGGAAGCTCACAGACAGCGGCTACGGAGAAGACGAGGTCAGGGAGGCACTTGCCATGCTCCGGGAGACCGGGACAGATTACGAGCGGGAGTGCCTTCGGTGTGCCCAAGAAATCTGCGGCGAGCAGCCCTGGACCTCCCGCAGGGAGCTGCGGGCGCAGCTGGAAAAAGCAGGTTTTCTGCCGCCGGCGCTGGCCTATACAGACCGGACGCTGCCGGTTAACTGGTTCGATCATGCCCGCAGTTTTTATGAGCGCTCCGCTCAGCCCGGCGTGGACCCAAGTGCTGCGCAGCAAAAGCTTGCTGACGCCGGTTTCAAGGCCGCGGAAATCGTCTATGCCCTGGGTGAACTGCCTGAAAGTGAGGAAGAGGAGGCCTGGCAGAAAGCGCAGTATATGCTGGGTGCTGCTCCTTCTTCTGAACCGAGCGTACGCAGCGAGCTTGCAGAAACTTATGACGAGTGGGCTGTGCAGACAGTCATTGAGCGTCTTGGTGACATCTGGGCAGATCAGGCACTCGCGGCAGCCTGGCGTCTTGTCGGACGCTATGGACCGCTCATCTCCCAGCAGCGGCTTGGGAGCTACCTGCGGATGCAGAGTTTCACCCTGATTCAGGCAGCGCAAGCCGTTCGGGATGTGCCTGTAGACTGGAACAGCCAGGCGCTGCAGTGCGCCCGCTTCTATTACTTCCGGAAGAATATGCCCCCGGGACGTCTGAGGGGACAGCTCAGGGAGCATCAGTTCACAGGCAGCCAGATCCGCTCTGCCCTGCAGAACCTGCGCAGATAAATGACTTTTGGCGGCAAGAAAGGATAGATTGTGAGAAAAGATTTCGGTTCCCAGCCGTGGCTCGTACCACAGCTGGTGGCCCTGGTAGCTGCGTACGACGAGAACGAAGTCCCGAACGTGATGAATGCGGCCTGGGGCGGCACGTACGCGAACAACCAGATCATGCTCTGCATTTCGGCCGGGCACCGTACAACCAAGAATATTATGGCGCGCAAGGCATTCACCGTCAGTATTGCCGATGAGGCTAACCTTGTGGCTGCTGACTACGTGGGCATTGTGTCAGGCAACAAAGTGCCGGATAAATTCGCGAAAGCTGGTTTCCACGCCGTAAAGAGTCAGTTTGTGGATGCACCGCTGATTGAGGAGATTCCGCTGGCGCTTGAATGCCGGCTTGCCGGCCTGACCGAGTCGGGATGTGTCATCGGTGAAGTCGTGAATGTGTCAGCGGACGAATCGATCCTGGCAGAGGACGGCAAACCCGATATCGCCAAAATGAGAGCAATTTCCTTTGATCCAGTGCACCATGATTATCTGCTTATTGGTGAGAGTGTCGGGCAGGCATTCCGTGACGGCCGCAGACTGGGGTCAGAGAACATCTGATTCTCCACGCGTCTTTCGGTGTTTGTGCGCTGGAAATCCGGGGTCCGAAGCAGATCGTATTATTGCAGGTACGGCAAAGAAGGACGCTGCTGTCGTACTCAGAATAACCACGGCAGCGGATCTGCTGCTCAACCTGACCGTGCCGCCTGTGGAGTGGGGAAGCTTCCCCATGCATGAACTGCGGTTTTCAGGGCATGGCACGCATGCAGCGCACAACGGATCCGACGCAAAGCCGGAAACTGATTCTGCAGCGGATTCTTGTGTGGCGTGGCCTGGGATCTCCAAGGCGCGAAAAGTAAGTCAGGTTTAGAGAAAGCTCTTGAAGACCATTTGCGCTTGGCCAAACTGCATCCGGAGAATTACTGAACATAAAGAGAGGTCCGGACTTTGCGGACCTCTTCATATTTGGCTATATAGTCTTCTATTTGTTGCGTTCCGAAACCTTTGCGCCTCATTCTGATTATCGAGAACGCGGTCAGCTCCAGGGTCAGATCTTCTGAGAAGCTTTATATGCCCTCATAGCTGCCGCGAATGAATCCACGACATTTCAGCTTCTTCAGCTGCATCTGCCGGCGTCAGTTTCTTTCGGTCTGCCATTCTATGCAGCAATCCCAGCATTTCCTGATTTGCTTTTTCTGCGCTCCGCTCATCCACGTACCTCGCCAGCAGATCTTCCATCTTCGTTCTCCTTTCTGCCGTGTTCTTCAGCCTTTTCATCCGCCGCCGCCGCACTTCCGTCTGGATCAGATCAGGGTCCGGCTCCAGGATATCGGCAACAATCCGGCCCAGGAGCGTTGATTGGTCCGGGTCCTTTCCATTCACAAACAGATATTCTGTTGCATTCGGCATAATCTTTTCCGGATTATCCTTCCGCACAGTATGGTATCAGTAGACGGGTTTGCCCTCGCCTTCCGATCTTCCTTGGTGATAAAAATGACGGTTCATTGAAAAACTAAACGCAACCCCCACGACGCGACCGACGAATCGAAAGCGGTTGTGGGAAATTTTTAGGATTTGATGCCCATAATCTGGCTGGATTCATTGGATGGAGCCGT
>JAAUYQ010000098.1 GCA_014805015.1 Clostridia bacterium | reverse complement strand
CTGCCAGCCGACACCGGCAGCAGAGGCCGTGGTGAATCAGCGGGACAATGTGCCGGAAAGCGCAATGATCGGGGAGAGCGCGACCGTGGATCCGCAGGCGACGACCGCACCCGCGGCCAAGTACGCGGCAGCGGAACGCTGGCATGAGACCATCGATAAAGCGGAGAATTTCAGGGTGATCGCAGATGTCGATGTCATGATGCCGGACGTCACGGCGTATCCGGTCGAGAAAGTGGCACCCAGAGAACTGACGCAGGAACTTGCAGACCAGCTGATTGAGTATTTTGTCCCCGGGGCTGAGTTTTATGAGATGGATCAGGCGACCACAAAAGCGGAGTGGGAAGAGCAGATTCTGGCGATGCAGGAAGCGCTGGCCGCAGACGAGGCCCGCGGCGATCAGGATGCAGCAGCCCAAGATCGGGCTGCGATCGAAGAACTGACGGCGTTCTACGAGAATGCTCCGGATCAGGCCGAACGCCGTGCTGCGACCACGGAGTTTGGCTACATCAGGGACTACAGCGGAGAAATTATGGAGGAGGATGGTCCCAACTTCATTAACGTGTGCGCAGACGGGCCGGACGGCACCGTCCGGATGATTGCAGCCCGCCGCGGTCATCCGGAAGATCTTTCGCAGTTTCCTTATTTTATGTACACAGCTGCCAGCTATATCACCGAGCAGCAGGCGGCTGCCAATCAGGAAGCGCTCGGCACGGAGCGGGAAAGCGCCGAACAGCTTGAGGAGCCTGCCAGATCAGAGGAACTCGAGCGGCTCGACCGTTTTGAGGAAATCGGGAATCAGCAGCTGCCGCTACTGGCGGCCAACAGTATCGACCTTGAAGAAGCGCGGCGTCGCGGCAGCGAGCTGCTTGAAAACCTGGGAATCCGCGGCGTGCAGATCTCCGCGGCGGACAAAGCTCTCTGGGCTCCTGAGCAGCGCGGTATGGACGCAGGGCTTGCCGGCACTGACGTCCTCACGGGAGCGCAGACGAATCTGAAGCAGCCGGGCGCCTATCTGGAATTCCAGCGGGAAAACGGCGGCATCCCCTGCGTGTCGCAGCAGTCGCAGAACGGTATCCCGAACCGCGGCCGCCGCGAGTATTCTGCTCCGTTTATCCCGGAGCGGGGCTGCATCTTGTTTGATGCTGACTGGAACGTGCAGATTTTTTCCTGGGAAAGTCCGACAGAGGCTGTGGAGATTGTGGCTCCGGACAGCAGGCTGATTCCTGTGACGGAAGCTGAGCAGAAGCTGGTCGAAGAACTGTACCGCAATGAGCTGGCAGTCTCGGAAGAATATCTCAAGCAGATGGGACTTACCTACGATGTGACGGAGCTGAGGCTTGTCATGGGTTATATCGATGCAGCTGGCGAACCAGACAAAGCACTGGCTGTCCCTGCCTGGTACATGCGCGCCGAGGGTACGCCGAGGCATGGCGGCAGCGGCGGGATCTACAATGTGCAGGAAGTCATGGTGAGCGCGCTGGATGGGGCTCCGATTCTGATGCCGGGAACGGCGCAGAGCTACAACTATGATCCGGAAGCGCAGAGCTGACTCAGGTCATGAGGACATGGCAGGGCGCCTGCCGGCGCAAAGCAATCCGAAGGCGGAGAGGACGGCAGCTTTGAACAGATGGAATGGGCGCGTTATGCAGCCGCGTTCAGCGCTGCGCACAGGCCCTGCACAACAAAAAGAGGACATCCCGAC
This sequence comes from Clostridia bacterium, assembly GCA_014805015.1. Lineage (GTDB taxonomy): Bacteria > Bacillota > Clostridia > Christensenellales > Christensenellaceae > JAAUYQ01. Next base: position 20,706 of record JAAUYQ010000098.1, on the reverse strand, counting down.
GGACGCCCTCGCTAAGGAAGGAACGGCAATCTGCCCGCGGGCAGCTGCAGGGCCGGCAGCGCAGCATGCTGCTGCCGGCAGCTGGAGGGGCACAGACAGCCTGGCAGAGAATTTCAAGGTGACTGCACAGGCTGCCCCGGCCGGACCTGACGCATTGGCAGATCCAGCCTTATGGCCCGATCCCAGAGAACTGACGCAGAAACTTGCAGACAGGAATGGTACGCCTCTTTCCTTCCGGCTCACATTGTACCAATTTCTGATGGGGGACGCCAAAGCGACCCGGACAGGAACCGGCAGTGCGCCGGGACGGAAACAGCACGGCGCAGGTTCCGGAAGGCGCGTCTGCCGCCTGCCGGGCGGCAGCACGCATGCTGCTGCCTGCCTGGGGGTGCCAGCTTCATGCAGGTCCTGAAACTCGAAATGCAGCGAGCGCTCTCGTCGCGGGGTTTCACTGGGGCCGCCGCTGGTTTTCTCTGCTGTGCTCTGCTTGGATGCTGGCGGCCTGTGCTGCAGACGCTGATGGAGCCCGGGCTCCGTGAACCGGATTTCAGCCTGGAGTGCCTGATGCAGAGCCTCTCTTCCCGTTACTTGCTGCTGACGCTGCCGGTGCTGGCCGCTCTGCCCTACGCCGGATCCTTTGTCGAGGATCTCCAGTCCCGGTTCCTGCGAAGCTATCTGCCGAGAGCCGGCCTGGACGCGTTCCTGAGATCGCGGACGATGGCGACAGCGCTGTCGGGGGCCGCAGTCATGGCGGCCGGCGCTCTGCTGACAGCAGCCGTTCTCTTTCTGCTGCTAATGCCGCGGGAGATGCGTCCGGATCCACTCATGCAGCAGGACTTTGAGGCCGCCCGGCTCGCCCTCGCGGGGGACATTGCCGCCCAGGAGCTGCGCCTGATGCTGAGCGGCAGTCTGTGGGCGCTCGTCGGAGCCGCTGCAGCTGCCGCCGCGATGAACCGGTATCTGGCACTGGCTGTCCCCTTCATTGCTTTTTATAGCCTGTTGATTCTGTCGACCCGCTATCTTCCGGATCTGGGCGTGCTTAACCCGGAAAACTGGATCGCGCCGTCCGAAGTCTGGGGCCCGCTGCCGCTTGGTGGTGCGCTGTTCGCCCTGGAACTGGCCGTGGGCACCGGCTTCACTTTGCTGCTCGTCATGGGAAGGAGGCTCAGGGATGCCTGAGCTGTGGCAGGCCGCTGCGTGCTGCGGCTACAATTTCCGTCTGTGGCGCGGCAGCGCCCGGGTGGCCGTGACGTTCAGCTTCGCCTTCATTCTCTGCTACTTTATGACGGAGCGGGCGGCGGATTTCGCCCGGGAACATCAGACGCACCTGCAGATCCTGGAGCCTTTCGTCTGGATGTTCGGGGACGGGACCAACATCCTGCTCTGCTCTTTGCTCCTCGTGCTGCTACTAGGCGATATGCCGTTCATCTCGGCGGGGACCCCATTTTTTCTGCTGCGCACAAGTCGCCAGGCGTGGCTTCTCGGGCAGGTCGCCTATATTGTCTGCAGCACCCTGATCTATCTGTTGTTTGTCCTGGCGTCCACCTGCCTGCTCAGCGCTCCGGTTGCGTTCCCTGGCGATCAGTGGAGCGAAGCGGCAGCCCTGCTGGGATTTTCCGGGCTTGGGCAGCGCAGCGGCATCCCGGTCGACACCACGACGCTCAAGATGGGACGGCCGCTGGAATGCGCGCTGGTTACGTTCGTGCTGGTTCTGCTGTACATGCTGGCTCTCGGACTGCTGATGATGACTGTCCACCTCTGGAAGGGCCGCCGCTGGGCACTCGCCGCGGTGGCAGCCTACAGCCTGTGGGGGCTCCTTTTGGAGCCGGCTTTTTTCGCGCAGATCATGCATCTGCCGGAAGGTATGCTCTACCGGGCCAATGTGATTGCCGGATGGCTCTCGCCGCTTAACCAGGCCTGCTATCCGATGCACAGCTTCGGATACGACAAGCTGCCGCGCATCTGGCAGAGCTGCGTGTTGTTCCTGACCGGCAGCGCGGCACTGTATCTGGCGGCACGAGACAGGGTACGCCGGTTTTCATTTCTGTTCACGGGGACTGACGCATGAAAGATATCCATGTTTCTGTGCAGAATCTCACTGTACGGTTCGGGGAAGACGAGGTGCTGCACGGCGTGTCACGAGACTTTGAATCGGGGATGATTCATGGAATCATCGGCAATAACGGATCGGGCAAGACCGTTATGTTTAAGTGCATCTGCGGATTTCTGCGTCCGGATGCCGGCAGGGTGCTGGTGGACTATGAGGAGATCGGCCGTCAGACAGATTTCCCGCAGGATACGGGCATCATCATTGAGACGCCTGGTTTTCTGCCCGCTTTGACCGGACTGCAGAATCTGCGTCTGCTGGCATCGCTCAGGAAAACTGCCGGCGAGCGTGAGATCCGTGCAGCGCTTGGGCGCGTCGGACTGGACCCGGACCTGCCAAAGAAAGTCTCTGCGTATTCGCTGGGAATGCGGCAGCGCCTGGGTATTGCGCAGGCCATCATGGAGAGGCCGACGCTGCTCATTCTGGACGAACCGTTCAACGGCCTGGACCGGAATGCCGTGGAGCAGATGCGCAGTCTGCTCATGGAGATGCGCTCGCAGGGGGTCACGATCCTGCTGGCAAGCCACAACAGCCAGGACATTGACATGCTGTGTGACACAGTCTGTCTGATGGATGCGGGCCTGCTGGAGGTGATCCGGGAGTGAGCGGACTCAGCATCCACGCGGAGGACCTGGTCAAGATCTACCGTGCACGCCGCGTCCGCAGCCGCGCCCTGCTGGGCGTGTCGCTGGACGTAGACGCAGGCGAATTTGTCTCGGTGGTCGGGACGTCAGGCAGCGGAAAATCCACGCTGCTGAACCTGCTTGCCGGGCTGGAGCCGCCGACCTCAGGCAGAATTTATCTGGGCAGCGAGCCTGTCCACCGCATGAGCGAGGACCGTCTGGCTGCTTTCCGGCTGCGCCACGCCGGCTTCATCTTTCAGAATTTCAACCTGTTTCCGGATCTGACGGTTCTGGAAAACGCGGCCTTTCCGCTGATGCTCCAGGGAAAGCCGCCTGCGGCCCGGAACCGTGCAGCGGCAGCGCTGCTCGCCCGGCTTGGGCTCGGAGCGTATCTTTCGCATCTGCCGGCAGAACTCTCCGGCGGGCAGCAGCAGCGCGTGGCGATCGCCCGCGCGCTGGTTGGCGCGCCGCAGATTGTGTTTGCGGACGAGCCCACGGGCAATCTGGACAGTGCGACAGCGGACAGCGTTATGCAGATTCTGTTGTCTGAAGTGCAGGAACGGGCCATGACGCTGCTGATGGTTACGCACGATGCCGGCCGGGCTGCTTGCGCTGACCGTATCTTCACGATCCGGGACGGGCGTATTGAAAATATTGAACGAGGTACGAAAAGAACTGATGAGAAAAAGAAAGACGGTCTGGCCTCATTTTCTGCTGATCTTCCTGAGCATGCTGATGCTGCTGCTATCGGATGCCGCCGTTCTGGCAGCTGAGGATGCTGATAGCGGCAGGCGCCTGCAGACTGTACTTGAAATCGCGAGCGATTTTGCCGGCAGCGGCATGGACAGGCCGTATGCAGACGGCTATATGCCGGACGTGACCGATGGGGCCGCGCATGTTGTTCTGCCGCTCCGGCCGTCGGATCCGGAAGCAGCACCGGAAACAATCAACGTCAGTGTCAACCTTGGAGATCCGTCCGCGCCGTTTGTATTTCAGAACTATGATGTGCAGGTTCCGCTCGGAACGGTATCGGAGAATAGCAGTCCGATCTACATGATTGATATGCACCTGCCGCTCGAAGAGAATGCTGCTGCGGGCAGATATCCGGTCGCTTTTACCTGCAGCGGCCAGGCCGGCGGCCGCAGCTTTTCGCAGACCTTCACGGTATACGTCACCGTGCCGGGGGAACCGGAAGATCCCGGCGAAGCAGACCCGGGAAGTCCCGATCCCGGCCCGGAGTACTCGGCCGCTCCTGATTCAGGCGGGGACTTCGGCGGGGAAGAGGCAGGCGGGGCCGGCAGCGCCGGCGGTTCGGGGACTGCAGCGGAACCGACAGCGGTGCCGCAGCCCAAGCTGATGATTGTTGCCCAGACGGTCAGCCCGAGCCCAGTCAGTGCCGGCAGCCGCTTCTCTCTGTCGCTGACGCTGCTCAACACCAGCAGCACGGTCCCGGTCTCCAATCTGCTTGTTTCCGTGGACAGCGACAGCAGCGACGTCTATGCACCGGACGGCCAGAATTCTGCTTATTTTCCGCAGATCAGGGCAGGCGGGACAGTCTCCTTTTCGGCAGTCATGACGGCCGCGGCGGAAGCGGAACCGGGCCCGAAAAAGATACTGCTGCATGCCGGATACGACGGCCCGAGCGGGGCGTCCTACGTGCAGGATGACTCCGTTGCTGTCCAGATTGTGCAGCCCGTGCGCTTCGAGGTTGACGAACCGGATGTCCCGGACACGATTCCCGCCGGCGAGACGTGGGCACTGTCTGTGAACGTGATGAATCTGGGACGCAGTGCGATCCGCAACGTCTCGGCTCAGGTCGCGGCGCCGGGCATACGGGCCCAGAACACCCTGTTTCTCGGGAATCTTGACAGCGGTACAGCCCGCAAAGGAACGCTGTACGCGTTTGTCGGTCCCAAAGAAGACGCGGAAGGGCAGGCACGCTACGGGAAGACCAGCGGACTGCTGACCGTCTCCTGCGAAGATGAGGCCGGGACAGCCTATACGCAGGAACTGCCGTTTGCTCTCAGCATCGAGGCGCCGGTGATTCGCAGTCAGTCTACGCCGGAGCCGCAGGCCGAACCGGAGCCGGCGATGCACTGGCAGACGGCGCTGATTGCCGGAGGCGCCCTGGCGGCTCTTGGTGCCTGGCTCTGGCTGCGGCACCGTGCCCGGGAAAAAACAGCCGATGAAGACGAATGACGTTCTGCGGCTTGCTCTCCTGTTTCTGGCGCGGCGCAAGGTGCGCACGCTTCTTACTGTGCTCGGCGTTGTTATCGGCACTGTCTGTATTGTGCTGATGCTGTCCGTGGGGATCTCCAGCTATGAGGGGCTGCAGGGTACGATTGAGAGCCGCTCTGCCCTGACAGAGATACGCGTCCTTTCCGAGAGTGGCGGACTGCGCACCGGAGACATAGAGGAAATATCGCAGATCAAGCACGTGAAGGCTGTCTCACCGCTGTTGTCTCTGCCGGGCCGGCTCAGCACGGGCACCTATGAGGCGTTCGTTACGCTGACGGGTGTGCTGCCGGACGTGCTGGAACTGGAATTCGCGGAGGGCGGCATGTTCCCGGCCGCTGCCGGGAGCCGGCAGCTGGTAGTCGGCGGGAATGCCGTACGTGAGTTTGTGGATCCGCGGTCGCCTCCGGACTACCGCGACTGGGAGGCGTGGGAAGCGTACTCTCCGGACATCCAGTGGCTGGAGGCGGAGTTTGCCTTCCGGTTTGGATATGGCGCCGCTGCGGAGGAGGAAGAAGAACCCGGCAGCCAGCCTGAGGAACCCGTTGTCCCGATGCGCGTCTGCGGGGTCACAGAACGGACCGAAAACGCAGAGAGTGGCAGTATCTACATTGACCTCGAGGCCGCCCGTCAGATTCTGATGGACAATGTGGAGCAGGCGGAAGCCGCGGGCCTCTCCCTGAACAGCTGCAGGGAGGTTCTCGTCCGGGTCGAAAGCATGGACTGTGTGGAAGGGGTGCTGCATCAGATCCGGGAGCGCGGCTTCGAGGCAGTAAGTGACATCGAATACATCCATGAGATGCGGTCTGAACAGGGACGGCAGCTGCTGCAGCTTCTGATGATCGGACTTGTTTCTCTGCTCGTATCCGCCATTGGCATCGCGAACACCATGTACGCCGGGATTCTGGAGCGCCGCCGCGACATCGGGATTATGAAAGTGCTGGGCATGAAAAGGGCGCGGGTGCAGGCGCTTTTCGTCACGGAGGCAGCCTGTCTGGGTGTTCTGGGCGGTCTTATCGGGCTGGGCCTGTCAGCAGCGGCTCTGAGTGCGGTCAATGCCGGCATGCACTCAGGCACACTGTTCGGGATGTCCATCGAACCGGAGGGACAGATCTCGATTCCGTTCTGGGTGGGAGCCGGCGCGGTGCTGACCGCCTGCGGGACCGGAATTCTGGCAGGCCTGTGGCCAGCTTCGCGGGCTGCCCGCATGAGTCCGCTGGAAGCCATGCGCCAGGACCGCTGAAGCGGCACGCCGGCGGCAGGTTCACAGTCATTTCCGGCAGGCGTATACTGAAAGCAGTGGCCGGGAGCCATTCAGAATACGTGCTCGGGAGGTGGGTCCATGTTCCTGACGATTGCACTGCTGCTGTTGGTCAGCACAGCCGTGGTACCGATGCTGATGCTGCTGGCAGGCTGGATGATGCGTCTGGTGGCGGACAGTGAGCCCAACCGGGCTGTTGGATTCCGGACCCGGCTGTCTATGAGCAGCAGCGAGGCCTGGCGCTATGCCAATATGTACCTCGGCCGCAAATGGGGCGTGCAGGGTCTGATTATGCTGGGCGTCAGTCTGGGAGCGGTTCTTGTCTTGCTGTTGTCGTTCGGCTCCAGCCTGATCGTACGCGGAGCCGCGCTGAGCTGGATTGTGGTCGGGGTGACGGCCGCACAGGTCCTGTGGATGGTGTTCTCTTGCTGGGAGGCAGAGCGACACTTAAGGACAGTGTTCAGACCGGACGGCAGCAGGATATCGCGAAACGGATGAGGGGCGCTGATAAGGCAGAAAGGAGTGCGGAGAAGTTTTGGGCAGTATGACGCGGAATGCAAAGATTCTGTTGACAGTCGGTCTCGTACTGATTGTGCTGTGCGCCATCGGGATGGTCGTGCAGCTGTCTGCATACAACGAGTATGCCGGAGATAAGCCGTTCTCATTCACGTCGAACGGGCCGGTGAACGGAGCGAACGGCGGCTTTATGCAGTCGATTGTGGCCTGGAATCACAGCGATCAGGCAAAGGCGAAGCAGGCGATGGACATGTTTGTGTTCATGGTGATCGGGTGCGCGATTGGCGTCTTTTTCGTCTGGCGTTCCCTGCGGCCGGCAAAGCCGGAGCCGGAGGAGGAAGAGCCTGTGCACGTACCCTCGGCGCGGCGCCGGAACAGCACGCGCACAACCTGGAAGTAGGACTATATCGCGCGCTGCTGATTGGCGAGCGAGCCGCCGGCATATGGGAAGCGCGGCCCAGTCAGCTCAAAGGCAAAGCTTTCCCGGTCCACGAGTCCGACGACCGCATTACTGTCGTATAACTCCATGAGCAGTGATGCGGCCTCATCAGCAGTGTGAAACTGACGGAACGCCTTGCTGTAATCGTAGTCGGGATCGCGGTTCGCTCTGGAGCCAAACTCCGTCTTGGTAGCGGCAGGGGCAAAGACTTTGGCACGCAGCTCCGCGCGGGCCTCAAGCAGTTCGAGGGCGAGCCCTTCGGTGAAGGCGCTGACAAAGAACTTGGCACCGCAGTAGCTGACGGCCTGCGGAACGTTCAGGTACCCACCGCATGAGGAAACATTGATCAGCTGCGCACCGGGAGCATCCCTGTAGTCCCGGACGTAGAGCGAAGAAAGCGCGGCCACAGACAGAACATCCAGTTCGAGCATGGCCTGCAGGTCTGCGGGGTTCTGCTCGGAGACCGTTCCGTAGAAGCCGCGCCCGGCATTGTTGATCCAGGTGCTGACCGGATAAGCCCGCGTGGCTTCGTATATGCGTTCCGCTTCGCCGGGCCTTGAGAGATCCGCTGGGACGACAAAGGTACGAATCTGGGAGTGCTGCCTGCGGAGCTCTTCTGCCAGGCTGGCCAGCTGGTCAGCGTGGCGCGCGGTCAGGATGAGACTGCTTCCGCGTGATGCGAACTGTCTGGCTGCGGCGCGGCCGATTCCGGAGCTGGCGCCAGTAATAACAGTGTAAGTTTCGTGCATTGTTTGGTCCTCCTGCCTGGAATGGTACAACCTGGAGTTTGCTCCAGGTCAAGTGCCGTCTGGCGGCAGGACGGTGAGGCACACCGAACTGGGCAATACGCCGGAGAATTCGCATTTGCAGATTGGAGAGTTTGCCGGCCTGACCGGGCTGAGCGCAGACACGCTCAGATACTACGAGAAGCTGGGTCTGCTGAGGCCCGGGAGAGATGGGAGCGGACGACGCACCTACACGGAAGCTGACTACAGCTGGGTCGACTTCCTGAAGCGGCTGAAACGGATCGGGATGCCGCTTGCGCAGATTCAGCATTATGCTGAGCTGAGGGCACAAGGGGAGGCGACACTGGCGGAGCGGATGACGCTTCTTTGCAGTTTCCGCGGCGAGTTAGAGAAGCAGATGCAGGATCTGACCGGGCAGCTGCAGTTTCTGACGATGAAAATCGGCTGGTATGCAGCGGCGCTTGTGCAGCGCGATGAGCGGACCGCTGTATGCGTGTCCGGGCTGAGTGCAGATGCAGACAGTACCGGGACAGAAAGCAGGACGAACATTATGAGCACAACAATGCTGTCGGGGTTTGAGCGCTTCGACATCAAACAGGAACCGCCGAAAATGACACTGACCGCGGAGGGCGTCACCTTTGACAAGCAGGTCGCCGAACAGCTTGGCAATCCGCAGCGCGTATTCTTCCTCGTGGACGATGATCTGAAGCGCGTGGCCATCCAGGGCTGCGATCCGGATGATCCCGAAGGCGTGGACTTCTGGGACCCGGATGACGCCAGCCGGGAGAAGATCCGCTGGCACCACAAGGTTCTGGTGGAGAAGCTGCAGCAAATGGGCCAGTTCGACCTCAAGAACAACAATTATGTCATGGCCGGCTATCTGCTGACGCAGGAAAATGCCATGTTTTTCGATCTCAATACAGCGCAGGCGGTGAAGCTCACCGTCAGCTGAAATGCAGGGGTAAGCCCTGAAGGCTGCCGTCCAGGCGCAGATTGCGTAGGGGCGGCGTTTTTTTTTGCATGCCCGCAACCTTACGAAATCGTTAGATAACGGAAAGGTGAATCGATGGAGCCGCCTCCTGGGCCGGCGTATGCTGGTAACAGAAGGAGGAAGACGCCATGCGTAAACGAATTGCAGCCCGGTCTGCCCCCTGCAGGCTGGCACAGAAGCTGCCGCGGCCGGGAGAAAGATGTGCCGGATCCGGCAGGCGGGGAAGCGCCGCCGGCGACGGCACAGCAGTGAGGAGGGGTGAGCACCATGTTTTTTAAACTGGCAGCGCGGAACGTGCGCCGCAGCATCAGGGACTACGCAGTGTACTTTATCACCCTGATGCTGAGCGTGTGCATCTTCTACATGTTCAACAGTCTGGATGCCCAGATGGTGATGCTGGAAGTGGGCGATTCCTCTCTGGCGACAAACATGGGCTTCATCATCGGCGTCATCTCTGTATTCATCTCGGTGGTGCTCGCGTTCCTTATTATATACGCGAACAACTACATCATGCGCCGCCGCAGCCGGGAGATCGGCCTGTACATGCTGCTTGGCTTCTCGGCCCGCCGCACGGCGCTGATGCTGGTTCTGGAGACGCTGATGATCGGTCTTATGGCGCTTGCGGCCGGCCTGCTTGCCGGATACCTGGCTTCGCAGGGCATGAGCGTCCTGACGGCACACATGTTCGGAGTGCCTATCCGCAACTACCACTTCGTATTCTCGCCGGGGGCCTTTGCCAAGACCTGCATCTACTTTGGCGTCACGTTTGTGGTCGTGATCCTGTTTACTGCCGGAAGCATCTCGCGCCGTTCCCTCTCGTCGCTGATCGGATCGGCGGCAGCGAACGAGAAGTTCCGTGTCCGCCGTCGCTTTGTGGCCTGGCTGCTTTTAACAGCCGGCATCGCGCTTGCGGTATTCAGCTACTGGCTGGTGCTGGGGCTCAACATGGCCATGTTCGTCAGCATCTTCGGACCGGCCCTGCTGATCAACTTTGTTGGCACTCTGTTCATTTTCTACGGCATCTCGGGACTGATGACGGCCGGTCAGAAGCGCGTCCGGAGACGCAGCCTGCGGGGTCTGCGTGTATTCACGGAGCGGCAGCTCCTGAGCCGTGTCAACACGAACGCTGTCTCCATGACCTTTATCTGCACGATGATCTTTCTGACGCTCGTCATTGTCAGCTCCGTTTCCTCGATGAACTCGATCATCACGAGGGAGCTCGACGAGCAGGCCCCGGTGGATGTCAGCCTTACGGCGTACCAGGAAGGCGGCGCTCCGGAAGCGGGCATCCTTCATGAGCGGCTGCTTGAGCGCGGCATCGACGACAGTCTGTTTGCGGACTACACGGAATTCCGGATCTACGCCACGGACGTTGATCAGGGCACGGTTGCAAGCCCGGACGCGGCCTTCAGCGAGGAAGCGAAAGAGACTTTCCGGACCCGGAAGCTCGGCGCAGTGAGCCTGTCCGGGTTTAATTCCCTGATGCAGCTGCAGGGCCGTGCGCCCCTGACGCTCGAGGATGGCACCTATGCGCTCTGCTCAGCAAGCGAGAATTCGCGCAGTGCCGTCACGGCGGTACCGGGAGGCACGCCTGTTGAGGTAGGCGGTACGCAGCTCATATTTGCCGGATATCCGGTGCAGGCGACCAGTCTGTGGACCTCGACAACCAGCGGCGGAGAAATCCGCCTGATCGTGCCGGACGCCGTGGCTCTCCGGCTGCCCGCAGAGCTGACCGTCTTCAATGCCAACTATGCCGTCAATACGGATGTCGGTGACCAGCTGCTTAAAGGCCGTGCAGATCTGGACAATGGTTTAGATCCCGCGCGGGATGCGGCCGCGCCGCTCTACCGGGCAGCCCTCAGGACAGAGGTGCTCGCATCGGTTCAGATGTCGACCGTTTCCATTGTCTACGTCGGCCTTTACGTCGGCATGATTCTGCTTGTTGCCGGGGCGGCCATTTTGGCTCTGCAGCAGCTCTCCGGTGCGGCAGACGACAAACCGCGCTACGAACTGCTCAGCAGACTCGGAGCCGGCCGCCGCATGATCGACCGGGCAGTTTTCTCCCAGACTGCTGCCTACTTCCTGCTGCCGCTCTTGTTCGGAGCTGTCCACTCTGTGTTTGGCATCTGGTTTATGACCAAGGCAATGGGAGCGATTGGCGTCGGCGATATTGCAGCCGGTGCAGTTTCGGCAGCCTTATTTATCTGCGCGATCTATGGCGTGTATTTCGCGGCCACCTACTTCGGCGAGACAAGGATCCTGCGCATGCGGCAGGTTCGTACCGAATAGAATGGTGCAGCGGATGAAAGCAGAGATTCTTTTTGTGATCATGCTCCTCATGCTGCTGTGCATGATCCGTGTTATCTGCAGCATGCAGGCAGCGCAGGCGAAGGAGGCAGGAAAGTGAAAAAACGGATGCAGACACTGCTGCTGATCGTTCTCAGCACGATGGTCATGCTGAGCGCCGGCTGCACCAAAAATGCGGCGCTCGGTCTGTACAACAGTGTACTGATGAATATCGGGGACAAAACGCTCACAGACAGCTCGCGGCTTGCGGGCAGGCGGGAATTCGGTTCAGATACGTACGTGGGCACGTACAGCGCCGATGTCGAGGACGCTTCCTTTGAGGAGTACCTGTTCGGCAACACCTCGATCGAGCGCGAGGGCGGCTACAAGCTCAGTATCTGTGCAGATTTTGCCCTCACGGCGGGCAGCTGCACTCTGCTGCTCGAGCGCGACGGCACTGATCCCGAGGTTCTCTTTGAGGGGAGCGGGACTTTTGCCGGCGAGGTGGAGCTCGGGCCGGGATCTGCCTATTTCCTGCTCCGGGCTGATGGAGCGACGGGAACCATCGATGTCGAGATCGTCTGAAGCAGCCCTGGCAGCAGGCATGGGACAAGGAGTTGCATGCAGCGTCAATCTAACGTATACTGTCCATACACAGCCGCTGCCGGGGGACCGGACGCTTTCCGGATATGGCGGGGGCCCAAAACGAGTTTAAGATGCCGGAATTTACTTGACCCAGGAGTGCCATGGTTTTTCGTATCAGAATGTATAACCGAAAGAGAGAGGTGTGTTTCCTTTCTCTTTTTTTGGATATCCAGGAGAAATTCCGGCAGATTTCGCTTGTGGACTAATCTGACTCAGGAGGCTTGATACACAGTATGGCGAGAAAGAGAAAGGCGACGGTCGCTACGCAGGTCATTGACAGCGTCGACGCGCTCGAAGCCAAAATGGTGGAAATGCGCAAGGCTCAGGCCGAATTTGCGCAGTTTTCCCAGGAACAGGTCGACAGGATTTTTGAGGCTGCCGCCGCTGCAGCCGCCAGACAGCGTATTCCGCTGGCTGTCGATGCAGTGAAAGAGACCGGCATGGGCATTGCCGAAGACAAGGTCATCAAGAATCACTATGCATCCGAGTACATCTACAATAAATATAAGGATGAGAAGACCTGCGGCGTCATCGAGGAAGACACAGCCCTCGGATACAAGCGGGTGGCTGAGCCGCTCGGCATTATCGGCGCTGTCATCCCGACCACGAACCCGACGTCCACAGCCATTTTCAAGACGCTCATCTGTCTGAAAACCCGCAACGCCATCATCATCAGCCCGCACCCGCGAGCGAAGGACTGCACGATCGAAGCGGCCCGGGTGGTCTATGAGGCGGCCGTGGCGGCTGGTGCCCCGAAGAATATCGTGGCCTGGATCGACCAGCCGTCCCTCGAGCTCACCAATGCCCTGATGAAGAACGTGGACACGATTCTGGCAACCGGCGGTCCCGGAATGGTTACCTCGGCCTACTCGTCCGGACGTCCGGCCATCGGCGTCGGTCCGGGCAACGTACCGGCGATTATCGATGAGACGGCCGACATCAAGATGGCCGTGAGCTCCATCGTTCTGTCCAAGACGTTCGACAACGGTATGATCTGTGCTTCTGAGCAGTCCGTGACTCCGGTCGGCGAGGAGACCTACATCGCTGTCAAGGAAGAATTCAAGAAGCGCGGCGGCTATTTCCTCACGCCGGAGGAAATCGATAAGGTCCGCAAGACCATCGTGGTGAACGGCAACCTGAATGCCAAGATCGTCGGTCAGTCGGCCAAGACGATCGCCAATATGGCCGGCTTCGACGTTCCGGACGGCACCAAGATCCTGATCGGCGAAGTGGAGAGCGTGGATCCGAGCGAAGAGTTCGCGCATGAGAAACTCTCGCCGGTGCTGGCCATGTACAAGGCAGACACGTTCGAAGAGGCGATCAGCAAGGCCGAGCGTCTCGTGGAGGACGGCGGCTACGGCCACACCTCCTCACTGTTCATCGATCCGGCGCAGAAAGACCGGCTCGCGAAGTTCTACGACGCCATGAAGACCTGCCGCGTGGTCATCAACTCCCCGTCATCCCAGGGCGGTATTGGCGACCTCTATAACTTCTATCTGACCCCGTCGCTGACACTTGGGTGCGGCTCCTGGGGCCGGAACTCTGTTTCCGCCAACGTGGGCGTCAAGCAGCTTCTGAATATCAAGACGGTAGCCGAGAGGAGAGAAAACATGCTGTGGTTCCGGGTGCCGGAAAAAGTATACTTCAAGCAGGGCTGCATGCCGATTGCGCTTGACGAGCTCGGCACGGAGATGCACAAGAAGCGTGCCTTCATCGTCACCGACGAGTTCCTGTTCAAGAACGGCTATGTAGCGCCCGTGCAGGAAAAACTGGATCAGATGGGCATCGTCCATACGACATTCTTCCAGGTGCAGCCGGATCCGACGCTCGGCTCCGCCAAGCAGGGTGCCAAGGAGATGCGCGCTTTTGAGCCCGATGTCATTATCGCGCTCGGCGGCGGCAGCGCCATGGACGCAGCCAAGATCATGTGGGTGCTCTATGAGCATCCGGATGCAGATTTCCAGGATATGGCCATGCGCTTCATGGATATCCGCAAGAGAATCTACCAGTTCCCGAAGATGGGCACCAAGGCGTATTTTGTGGCCATCCCCACCACGGCCGGTACCGGCTCAGAAATGACGCCGTTCGCTGTCATCACGGACGAGTCGACGGGCATCAAGTATCCGCTGGCCGACTACCAGCTGCTTCCGAACATGGCCATTGTCGACGTGGACAACATGATGAACCAGCCGCCGGGACTGACCGCCGCTTCCGGTATCGACGTGCTCACGCACGCGATCGAAGCGTACGCCTCGATGATGGCTTCGCCTTATACAGACGGTCCGGCCATGATCGCGACCAAGGATACGCTGGAGAGTCTGCCGGCTGCCTTTGAGGAAGGTGCCAAGAACCTCAATGCCCGCAAGAAGATGGCCAACGCGTCGTGTCTTGCTGGTATGGCCTTCGCCAACGCCTTCCTGGGTGTCTGCCATTCCATGGCCCATAAGCTCGGCGCTTTCCACCATCTGCCGCACGGCGTTGCCAATGCAGTGCTGCTGGTTGAGGTCATGAAGTTCAATGCGGCCTCGAATCCGACCAAAATGGGTACATTCCCGCAGTACGAATATCCGCACACGCTGCAGCGGTATGCTGATCTGGGCCGTTTCTGCGGTATACCTGGCAGCACCAACCAGGAAGTCTTCGACAACTTCATCAAGCGCATTGAGGAACTGAAAGAACGGATCGGCATCAAGAACACCATCCAGGCATACGGCATCAGCGAACAGGATTTCCTGGCGCATCTCGACGAGATGACGATGCTGGCTTTCGACGATCAGTGCACCGGTGCGAACCCGCGCTACCCGCTGATGAGCGAGATCAAGCATATGTACCTGGTTGCCTACTACGGTGAAGGCAACATCCCTGCTGATATCGACGAACGCATTCGCCAGGCGATGGAAAAGCAGGACGCAGAGACCCACGAGGAGGAATAGACCCCATGGCTGAAAACGAAGAAAAGCGCCCCCTGGCGGAACACGAGCACAAGAAAGTTGTCCGCGACGGTGACGCGGTCCTCAAGCAGTTTGACTCCACGTACCCGAAGGCCAACGTCTTCAACGAAGCACTCAACCAGGTCCGCGTCGAGGAAACGGACCTCAATCTGCCGCACGTGCGTGACGTCCGCCAGCATGACGGCGAGTGGACCATTGTGATGGACTACATCCCGGGCAAGACCATGGCGGAAAAGATGGAAGAGGATCCGGAGCACGCAGAAGACTACATCCGGCAGCTGGTGGAGCTGCAGTGCGAAGTGCATGACCATGAGGCACCGGACCTGCTGCCCAGCCTGCGCGAGAAGATGCGCCGCAAGCTCGCCAGCGGTGAGCTGCCGGTGGATCCGTCGGAGCGCTATGAACTGCAGTCACGCCTCGACTCGATGCCGCGCCATAAGAAGCTCATTCACGGCGACTTTGAACCGCGCAACATTATCTACGGCGAAGACGGCAAGATGTACATCATTGACTGGTCACATGCCTCGCGCGGCAATGCCAGCGCCGATGCTGCCAAGACCTACATGGTTCTCATGCTGCAGCACGGCAAGGACCTGGCTGATTTCTACCTGAATGAATTCTCCCAGGAAGCGGAGATTCCGAAGCAGCTGATCCAGCGCTGGACCCCGCTGATGGCGGCCTCGCATCTGCTGCGGACGAACGAGCGCCACAAGGAGTTCCTGATGGGCTGGCTCGACGTCATGGAAGGACAGTGAGAAAACGGCGCCGGCGGCCTGCGGCGCAATGAAAAAAACGGGAGGAATGCCCTGCGGGGCATCCCTCCCGTTTTGATTTTCTGCCTATGGACGCGGCGCAGAAGACTGCTGGTCCGGACTGCTCTTCTTCCTGCGTTTCTCCTCGCGGCGCCGCGCCTCAGCGGCTGCAAGATGCCGCAGGCGCATGCCGCCCGGCTGCCGCGGACGCAGCTTCCTGCCAAACTGTTTTTCGGCCTTGCGCAGTTCATGGAACTTATGTGCGCCGCGGAACAGGCCGTACGTTTCGTGCTCAGTGGGCTGATCCACGTGCCAGGCGACCGTGACCGGATATGTCTCGGCCGGCAGTTCGATGTAGCCGTCCTGCTGCCGCAGGTACAGCGGAGAAACGTGATAATCGCGGCTGATATAGGCGGCATCCACGTACGACGAATGATTGAACTCTGTCGGTACCGGAACGCGCACACCTTCTGTCGCGGCGCGGATCGGCACTCCGGAGCTGATGAGATCGGGATAGTCGCGCGGGACGTCCGGATCAAGGATGCCGGTGTCAATGAGGATGAGTTCCTCAAGTCCCGTCAGTTCGTCGTGGACGCGGTTGTAGACGTCGCTGAAGGTGTTGGAACTGACGTGCACGCTGGTGACCGGCTTTGGCTTCGGCGGCGAGATAAAGCGGTTGACAAGCAGCGCAATCAGAACGCCAACTGCGGTATCCGCAATTCTGATGATGCCCTGCATGTAGGCATTGCCGCGGCTGTTCGGGTTGAACGGCACAATCAGCACGGCAATGTAGACGAAGGCACAGATGCTGGCGCTCTGCGGCACCCCGATCAGCACACACAGATATATGATGAAGATCATGCCGAGCGGCATGATTATAATGTAGAGCCATTCAATTTCGATGTTGTCTGCCATTGGCAGCATGGCAAGAGCGGCGCCGCCCCCGATGGCCGTCCCGATCATGCGGCTGATGCCAGTCTTCAGAGTGTTCTGAAGGGAAGACTGCATCGCCACAATCGCGGCCAGGGACGAGATCAGAGCGACCTGCGGACTGAACAGGTAATTGAGAACCAGGCAGAAGAACACGCAGATTCCCGTCTTGATGATCCGCATGCCGAGCGGCGGCCAGCGGAATTTCTTCTTCTTGGTGTTTTCTTGCATTGAAAGACTCCTGCGGCGAGCATCCGTGAAACCGCCCGGCACAAGCCTGTGCGGCGGAGACGGTCTTTGATATTCTGCTTCTATTATAATGCAGACGGCAGAGCGCCGTGCAGCCCGGCGCCGGGGTGGGAGGTGCCGCCGTGCGGCGGTTGTGGTATGATCAAGGAATGGGAATACGGACTTTTTTGGCCGGCACGCAGCGGAGGCAGCCGGATGCGTGAGCGCGGAAGGGCCGGAAAAGATAATATGCGGACGGTCAGGAGGCTCCTGACATTGACGACAGCAGTGATCTCGGTTGCTGTCGTCTCGTTCACGATCTATATGATCGCTGCGAGTGACCGTCTCGCGGCCTATGCAACCAATGAGCGCGAAGCACTGAGCAGATCCCAGTTGTCGGTGCGCGATGCCGCCTCAGCCCTCCTCGGCATCCGGCTGCAGATTGTGGCATACCTTCACGATCCCCAGTCAGCAGATTCCGGAGAAATGGAGGCCCAGATCGGCGCTCTCGAAGCGCTGAATGCTGTCTCCGAACAGGCTCCGGAGCCGCAGCGCGGCGAGCTGCGCTCGGTTTCCAGGGCGCTTGCCGGCCAGCTGGAACGGATTGCAGCCTCCGTGCGCAGCGGCGATGAGGAAGCCGCTGCCGGCATCTACGACGGGCAGGTGCAGCCTCTCTTTGAGCGTGCTGACAGGACTCTGCAGAATCTGGTGGTGATCGAAGATGAGCAGGCCGCGGCAGGCGTAAAGCGGGCGGACACGATCAATACCCGCATCAATACCGTTTCGGTCCTGTTTGCCGCTGCCGTGGTGGCCGTGACCCTGTACATCAGTGTGTATGCGCACCGCGCGATCCGGCGCATCAGCGCGGAAGCGTACAGCCGCGACAAAACGCTCGGGCTCATCACAGACAACGTGGACGAGGTGCTCGAGGTCTACAACGTCAGGAACAAGGAGCTTGAGTTCGTCAGCAGCAACCTGCGGCGGATCTTCGGGGTCGATCCGGACGTGTACATGCTTCATCACGACATGCTTCAGGAGTACCTGGATCCAGGTGAGCTTTCTGAGCTCTCGGCAGCCTACTTTGACCCGGACCTTGACGGTCCGCGGCACTGTGAATTTCATTACCGGAACCCGGACGGCAGGCAGCAGATCTTTCACAGCACGATATACCCGATCCGCAGCGAATCGGACCGTTCCACGCGGCATGTTCTCCTGACCCAGGATGTCACCGAAGATGTGCGGATCCGCACAGAGCTTGAGGCGGCGCTCGTGGCCGCGGAAGCGGCAAACCGCGCCAAGCAGGACTTTCTCTCGCGCATGAGCCACGAGGTGCGCACTCCCATCAATGCGATCATCGGCATGGAGGCCCTGGCGAATTCCGCCCTGGACGATCCGGTGCGGGTAAGTCATTATCTGCAGCAGATCGGCGTCTCTGCACGCCACCTGCTCAGCCTGGTCAACGATCTGCTGGACATGGCGAAGATTGACCAGAAGCGGCTGGAGCTGCTGCCGGCTGCGATCAATCTCGATGCAATGCTGTCAGATCTCGTCATGATGGTCAGTCCGCGCATCGATCCCAAGCGGCAGACGCTGACTGTGAAATCCCGGCGTGTTGAGCACCGGCATGTGATCGGTGATGAGACGCGTCTTCGGCAGGTTCTGCTCAACCTGCTCACGAATGCCAACAAATACACGCAGGAGGGCGGCAGCATCACCCTGCGCGTGTCGCAGGAGGAGCGGGCGGACGGCCGCGTGGACATGACGTTTACTGTCACGGATAACGGCTGCGGCATCAGTCCCAAGGACATGGAACGCATTTTCCTCCCGTTCGAGCGTGCGGAGAGTGGTCTCAGCCAGCTGGGAACCGGACTCGGACTGCCGATCAGCCGCCACATCGTCGAAGGCATGGGAGGTAAGCTGACCGCTGCAAGCACGGTCAATGAAGGCTCGGAATTCAGCTTCACGGTGCCGCTGGAGATTGACACGGCCAGTGAGCAGTCCGCAGATGCGGGACCTGCCGGTGCCAGGCTCCTGGTGGTGGACGACAACCTCATCAATATGGAAATTGCCCGCGAACTGCTGCAGAATGCCGGCTATGAGGTCTGTGAGGCTGCAAACGGCCGCGAGGCAGTTGAGCGGTTTGCGGCAGAACCGCCAGGCACGTTTGCCGCCGTACTGATGGATATTCAGATGCCGGTCATGGATGGTGTGGAGGCGGCAGCACGGCTGCGCGCTGATCCGGGACGGCTCGGCTCCACCCCCATCCTGGCGATGACCGCCGATGTGTTCAGCAGTGATGAAAACAGAAGACTCTTTGACGACCATATAGCCAAGCCCTTTGATCCGCAGAAGATTATCGGTCAGATTGAGCAGGCGAGGCAGAAGTGCAGCAGGAGGCTGCCGGGGAGCAGTGATGGACGAACAGATCAAACAATACCTGACTGAACGGCACATAGATGTGGAAAAGGGACTCTCGATGCTGTCCGGCAACGACGCGCTGTACCTGCGTCTGCTGAAGATCTTTCCCGAGGACTCCAGGACGCATTATGCCGCTTATTTGGAAGCGCTCGAAAAAGGAGATCTGCCGGCTGCCCAGCGCTCCTCCCATGCTATCAAGGGAACCAGCGGTTCGCTGCGCATGGGTCCGCTGTTTCTTGCCTGCACGGAAGTCAACGACGCGCTCAAGAACGGGTCGCCGCCCAGTCCGGAGCAGTTCGCGGCTTTCGATGAGGAGTATAAGTTTATTCTGGATGCGATTGCAGGGCTGGAGAATCTCGAATGACAAACAACACGATTCTGATTGTAGACGACGAGAGGATCAACCGCGAGATTCTCGCCAGTCTGTTTGAGGATCAGTATGAGGTGCTGCAGGCAAGCGGCGGCAGCGAGGCCATGCAGCTGATCTCGCAGCGGCGGCGGGACCTCGCTGTGGTGCTGCTGGATGTTTTTATGCCGGACCGGGACGGTTTTGCTGTACTGGATTTTCTGAAATTCAATCATTACAAGCAGGACCTCCCTGTGATCCTGATCACAGCCAGCTCGGACTGGGACGTGGAAGCGCGCGGCCTCAGGGAGGGAGCAGACGACTTTATCAGCAAGCCGTTTGATCCGGCCATTGTCCGTCAGCGGGTGACCAACGCAATCGAGCTATACCGCTACAAGCGCGGACTCGAGGACATGATCCGCCGTCAGGCAGCGAAGTTCAATGAGATCTCGCAGTTCGTCACCGATGTGCTGATGACGGTGATGCAGGTCAGGAACAGGAACTCGCGCTCGGAGACGCTCAGGATCAGCAGCTACACGGAGGCTGTTCTGCGTTTTATCAGTGAGTTTTCGCCCGAGTCCTACAGTCTCGACAGCGAAACGATCGATCAGATTGTGATGGGCAGCCTGCTGCACGACATCGGGGTTATCGCGGTGCCGCAGGAATACTTTGAGCGGCAGTCCCTGCTGACGCCGGAGGAGCAGCGCATTGTCGAATCGCACACGGACCGGGGCTGCGAGATCATAGCCAGCCTCGAAAACATCGAGAACAGTGATTACATCCGCACGGCACTCGACATCTGCCGCTATCACCATGAGCGCTGGGACGGGTCCGGCTATCCCGAGCATCTGGTCGGCGACGACATACCGCTCGCGGCGCAGGTCGTGGGGCTGGCAGACCTCTACGACGGCCTTAGGCAGGGCAAGGTCACCGGGCACCGTTATTCGCACGAGGAGGCGCTCGAAGCCATTGAGACGGCGGAGTTCGGCGCGTTCTCCCCGATACTCACGGAAAGCTGCAAACTGATGGGCTACCAGTTCCGGGATATCTATGACGGGACCGCGGAAGCAAAGCCCGCCTGAGAGAAGTAGCGCCCGGCGGACCACCAGAAAAAGGGTTCATTGAAAAACTAAACGCAACCCCCACGACGCGACCGACGAATCGAAAGCGGTTGCGGGAAATTTTTAGAATCTGATGCCCATAATCTGGCTGGATTCATTGGATGGAGCCGT
>JAAUYQ010000097.1 GCA_014805015.1 Clostridia bacterium | reverse complement strand
CCCTTACCCCCCTCCCTCCACAACCACTGTTGCAGAGGTCACCGCAACCCTCTGCTTTGAACCGCTGGTTGCAATCCTCTGCGGGGCAGGAGGTTGCAACCACTTCCTCAATCAACATGATAAAAATGACAACGGAATAGGGCTGGCCGGACGTTGACAAACGGATTCCGAGGCGTACAATACCTAAAGAACCGAATATAAACCGCTGAATGGGAAGAGTACGTTCGGATCAGTTGCCAAAAGAGAGCCGCGGATGGTGGAAGTGCGGTGGCAGTCCCGGACTGAATGGGCCCATGAGGGCAGGAGGAAAGCGCAGAAGCGTGAGTAATGCCTGACGGGATTTGTTCCCCCGTTACCAAGGAGCATCGCATCACCAGGTGGTGCGGCTGAGTGGGCGCCCGTTCGGGCGTCAATCTGGGTGGCACCGCAGAAGTTACACGCTTCTGTCCCGGCAGATTGCTTGGACAGAAGCGTTTTTTTGATGGATCAAAGGAGACAGGTAGTATGAAAAAAGCACCGACACGGTTTTATCTGAGTGAAGATCAGATGCCGCGCCAATGGTATAATCTGCGCGCAGACATGAAAGTGAAACCTGCGCCGATCCTGATGCCGGCAACCATGAAGCCAGCCACGAAGGCGGACCTCGAACCGGTCTTCCCGGAAAAACTGGTCGAGCAGGAACTGGATGACGAGACGCGTTACTTCGGCATCCCCGAGGAAGTGCTGGAGCTCTACAAGCTCAGTCGTCCGTCTCCGCTGATCCGGGCATATCAGCTGGAGAAAGAACTGGATACGCCGGCCAAGATCTATTTCAAGTTTGAAGGCAACAACACGTCGGGCAGTCACAAGCTGAACAGCGCCCTGGCGCAGGCCTACTATGCGAAGGCGCAGGGACTCGAGGGTGTGACGACGGAGACAGGCGCTGGTCAGTGGGGCACGGCACTCTCAGAAGCCGGGGCTGCCTTCGGTCTGCCGGTGAATGTCTACATGGTGAAGGTTTCTTATGATCAGAAGCCGTTCCGCAAGAGTGTCATGCAGACCTTCGGTGCCAATGTGGTGCCGTCGCCGTCGACGGAGACAGAAGTCGGCCGGAAGATCCTTGAACAGTTCCCGGATACCAAGGGCAGCCTGGGCTGCGCGATTTCAGAAGCCGTGGAAAAAGCAGTCACAACACCTGGCTACCGCTACGTGCTCGGGTCGGTGCTCAACCTGGTCCTCCTGCACCAGTCTATTATCGGACTGGAAAGCAAGCTGGCGATGGAGATGCTGGGTGAGTATCCGGACGTCATTGTCGGCTGCACGGGCGGCGGCTCGAACCTGGGCGGCCTCATGGCGCCATTCATGCAGGACAAGCTGACCGGTAAGGCGGATCCGCGGATTCTGGCAGTGGAACCGGCGAGCTGTCCGTCCATGACCCGCGGCCGGTTCGCTTACGATTACTGCGACACCGGCTGCATCACGCCGCTGGCAAAAATGTATACACTCGGTTCCGGATTCATGCCGTCTGCCGACCATGCCGGCGGTCTGCGTTTCCACGGCATGAGTCCGGTGGTCTCGCAGCTCTATCATGACGGTTATATAGATGCAGTGGCCGTTGAGCAGACTGATGTTTTTGATGCTGCTGTGAAATTTGCGCGCTGCGAGGAAATCCTGCCGGCGCCGGAATCGGCCCACGCTATCTACGGCGCCATTCAGGAAGCTCTGAAAGCGAAGGAGACCGGCGAAGAGAAGACAATTCTGTTCGGTCTCACCGGTACGGGCTACTTTGACATGACGGCATATGAATCCTATCTGAACGGATCGATGAAGAATTACATCCCGACGGATGAAGAGCTGGAGAAGGGTTTTGCCAGTCTGCCGAAAGTGCCTGGCGAAGAATAAGCGCGAAGCAATCCAGTGGGGGCTGCCTGGGCGGGCGGCCCTCTATTTTTGCCTCCAGTCCGGCTGCTCCTGCATCCAGTGGAGCATGTCAGCGACAGTCTCCATGAGTGGCCGCGGCTTGTAGCCGAGTTCATGCTCTGCCTTGGCGCAGCTGAATTCAGCGTTTGTTTTCACGGTCTGAACAGCATAGGACGTGAAAAGCGGCACCTGGCCGCGTACTCTGTAGTAGGTCTCGCAGACAGGTGCTGCCATTCTGGCCAGCGCCAGTGGAACAAGAAGCTGTATGGGCGGCCGGCCGGTGAGACGGCAGACCTCATTCTGAATCTCCTGCATCGTGCCGTAATGCCCCGACAGAATGTACTTTTCCCCGCTCCGGCCCTGACGGCAGGCAGCGAGAATGCCGGCGGCAATGTCGCGCACATCCGCGAAGTTGTAGCCGCCGGGAACAGACAGGCGCAGCCTGCCTCCGGCAACGACCCGGAACAGTTCTTTCATGTTCTCCGGACTGTAATTGTGTGGACCGAGAATCCCGGCCGGGTGCACAATCACTGCATCCAGGCCGCGCTCCGCCGCTTCCACCACAAGCTCAGCGGCGGCTGCCTTGGACTTTGCATACTGACCGGTCACAGAATCCGGATCGAAGTGTTCCACCTCTGTCATCGCCGTTCCGCGCGGCAGCTCGGGAATGGCGTGAACACTGCTCACTTCAACAAAACGAACCGGTGCAGCACCCGCTGCATTCAGCGTCTCCGCGGCACGGAGCATATTGCGCGTTCCTTCTACATTTACCTGCTGAAGACGTGGGTTGGGCCTGGAACTGATGTCGATGATCCCAGCTGCATGAATGACGTAGATGTGCGCATACAGATTCCCGGGCACGTCGAAGGCGGCCGCGAGCGTGGCCGGCGCGGTCACGTCGCAGTCAAGGACCTGGCAGCGCAGACCCGCAAGGGAACGGCGGTCAGCGGCGGGCAGCGAAAGCGCCCGGACGTCTGCCTGCGGGTCCTGCCCGTTCAGCAGCCTGATCAGATTATTGCCCAGGAACCCGTCGGCCCCGGACAGTATGTATAGATCCTTTTGTCTCAACTGTCCTCCGATTCCGTCCGTATGATGGCGTGAAAAAGCAGCCACCTGTACTGGATGACTGCCTTCTTTTCTGCCTTGAAAGGGTGAGGTCTCCTGCCGGCTGTGCACCCGTCAGTCATAATAACATGGGCGGAGTGCGGCTGCACGGAACTCTGTTCGGCAAGACACCAGGAGCGTTATTTCCCGATGTGCTGTCCGAAGAATTCTCCGAGTTTCTTCAGAACCTGGGGCGTGTATTGCGGTTTGTCATAAAGGTCGACCTGAGTGGCCCCGTCGATCAGATAGAGTTCCTTGGGGCAGTGCGCGGCCTCAATGCCCTGCTGACTGAAAATAAGTGTTTCCGCCTTAGACCCCGCAATCATCAGAAGCGGCTGTGTCAGAATCCACGGCACTGCTACGAACGCATCGTAGCGGAAAATGTCCATGTAGCTTGATACGTCCACTTTGTTCGGTGAATTCGGGTGTTCTCCGCGCGGCGTCCGGTAGTACTCCCAAGCCTCGTACATCATGACAGAACCGGATGTTTTGGCTTCTTCTTCCGTTGAGGGAACATAGGTGGAGTATTCACTTGGTCCGCCGTGTGCCTCAATTGTCCGAGCTTTATTGGATGCCAGAATGGCTTCATTGATCTGCTCCATGCTGGCGCCCTGCAGGGTCGACGTTCATGGCGCTCACGGTAGCTACGCAGCGCAGCCGGTGGTCACCACAGGCAGTATTGACAGCATTTCCGCCCCCGGCGCAGATTCCGAGAATACCGAGTTCTTCTTCTTCGACATAAGGCAGACCCAGAAGATAATCTGCGGCGACACTGTTATCGTCAGAACGGAAGAACGGATCGGCGAGGTAGCGGGGCGTGCCCCCGCTTTCACCCTGATAGCTTGCGTCGTATGCCAGGGGTGATATATCCAAGCTTGCTGAGTTCCTCTGCATAGAAGCCTGCCGTCTGTTCCTTGACGCCGCCGCCGGGGTGGGTGACGATGATCGCGGGATACTTATGCTGCTCATCAAAATCCGAGGGCAGGAAAAGATTCCCTGCCAGCTCGATGCCATTTCTGTAGTTTACGAATCGTACTGCTTTTGTGCTCATGTTATGCCTCAGTGTAATCGATTAAGAAAGGAAGACTGTCCCGAGAGATCCGTGCAGTCTTCCAGGTAGTCTCTTCTGCCACGGACAGCAGGTGCGGTTGCCCGTGCCCTGTTACCGGTGAGGATTCTTTTCCATGATGCCCGACGCCTCTTCGTTTGTAATCGTACAGAAGTTGGTGTCTGTACATATCCGGTACAGAACGGCCATAATGTACAGGTAGAGAGGTGGAGACATGGAACCTCAGGCAAAACTGCAGATCGCTGAAATGATGCGTAAAATGAATGTGGATAAGATCCGGGTTGTCGACATCTGCCGTGAAGCGGGGGTCGGACGCCAGACATTCTATTATCATTTTCAGGACAAACATGATCTGCTTGCCTGGATGTTTCTGCAGACAATGGGTGACCTGGACATTATCTCTGTACCGGACGTCATTGCGGCGCTGAAGAGAATGAAGGAGGACTACCGGTTCTTCTCTCATGCCTACGAGGATTCTTCACTGGTGCCGTTCTGGCAGTACATGCTGGAGTACTATGTCCGCCGTTTTGAGGACAGCGCCCGTATCTGTCTGGGCGTCGGTAAACTGGATCCCGCGACGGAATTCTGCATCCGCATGTACAGCTATGGCGGCATTGGGATGACCCGGGAGTGGCTGAACGGATCGGAAATGCCGGCTGAAGAACTGGTCCGGCTGTACTACACCGCCATGCCGGAGCTGCTTAAGCAGATTTACCGGGTAGATGTGTCTGTTTTAGAAGACGCAGGGCTGCGGGAAACAGCGGCTGTGGGCCGGGAGCAGAGGCAGCGCAAAACGGGCCACGGCTGAGTGCACCGAGCGTTGCACCAAAAGATAAAAAGTCCCGCAACATCGCATCGTTGCGGGACTTTTCTAGATGGCGGAGGGGATGGGATTCGAACCCATGTGGGGGTGAACCCAAACGGTTTTCAAGACCGCCGCGTTATGACCACTTCGCTACCCCTCCGGGCAGGGACACTTCCCCGACACATGATAGCAATGTGCCGGGAAGCGGTCAAGCGGCTTTTGAAGATCGACCCTGCCCTCAGCAGCCGAAATAGGATCCGGATTCGCTGACAGCAACGACGATTTCGCTCGCCGGCGCGGTCTTCAGAGCAAGTTCTGCTTCCCTCTCCGCCAGTCTGGTCTGGCGCTCAGCCAGTTCGGCGTCCTTCTGCGCGCAGTACGACTGCGCCAGTTCGTCCTTCAGACGCAGCTGTTCATCTTTCATGCGCAGTTCGCCGTCCTTGAGCTGCAGAAGGACATCTTTCTGCCGAAGTTCGGCATCTTTCCGGGCAATCTCCTCTTTCAGACTCAGAATCTGCTGTTCCCATTCGTTCATCAAATGCGCTCCTTTCAAGAGGCGGTCTGGTTCGGTGCGTTCCCCGCCGGCCTTAGGCCGGGCGATAGTGCGCTGCACAGGAACTGTGTTCCATCTCTTTGTGCAACATGTTATACTTGGGGACAGGCACATTGTCTGCTGCATAATCATAAGCATACAGGACTCTTGGCAATGTAACCAGAAGAAGGAGTATGGCAGCATGGATATGTATGGTTTTTATACGGGGCAGTCGTTTGATGCATATACGTTTCTGGGGGCGCACCCTGCGGACGCGGGCTGGATCTTCCGTGCATTCGCGCCGGCTGCAGCCCATATGAGTGTGCTGCTGGACGACGGTGAGCACGGGATGGAACGCTGCTATGACGGCAACTTCTTTCAGGTGACAATTCCGGGGCTGCAGGCGGGCGACACATACGAATACCGCGTGTACCACCGGGACGGCGGCTATACGGACCACTGTGACCCGTATGGCTTTGAAATGGAACTGCGGCCCGCGCACCGCTCCGTCCTCTGTGATCTCGCAGGCTTCAAGTTTCACGACGAAGCGTGGATGAGCAGACGTTCTCCCGGCTTCAGCGCACCGGTCAACATCTATGAGATGCACGTCGGGTCCTGGCGCAAACCGGGCGAGGAGCCGGCCGACTGGTACAGCTATGATGAGCTGGGTTCTCTGCTGGTGCCTTATATGCAGGAGACTGGATATAACTGCGTTGAGTTCATGCCGATCAGTGAGTACCCGAGTGATGAGAGCTGGGGCTATCAGGGTACCGGCTTCTTTGCGCCAACGCGCCGCTACGGCAGTCCCAGGCAGCTGATGCAGCTCATTGACACGCTGCATGCTGCCAATATAGCGGTGGTGCTCGATTTTGTGCCCGTGCATTTCGCCGGCGACGACTACGGTCTGAAAATGTTTGATGGAACCGCACTCTATGAGTATCCGCACGGCGACGTCGGTGTGAGTGAATGGGGAAGCCAGAACTTCATGCATTCCCGGGGCGAGGTGCGCAGCTTCCTGCAGTCGGCTGCCAACTACTGGATGCAGGTCTATCATTTTGACGGGATCCGGATGGATGCAATCAGCCGCATCATTTACTGGCAGGGTGATCCGGCCCGCGGCGAGAACGGCAATGCAATCGATTTTCTGCGCGTCATGACTAAAGGGCTGAAGGAGCGCAATGCCGGCTGCGCGCTGTATGCGGAAGATTCAACCAATTACCCCAAGGTCACATCTCCAGTCGATGACGGGGGTCTTGGGTTTGACTACAAGTGGGATCTGGGCTGGATGCACGATACGCTCGAGGTACTGCAGTCCGATCCGGATCAGCGCCGGGACAAGTATCATAAGCTGACGTTCTCGATGATGTACTACTGGAACGAAAAGTACATCCTGCCGTTTTCGCATGATGAGGTTGTGCACGGCAAGGCAACCATTCTGCAGAAAATGAACGGGGATTATGAAGGCAAGTTTCCGCAGGGACGCCTGCTCTATATGTACATGATGGTGCATCCGGGCAAGAAGCTGAACTTTATGGGCAGCGAGATCGGACAGCTGCGGGAATGGGATGAGAAACGCGAGCAGGACTGGTTTCTCCGCAAGTATCCGCTGCATGATTCGTTCTATCATTATATCTGTGAGCTGAACCGCCACTATCTGACCAATCCGGCCTTTTACGCCGAAGACTATAGCCAGAACGGCTTTGAATGGCTTGACTGTGCCCAGGAAGAAAGGCGCCTGTACGCGATTCTGCGCCGCGGCGGCGGCCGCCGCATTGCCGCCGTGTTCAATTTCAGTGAAGTGGTGCAGGAGAACTTTACCGTGCAGATTCCGGAAGCGGCCGGTATTGAAGTGCTGCTCTACAGCGACTGGCAGCGTTTCAGCGGCGCAACGCCGGAAACGGAAAAGATCTGCAGCTTTGCGGATGGAAAGCTGACCTGCACGCTCAGTCCGTTTTCAGCTCTGCTTGTTTCGGTAGAGACGGCCTAGCACCGGGTGTCATTTGACTTGGAAGCCGTCTTTTGCCACGATGGTTCTGCTGCAGAAGGCAGCAGCTGCGGTCAGCCTGGACAATGAGAAATCTCTGGCGTCCCGGACGCGCATACTGTCCGGCGCGACAGGCCGCAGAGAAGTCAGGACAGATACCTGGAAGGGGAAGATATTGAAGAAAATTGCAGCTTTTCTGATGGCATCTGCTTATCTCGCAGGGACACCAGCCTATGCCGCTCCGGCAGAGAGTCTGCCTGCAGAGGTCACGCCGGCTCCTGCACAGTCCGGCGCGGAGACGGAAGTATCGATATTGGAACCGTCTGTGAGTGCTGAGTGCCTGATTGGTTCTGTTTACGCTGTCCGGATCCGGAATGCCGGCATGGTTTCGTCGGTGCGGGTCGCCTGCTGGTCCGAGGCGAACGGGCAGGATGATCTGATCTGGTACGACGCCAGGCGCGGAGACGATGGCGTCTGGTCCGCTGAGGTGGACACAGCGGCCCATGGCGGCTGCGATATGATCGCCCACGCCTATGCGGGCGGCGAGCTTCTTGGCGGTGCGTCTTTTGAGACACCGGTGCCGGACAGGGCAGGTCTGTTGGCGGTGCCTGGATTCGGCGGTCTGCCGGCGGTGCTGGTGAGCAGCCTGTACGGTGCTTCCAGCGTGCAGGCAGCTGTCTGGAGTGAAGACTGCGGCCAGGAAGATCTGGTCTGGTACGACGGCCTGCACCGCGGTGGCGGGACCTGGAAAGTGATGATCAATCCCGCGCTTCACAGCGGCGGGAAGGCAGTCTGCCATATTTACGCGGACGGTGCCCTGGTGGACGGCATGACACTTGAGCTGCCGCGGAATGTCCCGTCGGTGAAGACAGAACTGCGCGGCGGCATGCGCTACGATGTCGTGATTGAAAACGTATGGGGATCCGGCGTGCAGGTTCCGACGTGGGGCGAGGCCGGCGGCCAGGACGATATTATCTGGTACAGGGCTGCCAGGACAGGCCCCGGCACCTGGCGGGCATCGATCAACGCGGCCAGCCACGACACCGGTTCGATTCTCTCGCACGTGTACGCGGATGGCAGGGGAATCTGCGATAATCTGCGCATCAGCCGGGATTTTCTCTCAGTCCATGATGCCTCCGGATCTTCGGCAGATCCGGATCTGGATGCGCTGTCAAGGAAGCTGGACGGCTGGGGACCTGGAAATGCCACAGACAGGTATGGGCGGCCGGAGAGCTGCACAGATTACCAGAATCGCTTCGGGAAGTATGATGCCGACTTTATTGCACCGCAGAGCGGCAAGATCTTCCTGACGTTCGATGAGGGCTACGAAAACGGCTACACGGCAAGCATTCTCGATACGCTGCGCGACCGGAATGTGAAAGCTGTCTTTTTTGTGACAGCACCGTACGTGAGAGAGAATCCGGAACTGGTGCGCCGCATGATCCGCGAGGGTCACCAGGTGGGAAACCACAGCGCGAATCACAGGAGTTTTCCGTCGCTCAGCAATTCCCAGGCCATGGAGGAAGTGATGAGTGTGCACCGGATGCTGCAGAGAGATTTTGACTACGACATGCATCTGTTCCGCTTCCCGTCGGGTGAATTCTCAGAGCGCGATCTGGCCCTTCTGAAGACGCTCGGTTACCGTTCGGCGTTCTGGTCCTTTGCCTACCGGGACTGGGAACCGGCCAGTCAGATCGGTGCAGCGGCAGCACTGAAGAAAATGAAGCAGTCGGTCCATGGCGGTGCCATTTATCTGCTGCACGCTGTCTCAAGGGACAATGCGGCTGTCCTTGGTGAATTTATCGACTACTGCCGTGAGCAGGGCTACGAGCTGGCCCCGTACGGTGAATTCTGAGAAAGGCGCGTACCCGCATAAAGAGCGCAGCCGTCTGATTGCAGAGAGCTTTCCGGCCCGCACCGGGAGGCTCTTTTTGCTGCCGGCCTCCCTGGCCGGCCGCCAAAGGACAGCCGTTTGACTGTTGCGGGTGAGGCAGGTATAATCTAACGGTATTTTTGCGCCCTTTTCGTGGAAGAGGGGCCGAACGCCAGGAAGAAGGGAGAAGAGCCGACATGAAGATGACTTATCAGCCCAAAAAGCGTACAAGAAAACGCGAGCACGGGTTTATGAAACGGATGAAAACCAAAGCGGGACGTAATGTGCTGAAGCGCAGGCGCGCAAAGGGCAGAAAGAAACTCTCAGCGTGACCTGCCAGTGGACAGGCTGGTCACGCTGAAGAGAAACAAGGAATTCAATTACGTTTACAAGCGGGGGAAGGCCGTCGCAAGGCGCGATTTCACGCTTGTCTATGTAAAGAGCCGCTACGGGGGACTGCGTACCGGTTTTGCTGTGAGCCGCAAAGTCGGCAACAGTGTCACGCGCAACCGGGTACGCCGGCGTCTCAAGGAGGCTCTGCGTATGCTGCTGCCGGAAGTGCGCGGCAGTTACAGTGCGATCTTTGTGGCGAGACCGCAGATCGCCGAGGCAGAGTTTGCGGACCTCGTCTCCCAGATGCGGACTGCTCTCAGGAAAGCGGGCATCATGCCGAAGGAAGCTGGATCCGAGGAGTGAATCCGGCCGTCCTCCGGTTTTGTTTTTATGCCCCAGAGTTCAAACATGATGAAGAGACTTGTGCTGAGTCTGATCCGGTTCTACCGGCGGGCGATCTCGCCGTGGACGCGTCCCTGCTGCCGGTATACGCCGACCTGTTCAACGTATGCCCTGGAAGCGGTGGAAAAGTACGGAGCCCTGAAGGGCTCGTGGCTGGCTGTCAGACGGATCCTCCGCTGCAACCCGCTTTTCCCGGGCGGGTATGATCCCGTGCCGTAAACGGGAACAGCTGACGGGAGAAAAGGACATTGGAATTTCTATACAATAACTTTCTGTCTGAGTTCTTTGTGATGGTACTCAGGTGGCTGGTTACGATGTTCGGGAACAACTATGCCGTTGCGATTATTGTCCTGACCATTGCCATCCGGCTGTGCCTGCTGCCGCTTGACCTCAAACAGAGAACGAATCAGGAACGGATGGCGGCCCTGGGACCGGAGCTGCAGTCGCTGCAGAAGCGGTATGCAAACGATCCGCAGCAGATGCAGCGCAAGCAGCGCGAGCTCTATCAGAAAATGAACGTGAAGCCGGCCCTTGGATGTCTGCCGATGCTGATCCAGCTGCCTATCCTGTTCGCATTCTTCGGAGCCATGAATATTCTGGCATCCGAACAGATTATGGGCATCATGCTGCAGGCAGCGCAGTTCGGACCGGATACCGTGGAACTGCCGCGGTTCTTCTGGATTCACAACTTCTGGCAGCCGGACAGCGGTCTGTCGCCGATTCTGCCCTCCACGACAGAGTTTCTGGCATTCCTGCAGCGGAACAGCACGTACATCACGCCGCAGGCGATGGCTCTGCTCCGCAGTCAGGACCTGCTCATCTATGCAGATGGAGCTGTGAGTGTGAATGCACCCGTGTATGAGGAACTGGCGCGGGCGATCATTGAGCACAATGGCGTCAGCTATATTGCCAACCAGGCCGGTCAGATGATTGCTGAATACAACAACGGCTGGTTCATTCTGCCGGTGCTGTCCGGACTGGCACTGTTCCTGCAGCAGAAATTTGCACCGCAGAACGCGAACAACATGGCCGCCGAAGCAGCAGATCCAGCGGCCGCTGAAGCGCAGGGATGCACGAACAAGACCATGATGTGGTTTTTTCCGCTGTTCTCTGTCTATATCTGCTGCAGCTCCAACTCAGCGTTTGCGCTCTACTGGTTCTTCTCGAGCATCTATGCATTCTGCCAGATGCGGGTGGTCAGTGCCATCCTGAAGCGGAAAGGCGAAAAGCTGCCGGCGAAGGCCTGAGGTATAGGAGGATACAAGGGTGAGAAGTATCGAGTGCAAAGGGAAATCGGTGGACGAAGCGGTCTTCCGGGGAATCACTGAGCTCGGCGTCAGTCTTGACGATGTGGATATAGACATTGTGCAGGAGGGCGGCCGCGGTTTTCTCGGTCTCGGCCGCAGCGCGGTGGTGCGCCTGACCGTGCGGGAGACGCCCCCGCAGGCGCCCGAACCTTTTGTGGAAGAGATGCTCGAGGAAGAGGACGAATATCCGATTACCGAGGTTGTCTCTGACGAGATCATACGCGCGCAGGAGGAAGAAACGGCGGAGTGCGCGCAGGCACGGGAGTTTCTGCAGGGCGTGATTGACCGCATGCATCTCAAGGCCGAGTGCACAGCTCCAGCGGCGCAGAAAGACGGCACAGTCCGTCTTGAGATTTCCGGCCAGGATACGGCTGCCCTGATCGGCCGGCGCGGTGATACACTTGATGCTCTGCAGTATCTGACCGGACTGGTGATCAACAAGGGCCGGGATGAATACGTCCGTGTCATGCTCGATGCCGAGAATTACCGCAGCAAACGGGAGGCTGCGCTTGAGAAGCTCGCACGGCGCCTGGCCGGGAACGTCATGCGGAACGGCAGGCCGGTGCGGCTGGAGCCGATGAATCCCTATGAACGGCGGATCATGCATGCGGCGCTGCAGGACGATCCCAACGTGGAAACTTATTCAGAAGGAACGGACCCGAACCGGAGAGTTGTTATCCGGCGGCGGAGACGGAGTCATGGACACAACGAATAGCACGGAGACCCGATTCCGATCGGGTCTTCAGCGTATAGACGATGATACAATCGCGGCTGTCGCGACGCCGGCCGGAAGCGGCGGTGTCGCTGTGATCCGGATCAGTGGACCGGAAGCCGGTGAGGTGCTCGAGAAAGTGGCACCGGCGCATGGGCAGACCGAGCCGGGCAGGATGGTCTACGGGCCCTTTATGCATGGGGCAGACAAGGTGGACTCCGGCTACAGTGTCTTCTTTGCTGCCCCACATTCCTATACGGGCGAGGACACAGCGGAGCTGCAGTGTCACGGCGGTGCCGTGGTGGCCGGACAGGTGCTGGCTGCTGCGCTCAGTGCGGGGGCACGGCCGGCGGAGCCGGGTGAGTTCTCAAAGCGCAGTTTCATGAACGGGCGTATGGATCTCACGCAGGCAGAGGCAGTCGGGGATCTGATCGGAGCTGTCAGCGAAGCCGGGGCCCAGCTGGCCCGGCGCCAGCTCGACGGCGAACTGGGAAGCCGCCTCGGGGAGATTCAGAACGCGCTGACGGATGTGATTGCCGGACTGGAAGCGGGACTCGAATACCCGGACGAAGATATGGATGAGGGGGAGAGTGAGGACGTGCTGCCGCGGCTTGAGTCGCTATGCCGGGAGCTTGAGGACCTCGCGGGCTCCTGGGGTGTCGGGCACCGGCTCCGGGACGGTCTGCGGGTTGCCATTGTCGGCGCTCCAAATGCCGGAAAATCCTCCCTGTTCAATGCGCTGTGCGGATCTGCGCGGGCCATCGTGGCAACGGTGCCGGGAACGACGCGTGACCTTCTGGAAACCACTGTGACGACCGTGGACGGTGTCTGCCTTGAGCTTGTGGACACGGCGGGTCTGCGGCAGGCCGAGGACCCGGTTGAGGCGGAGGGAGTCCGCCGCGCCCGCGATGCGGCCGGCAAAAGCGACATCATTGTCTACGTGATCGACGGCAGCGCGGTACCGCAGGAGGCGGACAGACTGCTCTGGCTGGAAATGCTTGCCAGCGGACGCGAAGTGCTTGGTGTGGTCAACAAGGCGGATCTTCCCCAGGCAGACATCGGGGGTGTCTATACGGGCGTGCCGCTTGTGCAGGTGAGTGCCCGCAGCGGTGAGGGTGTCGGAGACCTGCTCGCGGAGCTGCGTGAGAAGGCCGGTGGAAACGCGCTGAGCGAGGAGCGTCTCATCATCTCGAATCTGCGCCAGAAAAGGCACCT
This sequence comes from Clostridia bacterium, assembly GCA_014805015.1. Taxonomy (GTDB): domain Bacteria; phylum Bacillota; class Clostridia; order Christensenellales; family Christensenellaceae; genus JAAUYQ01. The sequence continues at coordinate 25,677 of JAAUYQ010000097.1, read as the reverse complement.
CGAGGAGGCTGCGGCCCACGTCAGGGCTGCTCTTGACATCCTGGGCCGCAGCGAGCCGAGTGACCTAGCCTGCATCGATCTGCGCTCCGCCTGGGTAGAACTGGGAGAAATCGTGGGTTCGACGGCTCCGGAAGAGATCATTGACCGCATCTTTTCCAGATTCTGTCTGGGCAAATGACGGATATGCTGCAGGGCGTCTATGACATCATCGTGGTGGGAGCCGGACATGCGGGCGTGGAAGCGGCGCTCGCAGCAGCCCGCCTGGGCAAAAGGACGCTGCTGATGACCCTCAATATGGATGCGGTGGCCCTCATGGCCTGCAATCCGGCCGTGGGGGGTACAGCCAAAGGGCAGATTGTGCGGGAGATTGACGCACTTGGCGGCCAGATGGCGCTGAGTGCCGACCGCGTGACTCTGCAGAGTAAGATGCTCAACACCGGGAAAGGACCGGCCGTGCAGTCCCTGCGGGCGCAGACGGACAAGAAAGCCTACCAGGCTTTGATGAAACAGGTCCTGGAGAATACTGACGGCCTGACGCTCGTCCAGGATGAGGCGGCTGAAATTCTGACAGAGAGCGGACGCGTCCGTGGTGTGCGGACCTGCCTCGGATCGCGCTTCGAAGCGCCGGCCGTAATCCTGGCAACGGGCGTCTATCTGAAAAGCCGCATTCTGATCGGAGAGTATGAACGGGAGGCCGGACCGAGCGGGCTGTTTCCGGCCGGTCCTCTGAGCAGATCCCTCTCGGAGCTCGGATTCCGGCTGCGGCGTTTCAAGACGGGAACGCCGGCGCGCCTGGATGCCCGATCCATTGACTGGAGCAAGACCGTGCCGCAGTTTGGGGATCCTGAGCCGCGGCCTTTTTCATATCTGAGCCGCAGTCTGCCAAAGCGGCAAATCCCATGTTTCCTGACATCGACGACGCCGCAGACGCACGAGATAATCCGGGCGAACCTCGACCGCAGTCCGCTTTTTTCCGGTCGCATCGAGGGTGTCGGACCCCGCTACTGCCCGTCTATTGAGGATAAGGTGGTGCGCTTTCCCGACAAGGATCATCATCAGATGTTTCTTGAGCCCGAAGGTGCCCGCACGCATGAGGTCTATGTGCAGGGTATGAGTTCGTCCCTGCCGTACGATGTGCAGACGGCTCTTTACCGGACCGTACCGGGGCTTGGCCGCGCGCAGCTGATCCGGCCGGCCTACGCCATTGAATACGACTGCATCGATCCGCTTGGCATCACGCGTTCGCTGATGAGCCGGCAGATTGAGGGACTGTTCACTGCCGGGCAGATCAACGGCACCTCCGGCTATGAGGAGGCGGCCGGGCAGGGAATCGTGGCCGGCATCAATGCTGTGCAGTATCTGCGGGGTGAGGAGCCGCTCCTCCTCGGACGGGCCGATGCCTACATTGGCGTGCTGATTGATGACCTGGTGACGAAGGGAACCAATGAGCCGTACCGGATGATGACCTCGCGGGCTGAATACCGGCTGCTTCTGCGGCAGGACAATGCAGATCTGCGTCTCACGGAATTCGGGCGCCGGGTTGGTCTGGTCAGCGATGCACGTTATGATAGATATCTGCGGACGCGCGATCAGCTGCAGGCAGCGGCGGAGCTGCTTGAGCGTGAGTCACTCAGTGCGGCAGACTGTGACGCGGTGCTCACCCGAGTCGGTGCCGGCCCGGCCGGCCGCGGCATGAAGCTCTCAGAGCTTCTCCGGCGGCCGGAAGTGCGCATCCGGGATCTGCAGAAGCATCACGCCCGTCTCGCGGAGCTTGACAGCGAGCTGGCGTCGAGGACGGAGACGTCCGTCAAATATGCAGGGTACATTGAAAAGCAGGAGGCGCAGGTGGCCAGGGCAGCCCGCCAGGAAAGCCAGCAGCTGCCGCGCGATCTTGACTATGCGGCGATATCCGGTCTCCGCCTGGAGGCAAGGCAGAAACTCAGCGAGCGCCGCCCTGAGACAGTGGGACAGGCAGCACGCATATCGGGCGTCTCGCCGGCAGACATTTCTGTTCTGATTATTCACCTGGCCGCGGCCGGTCAGGGAAAGGCAGCGGAAAGGAGCGCTTCCAGTCCGGAAGCAGAACATTATGCAGGAAAATAATATTCAGGACCTGATTGCCCAGTTTTATCGGGAGGCCGAGAAGCTGAGCAGTGACCTGGGGAAAGTGAACGGGCAGCTCCGGGAGGGCCGGGCGCCGAGTGAGGCTCAGATAGAGAAGCTGACCGAAAACCTGAGCGGTATACGGAAGCAATATGAGGCCGTGTATGATGCGGCCCAGAAGCTAAGTCCGGAAACGCTAAAGATGGAGCGGACAGTTGAGGAATATCTGAAGGCGGCCGAGATCGGTATTCAGACCCAACGGCTGGCAGAGCTTCTGGAACTGCGGGCCGTTCTGGATGAGTTCCTAAGCATCCGCAGCAATAAGGAGAAATACGAGACGATGCTCGATCCGCTGCGGCTTGAAGTCTACGATCTTCTGGATGCCATGGAAAAGCCGCGTCTTGAGGACGTGGACAGTCTGTTCGAGCGGGTCCAGGGACCCAGATACTTTGTCGAGGCGGTCCACGAACCCCTGGGATCGGAGCGCCTGGGGATGCTGATTGAAGAAAAACTGAACGATCGCTACCCGGCAGAACTTCTCATGGGCTTTTTTACCCGCGCCTTTGTCTTTGGCGACGGCCCTGTGCCGCGTCCGGAGGCAGCACCGGCTGCCGGCCGCAGGCAGAAAGGCCGCCGGACGGCAGCGGAACCAAAAAAGGCAGCCGCAAAAAAACCGGCAGCTGCCCAGGCGGGACCGGCAGCAGCAGCGAAAAAGCCGGCACCGGTGCCAAAGCCGCCGAAACCGGCCGAGGCGCCTCGGGTTCTGTGGGGACCGACGTCGGGTGAATCGCTGACCACGACCGAGGCGACCAACCGGGTCAAGACGGCGCAGGCAAACGGTTCTTCTTTCCGCAGCAAACTCGTACGGATGATGGATCCGGACATGATCACCGCGCCGATCCTGCAGCTCCTCGATGTCTTCGGTGCAGGGACAGCACGGCAGCTGACGGATCTGGGCCGCATTGAACGCGTCCTGTTCGATCCTGACGGAAACATCGCTGATCTGGTCGCAAAAGTACTGGAGAATCTGGCGGACCGCGGCTGGATTGCCTCCTACAGACTCGACGGTGCGGAGGAGCCGGTCTACGGCATTACGGAGTATGCTGCCGGCAGCATGCGGAAGGAAACCGTACAGAAGCAGTTCCGCAACGAGTGGCCGCTGGCGTTCAGTGCACGCCCGCGCACCTACAGCGCCAAGGAGGCAACGGCGCGCCTCGAAAAGGAAGTGGCGCAGAAAGAGGCCCTGATCGCTTACTTTAGGGACCGCACCGGTGAAATCGGTTTTGACGTGTACTACGATGTGCTCGACAAGGTCGGGTGGGATGATGATCACTTTGTGGTTCTCGTCTATTCGCGCGGACAGGAAAGTCCGCAGCGCTACCATATGGTTTCGCCAGCGGCAGCCGCGAGTGTGCGCAGCGGCGAGCCAGTGCTGATTATTGGAGATCCCCGCTTCTATGGCCGGGATTTTATAGACGGCTGGCAGGCACCTGTGATGTACCTGGATCCGTTTTCCGGATACGGCACGCTGCGGCCTGCCCGCGAGGCTTTCAGCGCAGAATACGACAGCGATGAGAGTGTGCGCAGTGAACAGCGGCCGGCAGCGCTGCCGCCGCGGTCCGCCTCTGAGGGCGAAACCAGAGCCGGACTGTTTGACAGCAGGCTGCTCAGTGACATCGGACCGCTCGATGACAGCCGGCTCGCGCCGCTGGTTACGGCCTCCCTGAAGAGAAGCTGCCCTGGCGAGAGGGCGCTGCAGGAAGCTGTTGTGGAAACCGTGGCACTTGCCAAAGCCGGGGCGCTGGCGGATGGAGTCAGAGAAGGGAAGCGCTTTTCGCAGCAGCTGCAGCTGGCCGCCAACGTGCTGATAGACGATCTGGACTATACCGGTGCCCAGCTTGAGGAGGTCTTTCCCGTGACGTCGGAACATCCGGAGGTGCTGCTGTTCGGAGCGTATGCCTTTGGACTTCTGGCACCGGCGCTCGAGGGAGACTTTCTTCTGCTCGGCCGGGGCCGGGCCTTGGTGGAAGACTATGACCAGTGGTTCCGCACGCTGCCCTGGATGCGGTCTGTGCTGAAACTGCTTCTTGAGACGGCAGAGAAGACACGCAGCGGCTTTTCCCCGGCGGCAGTCGGCCGTCTGGGCGGGGAGTCTGACCAGGATCAGTTCCTGCACCGGATCATGGAGGAGGCCGCCAATCACAGCCAGGCACTGACTCCGAACGTCAACCTGAAGGCCCTTGCTCCGATCTACAAGAAGATCTTCGGCATCGGCAGTCCGTTTCAGCGGGCGATGAAGGCCATTGCCGCGGACGACCGGAGCGCCCGCTCCATGGTTGAAGACGTGCTTGCGGAGTTCTGCACGGTGAACGAACACGGCACCAGGACAGTCAGTGCGGAGCGCATTGACGCAGTGCTGGACGAATACTGGGATACGTACTGCCGCAACAAGCAGAACCGTAAGCTCAGCTATCACGCCCGGGACCAGCTGATCCGGCTGATGCGGGTGCGGCTTGATGTGATGCTGCACTGGACAGAGTACCTGGATTCCCTGGAGCAGAGCCCGAAGGATCAGAGCGAGCTGCGGCGGCTGCAGTCTCAGCTCAGGAAGGCCATTGATGCGGCGCTGTCTGAACCTGCCATGAAAGACCATGAGGAAGCCAACCTGATCCGCTGGATTCTCAGCCGCCTGAAGTCCCGCATTGCAGCCCCGGTTGCGGATGAGCGGCTCTTTGATGTCTTCCTGCTGACCGGACATGTCATGCTCGATGAGGATGGCCGACCGCTTCTTGACAGCCGGTTTGCCGACGTCGCCCGCTACGCGCCCTGGTCGCTGGTGGCCCAGCACATTGAAGACCGCAGCGGCCGGCGGCACCATGCCACCTTCAAGGAGATCAGGGAAGAGATTGAGGGTTCGGTCGGGCCGCCGGATCCCAGTCTCATGGACAATTTCCAGCAGCTGCGCATGATTGGCCTGCTGACAGATGAGCCGGAGAGCGAGTGCGCTGTTGACTCGGAAGAGATGAGTGAAGCGGCCGAGTATGCGGACAGCCGCTTCGAGGAGTTTGAGGAGCGCCTCGAACTCTACCATATGCTGGGCCAGATCACGGAGGAAGATAAGACGGCGCTGCGGGAGATGGCGCTGTCCCATCAGGAATTCTTCTATGAGACCGGCAACTTTGCCTCCTGGCGCGAATTCCTGCGTGCAGTTGCCTGGGAAGCGGGCCGGCACGCACAGAAGCGGATCGACCTGCTGCTGGATCAGATTGAGGAACGGCGGGACAGGTATGGAGAGTCTCCGCAGCTTGATGCAGCGGCCGAGTTCCTGGAGCGGGAAGTTCCGAATATGACCCTTGCCGAGGAAGCCATCAATGCCTACGACATGGGCGATATGCCTGACGCCGTGGGGGCGGAGCCGGAAGAGGAGTTCTTCGAGAATTTCTGCAAGGATGTCGTGTTCCGCACCCTGTATGAGGAGTGCCGCCGCCAGGGTACCGGCACCTCCGCGCGGCCGCTCAAACGCTTCGGCGTGTCTTTCTTTGAGAAGCATCATCCACCGGAATGGACAGCAGAAGATGTCTCGCGCACGACCCAGCTTCTGCAGAACTGGCCGGCAAGTAAAGGCGCACCGACCACCAAGCATATTGTCACGGTCCTGCAGCGTCTTGGTTTTGAGATCACGGGCGCGGAAAGGACGCAGATGCTGCGGAACGCCGAGCTGTACATAGCCGATGCGGTGCCCCCGAAGGCCAGCGGCGGTCCGTATGGGCACCCGATCGCAGCCTTCGGTACCCAGCTGCCGGAGAAACTTGAGGTCGCTGTGATTTACGGACAGTGCACCGGCGAGGATCTCTTCAGCACGCTGGCGCAGCTGAAGACCGAGGGAACGCCGATCGTGCTGCTGGACTACCAGCTCGACCAGGGGCAGCGGCGGGTGATTGCAGAGCTCTTCCGGACGCACAGCGACCAGAAGACCTTTCTGCTTGTGGACCGTGTCCTGGCGATGTATCTGAGCATGGCGCCGCCGGACAGCCGGGTGAGTGCACTGCTGCAGTGCACGCTGCCTTATGCCGGCATCCAGCCTTTTGCCGACGAGACGCTGCCGGATGAGCTGTTCTGCGGCAGACGGGAGGAGACTGGAGCGCTTCTGAGCCGGGAAAGCACCTCCATTGTGTACGGCGGCTGCAAGACGGGCAAAACGGCACTGCTGCGGCATGTACAGCGCTGCGGTACCCGGCCGGAAGAAAAGCAGTTCTACGTATACGCAGATGCCCGGGGTGCCGAGACAGAGCAGGCGCTGGCGGCGGTCGTGGCAGAAGAGGTCAACGCAGCGCTTCCGGGCGCGGAAATCTCGGGCGCGACGCTGGATGACCTGGCGTCTTCCCTGCGCTCCCTGTATGACTCCCCGGCCGCACCGGATTTTCTTGCTGTGATTGTGGATCATGCTGATGATTTTCTCGCAGCCGCTTCACCGGACGGCGAACAGCTTGCACCGCTCGCGGCGCTGCGTGAGGAACGCGAAGGTTCCTTTAAGCTGATGCTGGCCGGCTCTGTGCACGTGGCCCGGGCATACCGTGCCAGCCAGGAAAAGGAAGGCGCGCTTGCCCGCCTCGGCGACAGCATGCGGCTTGGACAGCTGCCGCAGCCGGATGCGGAGAAGCTTCTGACGGGTCCGCTGCGGTACCTGGGGTTCACGGCCAGCGAGCATGGTGAAATTGAGACGATGATCTCGAATACAAACTGCTATCCCGGTGTCGTGAAGGAACTGGGCCGGACGCTGGTCAACACGCTGGCAGAGCACAGCAGCTCCTTCTATTCGGCGGCCCGGGACAATCCGCCGTATCCTCTGCGCAGCACCGAGCTCGGGGCTGTGCTCCACTCGCCGGAACTCCACAGGCACATCCGGGAAACGGTGCTGGAGTCACTGCATCTGGACAGACGCTACGAGGCCATTGGACAGTGTGTGGCGTGGCTGTGCCTGTCGGAAGGCAGCAGTGTGCGGCGCAGCTATACCCCGGACGAGATCCAGTCGGTGGCGCAGGCCTACAATACGCCGGTTCTGCGCTCTGAGAGTCCGGAGAGCTTCCGCGTGCTGCTGGAAGAAATGACAGACATGGGTCTGCTGCTCAGGACATCGGAAGGAGAGTTCCGGCTGCGGCGGGATGCTTTCCTGGATGTGATCGGGCGGGATCAGACGCTGCTCGAAGAGCAGCTGGGTGCTGCCGGAGAACTCCGCGTATGACGGATACGGAACGCCGGGATTTCTGGTGGAACACTGTAACGGGACCGCACGCCGTTGTGCTGGATGCGAGCGCTGCTCTGCGGGATGGATATGCGGTTGCCCTGAAGGGCGGACGCCGGGCTGTCTGGGCTGCGGAGATGCGCAGTGCTGTTGAGTACACGTTCAAGGAACATATGAGCACAGAGGGAGTGCTCATGCATGTGGTGAATGGTGACAAGTGCCACACGGCGGATGATGTCGGCCGCTGGCTTCTGGAGACGTTTGCTTCCCCAAGACAGCGAGCCGGATACCGCAGCCGCTCGAAGACGTCGCAGCAGGAGTATCTGCTGAAGAACGAAATCCTGCAGCACCGGCTGATCTGGGTGCAGCTTGACGACCGCGATGCCGCATCTGCCTGGCAGAGCTTCGTCCGGGCGTATCCAAGCCGGAACAGCTCGAGCGGCCTCTTTGTCCTCGAGATGGACGCCGACGCCCCGTGCGAGGACGGACAGCGGATACGCAGTATCGATGTGCTGGAGCGGATCAGCACGAATGATCTGACGCTCCTGAACACCTTCGTCCTGGCGAGCCGCTACGGCTACAGTACGGCCTGGCGGGAATATGTTTCCACTCTGGCGGCCTCCGTGTGCTATCCGGATGCAGCTCTGAGTGCGGAGATGGTGGAGGCGGCGGATCTGCGCGGGCGGACTGTGCTGGACATACTCGAACTGCTGGAATCCAGGCACGCTGCGGAGGACTTCGCGGATGATCATGTGCTGTCGCTGCTTCGCCGTGGACGGTCGGACGAGATTGAGCACCGCATCTGGCGGGCCCAGATTCAGACACTCTTTCCCAGGATTGAGATGGAGCGGGTCGACATCATCAATGAGTGGCGCGGGAACGTCGACCGGGGTCTGCATGAAGTGCGCCTGGAGCAGTTTGGTGAGCGGGTCGAGCGCCCGGAAGACATGGAACTGGGACTGCTGTGGTACTGCACAACGCACTGGAAGCCGGACGGGGACTACATTGTGTATCTGCCGGACCGTTATGTCAGGGACCGGATCCGCTTCCTGCATCTGTGCCGCAACAAGCTGGCGCACCGCTGCGCGGTTGACGGCGAGGAACTCGTAGAGCTGCTGGACGGTGCGGGCTTTGTCCGTGAATAGCAAAGGGCACCAGCCGGTGCCTTTTGTTTTGCCGGAAAGCAGCGGATCTGTGTTTCACGTGAAACAATTCCTTTGCACGGACAGCAGGGTGCCCCAGATGCGGCGCAGATGTTTCACGTGAAACATCTGCGAGAGATGGATGTGGACTGCAGCGATTACGGACGACGGGAGTGCGTCGAACCTCCTGAAACGCAGATGCTGCGATCCGGGAGTCGGGTAAGGAGCAGACCGCGAAAGTGGTTCTGTGCATAATCACCCGGGAGCAGATGGGGCGAAGCTTGACTCGTCATCTGTTCAGGCCTGCACAGACGGCGACCGATGCAGTTCGGATGGACTGCTCTGCTGGTTCGGCACCTCCTTCTGTCCTGCCTAGTCCAGGCGTACAGCCGGCGCAGGCCATTCGCTCTATTATGGAAAGCCCGCAGCATTGGGTGAGCAGCAGCCCATGAGAAGCCGGCAGGAGAGCGGAGCTGTCAGACGTTAGCCGCGAGTCGGGGAGTCAGTACGCCCGAGAGATGATCCGTACCCGCAGGTGGGGAAGCGGACAGCCAACACATGTGTCCTCCGTGCTGTTCTGACTGATGTGCCGTGCCTGCCTGGGATCCCAGATGAATCCCGCCTACCCTCTGCGTATGCGGCTCCTTTGCAGTGATAAGGAGATCACACGAAGACTCACGGACTTGCATGCAGTAATACGCCCGCGAGTCTGGCTCTTCACAATAACACCGGGGCGCTGCAGGGGACGGGCCAAAGCGGCGCATGGAGCGCCCGGTGTATAAAGATGTCTGGCAGAGAAGGAGCGCATGGACAATGGTGTTGTACGCAGGCAGAGTACGGACGAGGGAGCAACATGGGTCCGCTCCGGTCTGCGGTGTTCTGAACCTGAAGCCGCTTGGTGCGGTCACGGTGCGGGCAGCGCACCGGACGGGTGCGGGGCCACAGCGGTTGGATGTGCCGGATGCAGGTGGACGTTGCCGCATTGTACGGAATGCGCCATGGAAGTGCTGAAGGATCCTTACGGCGGAAGTGGGCATGCAGCTGAAAAGTGCGTGGTCCCGGGGAGCCGAGCCGCTCTTTGTGCGCTACGGGGCAGCATGGCCGGTGTGAACGATGCGCGGATACCTGCGTCTTCCAGCATGTCGCGAGGCAGCCAGCGGATGGCTTTCGGTTCAGGGCGGAAGTGCCTATAATAGGAAGCGGACATATCGTACGGGAAATGTTTCACGTGAAACAAAACCAACTACAGCCCCAATTCAAGGCAGGAGAAAGCCGTGACAGACAACAAAATTCCTCCCGAAGAGAACGGCAGTTCGTGGGAGAAACTCGAAGCACTGCTCAGACGTGTGCGCACAGCGGCTTCCCAGGCGGCGGAAGCGTGTGGTCAGTTCGCGCTGCAGTCTGACGAGACACCGCACCGTGGGCCGGCACTGCCCGGTCGTGGTTCCTTTCAGGTCATGCTGCGGAACGATCCGCAGGCGGAAACGTTCTCCTGGCGGATCTGCGGCGGTTCGCTGGAGCTGAAAACTGCTGCTGCGATCCTGATTGCAGAACTGGCCCAGGGCAGCGACGCCGCTGCGACAGGTATCTGCCGCGAGATTGAAGCCGCTGTTGTCGCGACGAACCAGCAGCGACGGGACCGGGAGCGCGACGTCTATACTGGAGATCTCGAGGAGGATTTTCCGGGTGAAGCAGAGCCCGGCTGAAAGAAGATGGACAACCGTTTTATCACTGAACTGAAAGCGCTGTGCGCTGCAGGAGGCATTCCAATATCAGACGCGCAGCTTGAGCAGATGAATGCCTACTATGAAATACTGCGTGCAGAGAACCAGAAGTACAATCTGACGGCGGTGACGACGCCGGAGGAAGCTGCACTGAAGCACTTCTACGACAGCATCGTGCCCTGCGGCATCATTGAGCAGGACGCTTCTCTTGTTGATGTCGGCAGCGGTGGTGGTTTCCCGGGTGTACCGTTGAAGATCATGCGGCCGGATATCCAGGTTACAGCACTGGAATCCTCGCAGAAAAAGTGTACTTTTATCGAAACCGCGGCCAGGGCTGCCGGAGTCGCAGTCACAACAGTCAGCGCGCGTGCTGAGGAGGAAGCACGCGGTCCCCTGCGGGAGTCGTTTGATGTGCTGACCGCGAGGGCGGTCGCCGCGCTTCCGGTGCTCGTGGAGATCACATCGGGACTCGTGAAGCCGGATGGAATGCTGCTCCTGTATAAGGCGGACTATACGGAGGAAATTCAGGCGGCAGAAGGCGGTCTGAAGAAGCTGAACCTGGAATTCAGCGAGGCGATCGCTCTGCCGGGCGGGAATCTGGCACATTTCGTGCTTGTCTTCCGAAAGACTGGCAGTACGCCGGCGGAGCTGCCGCGACGATACGCACAGATTAAGAAAAAGCCACTGTAAAATGATCAGTCTGAAAAAAGGATACGACTGCCGATACGGACTTCAGGAATCTGGGAGGAAATGACGCTGTGGGAAAAGTCATAACAATCGCAAACCAGAAGGGCGGTGTGGGAAAGACGACAACGGCCGTGAACCTGGCTGCCTGCGTTGCTGAAAAGGGCCACAAAACGCTGCTGGTGGATCTGGATCCGCAGGCGAATGCGACCAGCAGCTTCGGGCATCAGCCAGGCACTGTGGACGTCTCGACATACAATATGCTGGTTGGCGGCAAGGATCCGCATGAGATCCTGATGCAGACAGCAGTGGACAACCTGGATCTGCTGCCGGCGGCCTCAGATCTCTCTGGTGCCGAGGTCGAGCTGGTCAATGCACTGGCGCGGGAGATGAAGCTGCGGCAGTCCCTCTCGGGTATCGTCGGGGAATATGAGTACATTTTTGTCGACTGTCCGCCATCGCTCGGACTTCTGACACTGAACGCCCTGTGTGCGGCCAACAGTCTTATCTCGCCCATTCAGTGTGAGTACTATGCACTGGAGGGTCTGACGCTGCTGATGAATACAGTTCGTCTCATCCGCCGGCAGATCAACCCGTCGCTGGAGGTCGAAGGGATTGTGATGACGATGTTCGACAGCCGTACCAACCTCTCCACGCGGGTTGTGGAAGAGGTGAAGAAGTTCTTCCGCTCGAAGGTATACCAGACAGTCATCCCACGGAATGTCAGACTCGGGGAAGCACCGAGCTTCGGGAAACCGATTATCCTCTTTGATCCCAAGTGTCTGGGTACCAAAGCATACCGGAATCTGGCCGCTGAGTTTCTGACACTGAATGGTCAGAGCTGAGTGCGAAGGAATGATGCTTGAGACCGGCCGCTGGCTTCTGTCCAAAGGACACTGCAGGACAGCACAGTCCGGTGCAGAGAAAACTGGGATCAGAGAAAGGAGCACACGCTGCGCCCGGACGGCGGAGCGTGCAGAAGGATTATGGCAAAGAAACCCGTCCTGGGAACCGGCCTGTCGTCGCTGACCGCGATGTTCGGCGAATCAGCGGCAGACGATTTTCTTGATGGTACAGGCACAGTCAACCCGCAGGAGCTTTCCATCGAACTGATTGACAACGACGCGACGCAGCCGCGCAAACAGTTCGATGACGAGAAGCTGGATGAGCTTGCAAAGTCGATCAGGACACACGGTATCATGCAGCCGCTGCTGGTCTGCAGAACGCCGGACGGCCGCTACCGGATTATTGCGGGGGAGCGGCGGTTCCGGGCGGCCCGGCTGGCCGGTCTGACAAAGCTTCCAGTCGTTATCCGCGATGCGCCGGAAGCCAAAGACGCACTGGAGATGGCCCTCATTGAGAATATTCAGCGCGAGGATCTGAATCCGATGGAGCAGGCAGGAGCACTCCGCCGCCTGGTGAAAGAGTACGGGATGCGGCAGGAGGAAGTCGCAGAGCGGGTGGGCAAGTCGCGCAGCGCAGTGGCGAACCTCATGCGCCTCCTGCATCTGCCGGACGAGATTCAGGAGATGGTGGCAGAAGGCCGGCTCAGTGCCGGGCACGCGCGGGCGCTGCTGCCGCTGGAGAATGAGGCCGCCATGCTGTCGGCGGCCAGCTGGGTTCTGCGGGATGATCTGTCTGTGCGGCAGACAGAGGATCTGGTCCGCAGCCTCCAGGCAGAGGAGAAAGCGGAGGAACCAGAGACAGCCGCCGCGAAAAAGAAAAAGACGCTGCCGCCGGAGTTCCGCGCGGCACAGGAGCGGCTGAGTTCCCTGTACGATACCCAGGTGAAGATCGTGGGCAGTCAGGAGAAGGGAAAGATTACAATCGCGTACTTCTCGAAGGAACAGCTCGATGCCTTGTACAATGCTCTCGGCGGAGCTGACGCGGACTGAGGATTTCAGACGGCCCTTGCAGAAGGCAGCCCTGTGACAGGACCGAAAAGACAGCCGCTCAGTTTCAGGTGGCATTTACGGATGCCTGCGGCCAGCGCTGCCATATGAGCTGCCGCCGCGGCGCAGATCCGCAGCTGCAAATGCCTGGCTGCGGATGCCGCATGTCCTTAGGCAGGGTCAGGGAATCCGGACGCGTGCTGCGGGGCGCACGCTGTCTTTTCGCTGCTGACTGCTCTTCCGCAAACTGGAAGGAACCGGCGGGAAGCGCATTCCGTCCTCGGGAATCCTCTTCATCTGTCTGCTGGGATCTGTGCGCATCTTGCGGAGACCGCATGCGAGGCGATGGAGCGTTGCCTGGATGAATAGTCGCGCTGCATGATGCAGGGAGAGCCGGGAAATTCTGCCGTTATGCGCGGCCTCTGAGAAGGATACCGGCGGCAAGAAGTTCTCTGCAGATCTGGGGCAGGTTTTGCCGCACTTCAGATCCGACGCCAGGTTTCTGCATTACGGCATAGGAAGAGGGGGCCGGAAGCAGCAATTGCTTCCGGCCCCCTCTTTGGCTGCGTTCCGGCGCTGCATCTACTTGATTACGCCAGGGATAAACTGCAGCAGAAAGTCCGAATGATAGAAGGTGGTGGCGAGAGAGGATCCGTCAATAATATCCGAGAACAGCGTGATGTTTGCCGGCATGGAGATCAGCAGGATCGGTATGACCATGCATATGGCATACATGCCGAGGCATCCGCGCAGAAGTCCGACCGCACCGCCCGCAACGGCATCCAGATGCTTCAGCATGGGGAACGGAGACGCATAGTACATCGTGTTCAGAATCAGCGAGATGATGATCCGGCTTGCCAGATACACCAGCAGAAACGAGATGATGTTGACCACGGTGTCGGTCACGGTGTAGTCAAAATAGTCGGCTACGGACTGATAGCTCCCGCTGTAGACCTGGTTTTCCATGTTGGAGAGCAGCAGATGTCCGAACGGCTCCGGCAGAGAAGCGGAGTCTACAATACTCACGATTTCTCCGTGGGAAAGCTCACTCACCGCCAGATGTCCCTGCACCTGATCCGCCAGATGCGACGAGCCTTCTGTGAAGATCAGCACAAACCGGTAAAAGGATCCGCGGGAGATCGTCGCGGCCAGCGGCTCGCAGAACAGAAAGCCGATGAACCAGGAACAGATCAGACCGATCGTGTTGCTGACGGACATCAGAAATCCCTTGTGCAGACCATTCAGAACATAGACTGCTATGAGGAAGGCCAGTAACAGATTGAGATAATTCACGGGTGTCTCCTCTACTGCAGCCGCATGATGTACGTGTTGTTCCGGGTTCCCCAGAGAATCACGTAGGAGTTTGAGACCTGTTTCACCGAGGCAATGTCTGCGCCCAGTTCCTGGACCCGCTGCAGGCCGCCGTCAAGAGAATATACGTACATTGTATTCTCTGTAAAGGCGAAAACGTTGGTCGGTGTGATTGCCGTATCCAGCACGCCCATCGGCAGGACAAAATGGTAGTCGGCAAAGCTCGAGGCGCTGCTCCCTTCGTCTGCCTGGTAGACAAGCACGCTTTCTGTATGAACCGCATCTGCACGCGGCACGTACAGAACACGCAGGCTCAGCGGCTGCACTGCCGCTTCCTCCGGCTTCCAGCCATGCACAGCCACCTCGCTCTGCAGTTCACCATGATACGTGTAGGCGGTCATGATGCCGGAGCCGCTCACGAAGATCAGGTTGGAAGTGACATAAGCCTTCTCCACCACCCGGTCGCTCATCGAAACCGAAAAACTGACCTCGCCGTTGGTCTTGTTGTAGATCGTGACGTAGGAGATCGGTGCTGCCCCGGACGTGTCAAGAGAAGCCACCCACAGGATGTCTGTCTGGGTGTCGTCAGAGAAAAAGCCGAAGTCAATCACTTCGCGGTCGAGGCTGAGCTGCGTGCTCTTCTGACCGTCGGCGCCGAAGACATAGATCATCTGCTGAACAGTCGCGTCTCCGGCAGGCGCATCAATCGAGACTGCAACATACTCACTGCCGGCTGCGCCGTCGAGAATCTCACTGTCCACAGAGGTCGCAAAAAGCTGCTCTTTGGAATAGCGCATCACCTGCAGGTTCGGACCGGAGTAATTCAGAATCAGTTCATCGGATGCCCGCGTGACAATATCAGAAAGTCCCACGTTCAGCGACCAGGCCTCTGATCCGGAACGGTTTAGACAGATCAGCTGCGAGCCCTCCGAATACAGGAAGCCGTCTGCGCCTTCCTGTATGTTGTCCGGCAGGACACGGCTCAGTGAGCGCACACTGCCGTTCCCAAACACCAGGGTCGGGAAATGTCCGGTGGCGAACAGGAAAATCACAATCCCTGCCGCAGCGGCGCACAGAAGAATGATCAGCAGTCTTTGCGTGCGGATTCTCGCTCTGTGTGATGGTCTTCCAAACATGACGCACTCTTGCTTCCTTCCAGTTATACCTGCCTTGTGACGCGCGTCGGTCGGGTTTTGTGCCGTTTGCGCAGGGCCGTGTATAATGGTAAGGGGAAAAACATCTGATCCGAACCGAAACACAGACAAATCTTGCAGAAAGACTGGAGGCCGGGCAGGCCGGCGGGACCGCTGCGTCGTGCCGGAGAGAATATCCCTGCCGCGATTTTTGATGAAGATAACGAAAATGCAGGGACTTGGAAACGACTTTATCCTGACAGAGGAACTGCCGGCTGATCCGGCGGCGGCGGCACGCAGACTCTGCCGGCGGCGGCTGGATATTGGGGCGGACGGCCTGGTTCTGGTGCTGCCGTCGCAGAAGGCCGATCTGCGTATGCGCATCTTCAATGCGGACGGCAGTGAAGCCGAGATGTGCGGCAATGCCATCCGCTGCGTTGCGCGCTACGCCAAGGACCGCGGCCTCGTGGAAGGTCCGGACATGCGCGTGGAAACCCTGGCCGGTATCATGCGTCCGCAGTTCACAGAGGTGAACGGGGAAGAATGGATCCGGGTGGACATGGGCCAGCCGGATCTTGCCCCGGAGAGGATTCCGGCCAGGGCAGAAGAACCGCTGCACATGGAGGTTCCGGCGGACGGAGGAACGCTGCCGGCAAGTGCCCTGCTGATGGGCGTGCCGCACGCGGTGCTCTTCGTGGATGAGATCGATGAAGAGACGATCGGACGGCTTGGTCCGCGGATTTCCAGCTGTGATCTCTTCCCGCGGGACATCAATGTCAATTTCGTGACCAGGATGGGCGATGATGCGTTTTATGTGCGCACCTGGGAGAGGGGCGCCGGGCGCACGCTCGCCTGCGGTACAGGGTCCTGCGCTGCTGCAGTGGCTGCCGTCATGACCGGACGCTCCGGCAGAAAGGTCCGGATTTACGTCGAGGCAGGCTGGCTGGACATCGAGGTCACAGATGACGGCGTATTCATGACCGGCCCGGCGGCATATGTTTTTGAGGGGGAGACAGAGATGGAAACGGCTGCCCCCGACAATATATGAGGATCGAACCCTCCGCATCGCTTGCGAGACTCGGGCAGGCCGCGAGCGAGCGCGGCGCAGTCATCTACAATGTAGGCGGCGCTGTCCGGGACCGACTGCTCGGCTTTGAGGCCGCCGATGATGACCTGGCCGGTCCGAAGCAGCCCCAGGAACTCGCGCGTCTGCACCTGCCCGGCACGACGGTTCTTGATCCGGTCAATGGCCTGGGTACGGCGCTGATTCACTGCCGGCAGGGTGAGGAGAAGGAAGTATACGAGTACACGGCCTTCCGCACTGACAGCTACGGCAGAGACGGCCGGCACCTGCCGGAGGACGTCTGTTTCACCGACGACATCACCATGGATGCGAGGCGGCGTGACTTCACGGTCAATGCGCTCTATGTGCGGCTCCCTGATGGGGAGGTGCTTGATCCGACAGGGATGGGCCTGGCGGATCTGAAGGCGCATGTTCTGCGCATGACCCGGCCCGACACCCTCACTGAAGATGCGCTGCGCATTCTGCGGCTCATCCGTTTTGCTGCGGCCCTCGGTTTCGAGGTGGAACCGGAGACCCTCAGGGCTGCCCGCGACCAGGCGCCCGCCCTCAGGGACATTTCCTGGGAAAGAATCCAGGCGGAGTTTTTCCGCATACTGCTCGGTGATACGGTCTACGGCCGCAGAGAGGCCGTCGCGGACGCTCTGTATATGATGCGCGACCTCGGTGTGCTCGAATATGTGCTGCCGGAGCTTACAGAAGGCCGCGGTTTTGCGCAGTCACCCGAGTACCACTGCTACGACGTCCTTGACCACCAGATTGAGACCTGTGCGGCTGCACCCCCGGAGCTGACGGTGCGTCTGGCGGCGCTGCTGCATGATATTTCAAAGCCCGAGGCCTACAGGCGGGACGGCAACATGCACGCCCATCCGGAGCTTGGATCCGAACGGGCGCGGCAGGTGCTGCGGCGTCTGCGGGCCCCGCGGCAGCTGATCAGCGACGTCGCTGAGCTCGTCGAGCATCATATGTTTGACCTCACGAATGAAGCCAAGAGTAAAGCAGTGATCCGGCGCATCAATGCGCTCGGCCGGGAACAGTTCGAGCGTCTGGCGGATCTCCGTGAGGCGGATTTTGCCGGCTCCGGCCGTCAGCAGAAGGCTCTGAGCGCGGAGAAGTGGCGAAAGGTGCTCGCCGGTCTCGAAAAGGACAATGTGCCGCTCACGGTAAGCGGCCTGGCTGTTTCCGGACACGATCTCATGCGGGAGCTCCACATAAAACCGGGACCGGTTCTGGGAGAGATCCTTGGTCAGCTGCTCGAGCACGTGCAGCTCCGGCCCTCGCAGAACAACTACAAAAGCCTAATTAAGTATGCTAAAATGATTGCAGCCGGATCTGCGGGGGCAGACCGGTCCGCATCCGAAACGTCGTAACGGAGGACGCAGATAGTGTTTGAACAAATCGGTCACAGCAACTCTATGAATAGCGCTGAAACCGGTTCATATGCGGATATCGAATTTGATACGTACATCACAACGGGCGGAAAGGAAGAGGTACAGGACATTTCCACCCGTATCCATTATTATGAGGCCGGTCAGGGAGAGCCACTGATACTGATCCACGGGATCGGGCAATCCGTCTACACCTGGCGCAACAATATAAATACATTGAAAGATTCCTTCCACGTCTATGCACTCGACCTGCCGGGGCATGGTTTTTCCGGCAAACCGGAGATCAGCTACAGCGTGGAAGAGTTTGCCCTGTCTATTGAAGCCTTCATGAACGCCAAGACGATCATCGCGGCGAACTTCATTGCGTTCGGCGAGGGCGCAGGATATGTGCTTGATTTTGCTATGCACAATCCAGAGCGGACAAAGGGGATCGTGCTGATTTCGCCGGTGCTTTCGAGCGGCGGCGGCGGACTTCTGAAGGGACGCTCGCTGAATTCAGCCTTCGGGATGCTCGCATCACGGCGGGCACCGACTCCGCAGGCAGTCCGCGCTGTACTCGAAGATGCCTATTTTGACCGCACGCTCGTCACGGACGAGGTCGTCGGTGAATACTATGCTGGGATGGCAGACCGGGATTTCCGCGCCATCACGCGGCTGAGCATGATGAATTTTGTGGATGACGGGATCATCCAGAACGCTTACTCACTGAAGAATCCAGTTCTCGTCATTATCGCCAGCGACGACAAGATCACGGGGGGGCGCTCCTCGGATTTCCTGCGTCTGCATTTCGGCAACGGCAGTCTGTACGACGTGCGTAACTGCGGTTATCTCGTTCACGAGGAAAAGCCGAAGCGCGTGGCCGAGGCCGTCAAGAGATTCCTGGGCGGTTCGCAGCTCAGGGAACGCTGAGCAGGGCAGACCTTAACGCGGGGTGCGCGAAGGCATCCATTTTTTTACAAACAGCATGAGAAAATTCACAGCAGGGGGCGAGGCCGTAACGCCGGTGCCCACTGCTTTTTTAGCCAAAGATATGCTGGATGCGCCGTCAGATTATGTCAAAGTGTATCTGTACGGCCTGTATCTCTCCGAAGCAGAGACCCCGGAATCGGACATGGTCATGGAGAACAAGCTCCACATGAAAGGTTCTGAGATCGATCAGGCTCTGCGTTACTGGGCTGACCGGGGCCGCATTAAGACAGAGGAGACACCGGAGGGCCCGGTATACAGTTTCAAGACGCCTGGCGGCGCGGCCGCGGCTAAAGCGGCTCCCAAAGAGCCGGCCCGGCGCGAGATGTATCCGTACGCGGCGTTTAATCTGCGTGCTGCTGACATCATGCAGCGTGAACTCAAACCTGCTGAACTCAAGCGGCTCTACAGTTACATGGAAGAGGATAAGCTGCCGCAGGATCTGGTTCTGCGTCTTCTGGAATACTGTGTGGGCCTGAAGGGCAAGAACATCAACATTGCCTATGTCGACAGGGTGGAGGAAGCCTGGATCAAGCGCGGCATCCGCACGCTGGAGGGTGCCGAGGAGGCGATCGCGGAATTCCAGGCACGCAGCAGCGGCGCCCGGCAGATTATGCGTCTGATGGGTATCCTCGACAAAGCGCCGGGACAGACGGAACTCGAGTACTACCGCAAATGGACCAAGGACTGGGGTTTTGCGCACGAAGGCATCGTGGCCGCCATGCAGGGCAAGGAGTTCAGCAAGAGTAATCCGTTCAAATACCTGGATGCGATTCTGTCCGGATACCACGAGCGCGGTGCGCACCGGGCACAGGAGATTGCCGAGCTGTCCAATCGCACCGATGAGCGCGATGCCCGCATCAAGGAGATTCTGAAAGCGCTCAACTACAGGTCGCTTGCTGTCACCCAGTCGCATGTGGACTATCTGAATAACTGGCAGAGGGCCGGCTTCTCCCAGAAGATTATCCTGCTTGCCTGCAGCGAGGCCACACGCTCCGGACGCCGAAGCCTCGACCGTGTGGATCAGTATCTGCAGAGCTGGAAAAAGCATGGCCTGCTGACGGAAACCCAGATCCGCAGCCACATAGCGCAGCAGAATGAGCTGGTGGAGCTGATCCGGCAGGTCTATGAAATGGCGGGGATTACGGCTCCGATTGAGGAAAAGGACAAGAATTTCTACCTGACCTACACAAAGCAGTGCGGTATGGAACATGATGTGCTGCTGCTGGCGGCTGAGCTGAGTTCGATCACCGAGCATCCGGGACGGTACATGCGCAGTATTCTGAAGCAGTGGGCCAAGGCGGATGTGCATCGGGTGGACGAGGCGATGGCGATGGAGCAGCGGCGGGCGGAGTCACGTATCAACGTCCAGCCGCCAAACTATCCGCAGCGGCCGGCGCCGCCGGCTTCCTATGCCGACGAGCGCGGCCGGCAGTCGGTGGAGGAACTGAGGCAGCGGTTTGGCACGCAGTAAACAGATAGCAGACATTCTGCATGATTACCGGCAGCAGGCGATGCGGTTTCACCATGAGTATGAAAGCCGGGTGACATCGGATATTCTGGTCAGGCGCTACGCAGATCGGATCGCTGAGCTGGGACTCGAAAAGCTCGGACGGGCGATGGCCGGCGAGGACACCACTCTGCTGGATAAGCGGCTTGAAGAGCTCGGACGCCGCCATGCGGACCGGCTTGCCTGGCTTGGCATCGCGCCCTATCAGTGTCCCAGATGTGAGGACACAGGGTCTGTGAACGGCGACTACTGCGTCTGTATGCGCCGGCGTATCTATACAGAGTACTATGGAGCCCCGGACCTTAAGCAGCCAGGGCCCACGCTCTCCGATTATCCCTACGGGATGCTCGACGACAGCAAAGTCCTGCCGACCCTCGGGGCAAGCGCCCGGGAACTCACCCGTCTTGGTGTGCACGCTTTTGAGGAGATGATGACGGCGCCGCCGGGTGCGGCCATCGGCATGCTCGTCTACGGACCGGCCGGTGTCGGCAAGACGCACCTGGTGCGGGCGGGAGCGCACGAAGCAGCTCTCAGGGACCTTGACGTCCTCTTCCTGCATGCCTCTGATGTACACAACCTGTACCTGAAAAAGCGTCTTGGCGGGGACATCAACCTGCACTATCTGGAAACCAGCGCCATTCTCATTATAGACGATCTTGGCACCGAGCCGATGACGAACAATGTTACCCGGCCATCCCTGAACCGCCTGCTGGAGGTGCGCAGCGAGCGCCGGCTGCCGACCGTTTTCACAACAAATCTGAATGAACTGCAGCTTCAGTATGGTGAACGCATTTCCTCCCGGCTCTACGACAAGAAGGTCTTTACGTTTATTCAGCTCGGCGGTGTGGACCTGCGTACCGGCCGCGATTACAGCCAGCAAAAAGACCGCGGTCAGATCGACAGCGGTCAGCGCGGAAATGTGACGATATTCTGAATTTCTCAGCTCACGACAGTGCCGGCGGCTTCAATAAGGTCTCCGAGCGTGGCACCGGAATCGGCGTCATCAAAATAGGTTCCGATCTGGTCCCGGATATTTTTGACGCTGTTTTCGATCTGCGCCTGCACCGAATCATCGGTTTCTGCTTCCTGCACCAGTGTGCTGAAGTCCGGCATGATCGATTCTCCTATCTGAAACAGCATATAACGGGCAGCGCCGGTTTTCTGCTCCTCAGTTGCCTTGTCCCAGTCGCTTTTCGTCCAGCTTGCGTAATCCACCTTCGAGGCATCCTGTTCCGCTGCCGAGGCGGACGCAGTATCTGCCTCCTCACCAGATGAACACGCGGTGCACAGCGCCGTCATCAGCAGAGCCGCAAGCAGCAACGCACAAAGTTTTTTCATAAATCTTCAGCAAGGAGACGCCTGCCGCCGGCAGGGCGGATTGCCTGTCCTCCTGTTCTTCGTCTGTCTCCATCCGTCTTCGTGGATTCCGCGAGGGGATGTCCGTCTTTCGGACGTCCGAAAAAGACGCAGATCTGGTCATCTTCCCGGCTCAGGTGTCCCCGGAATTCTGAAGCCAGGAACGGACCAGGCGCGTCTGCCGTCTCCTAAGTATACAGTATTTTTCGCTTCATGCGTGCAGAAAAAGCGACGCCGGCGCTGCGGTCATGTGAAGATCCGTCCGCCGAGGTCTTTTGCGTTCTGCAGCGCCGGGAATGGAGGAAGATCCCGATGGAAAAAGGCAGATTATGGGCACGCGCCTTGGCTGTACTGACGGCAGCTGTCGGTCTGGCGGCACTGATGGGGTGTCAGGCGACGGAACCGGAGCCCACTTCCGAAGAACTTATGCTTGTGATTGACCTCGATACGGAAGATGACATCGGACTGCTGGTGATTGACTACGAAGGGGAAGGCGTGGAAGGAAGCGGCGGCGTCTCCAATGCAGATAAGACCGTGCTGAGGCGCGGCGAAAAGCTGTTTTTTACGCTCGACAAGGAGCAGGAGCATTACGATGATCCGGACAAACTTGAAAATCTGACAGTCCGGTTTTCTGTCGTGGATCCGGGCATTGAGCCGAATATAGACAATGTCTATCCTGCGGAAAGCGTGAGCCCGCTTGAGCCTGTTACCGTTCCGGTCTCTTTCGGCGAATCTGCACATTTGGCGGTGCGCGGCAGCCGGCCCGACGGGTATACGGCGGAACTGCTGAAAGCAGCGGACGGGCAGACAAAAGCAGCAAGCTGACAAAGCCTGCGCTCCGTCCAGGCATACAAAACGGACACGGCAGCCGCAGCTGCAGTCTTGCTGCTGATGCCGGCATAACGCGGCCAGTGATGAAAGGTCAACACGGGCCGGTATGCCGGAACCCCCGATCCCGGGCCAGACTGAGGAAAGTGGTTATCTTTTATGAAGCAGAACGAAAGGCGCAGGCGGCACCGGCAGATACCCAGGAGTGTGCGCTGCTTGAGGCGGAGCTTAAAGCTGCAGAAAGAGAAGAATCTCTTCTTCGCCGAGAAAACCGGGCCCTGCGCCTCAAGATAAAAGAACTGGAGCGCAGGCCCAGATGCTGACGTCTGCCGCTGAACAACAGGCAGGGCAGAAGACGGACACGCAGCCGGACGATCCGGCTGACTGAACAGGCTCGCTTTCCCGCAAGCCCCGCAGCTCAGTCCGATCTCAGGCAAACGGATTCAGCGAAGCAAACGCGGGATTTCCGAGCATGGTGCTCTGAATCAGGACGAACGCGCCCAAGGCTGCTGTGTAGATGGCAAAGCCCCACAGGTGATGGTCAGCAATGAGCTTCAGCATAAAGCGGATCGCAAAGTAGCCGCAGACAGCAGCTGCTACAGTCCCGAAGACAATCGCCGGTACGGAAACGTCGCCAAGTCCGTTCTCGGCAACGTCGCCGACGGAAAAGACAAGGCCGCCGAGGATCGTCGGAATCGACATCAGGAAAGCGTAGCGTGCAGCGGCCTCACGCCTGACACCGCTTAGAAGTCCGCCGGCGATGGTTGAGCCGGAACGCGAGAGCCCGGGCATGATGGCAAGTGCCTGCATGCAGCCCATGACCGCCGCCTGCCTGAGACCGACCCGGCGCAGCTGTCGTTTCGGCTCCACGAAATCGCCGAGCACCAGAACAATACTGGTACCAAAAAAGCCGTAGGCCAGATACTTACCGTTCAGGATGCCTTCGAAAGCTTCCGGAAACAGGTGTTCGCAGACCAGTGTGACGATGACGGCCGGGATTGTGGCAATAATCAGCATGCCGAGCCGGTTGCGCACAGGGTGCGTCAGCAGGCCGACAATTTCCGGCCAGAGCAGAACGCACACGGCCGCGAGTGTGCCGATATGCAGCATGACGTCATAGAAGACGGGGACATCTGTAAATCCAAACATGGCCTCGAGCAGCGCCAGATGACCTGAACTCGAAACGGGCAGGAATTCCGTCAGGCCCTGAACGATCCCCAGGATAATTGACTGGAAGACATCCATAAAACAACCTTTCTTTACCGGTAGAAATTGGCTTTTCTGTTGTTCCAATAAGTATACAGAACCAGCCCCGTTCTGTAACGTCACGTATGCCAGAATGCGGTCTTTCTGGCTGCAGCAGGGGGAACGCCCGCTTAGGCGATACCGCTGCGGTCTTCTGCGCAGTGCAATTCTGCCTCTTTCGGAAGACAGACGTCTATGCTGGCCGGCATGACCTTCGCAGCAGACCGGCACGTGCTTATCCGGGGGCGTCCTGCGCCCCAGCAAAACATGCGGCTCTGCTGCCGCCGGCAGACAGGACTGCCGTGATCGGCTGTCTCCTGCAGTGCTCTTTTCTCAGACGCTTCAGCCGATATCCCCTGCCGATGCTGAATGCAAAACGGACATGACGATGCCGGCCTGGGCCCTTCCACCCGCCGGTCAGGTCAGGTCGTGCCGCATAAGAGACGGGATACCGTGTTGTTTCGAAGGAAGGGCTGCCTGTCCGGTTTCAGCTTTTCCCGAAGAACGCGTGATCTGGGTGCTTCCCATGCTTTTTCGATGCAGATGACGGAAATTTGGCACCATTGTTCTGGGAGCCGGCATGTCCCTTTTGGCGATCCACAACTGCCCGCACGGGCACGGAATCCCGCCTGCCAGGACAAATAGGAGGAATAGAGTGAAAAGAATCAAGCTTATTCTGGCGCTGACGGCTGTCCTGATTTTTGCTCTCTCGACCTTCGTGCCGACAGGAAGCCTCGCAGCATCCGGCCCTGTCACCGGACATCTTACTGCGTCGGCAAATGTACCGGATCTTGCCGGCAGCAGCAATATGTTTGCCCCGGGTGAAGATGCTGTCCTGTGGCTGCCTGCAATTACCGGCTTTCCTGCCGAGGCAGGCGGCAGCGTCCAGCTGCCCACAGTCAGCTGGAGCGCGAACGGAGAAAGTGAAACCGACATCAGCGTCTGGGAAGATGCATATATTCCACAGGATGGCGGCCTGTGGCCACAGAGGTCCATCACAATCCCGGCAGATGTCCTGCGCGAAGGCAGTAATACCGTTCTTGTGACTCTGAGCGCCGGAGACGGCAACGAGTGGACGAATGTGCAGAACGGCACGCTTGAGTCCAGCTCAGACGCTGTTTTTCAATACGACCTGGCTGTTGCCGTTCCGATCGTGGGACGGCTGACAGCGTCTGCAGATGCGCTGGACCTAGCCGAAAACACAGCGGCGCCGGGCGAAAACTGTGAACTGCAGCTGCCGGCGCTCACCGGAACGTCCGCAGAGTCAGACGGGATCGAGCAGCTCCCGACCGTCAGCTGGAGTGTCAACGGACATGAGGAAACGGATATTGATGCCTGGGCAGATGGATGGACACCGGATGAGAACGGCGAGTGGCCGCCGAAGTATCTTTCGATTCCGGCCCGTGTCCTGACCCGGGGTGAGAATACGGTCCTCGTTACGCTTCATGCCGGGGAGGGCAGCATCTGGGCGCAGGTCCATGGCAGCACGCCGGTGTCTGCTTCCGAGGTCGTTTTCCGCTACCAGATTCTCGTGCAGGAGCCGCAGACCGGCGAGCTTGCAGCAACAGTCAGCCTCTCGGCGATGTCGGACTCGCATAATACCTGCTGCGAGGGACAGGCTGCTGAGCTCACTCTGCCGACGATTTCCGGAACCCCGGACCAGGCAGACGGCACCTATGTGATGCCCACTGTCACCTGGTTTGTGAACGGAGCGAGCGGCACCAACGCTCCTACAGCGGCAAATATGATCCGGAAGACCGCGGGGAATGGAGCAGCGCCACGGTCACCATTCCGCCGGAGGTGCTGAAAGTCGGGAAGAACGCCGTGCGTATCGTGCTCCGTGCCGCCGAAGGCAACAGCTGGCGCCGAGCCGACAATGACATGATCAGTGACGGGAGTCAGGCAGCATTTCTGTATGGCGTGCGCGTCACGGCTGCGGCAAACGAAGATGCAGGCTAGTACCCGGAGGCATAAGTTCGTCCGTAATGGAATGCTGCCAGTAGATTAAGAATGAGCTCCTTTTATTCGATAAAGAAGTTGTAACAAAAAACTATCGAATGGAGCTCAGAAGT
>JAAUYQ010000096.1 GCA_014805015.1 Clostridia bacterium | reverse complement strand
TACGATCTCCCCTGTCTCCGGATCCTCATGCCCGATGCAGGTACGGATGTGTTTCGTTTTCTTTTCTTCTTTGTCCCAGCAGGAGCGGTTCTCGTATACGTAAACTCGACCATTACGAGCTTTGCATCGAACATAAGATGCCATCGATTCCACCTGTGTATAAATATAGTCTACTCTAATCGAAATTATACACATGAAATCAATGATTCAACAAGAACATTTTGCCTAAACTCAGCTAAAAAATCGACCTAGAGGGGGTACCTGTGTATAAATCCAGCCGGAGTTTAGGTTGCAGTTCCCAGCTGATCACATACTGGACATTGTCCGGGATCTCGAGGCCTGGATCTTTCTCCACAAACTGGCCGGACAGATGATCCTCCTTCACGGTGATATCAAAGTTGGCGAGTGCAATTCCAACGTCAACGCGCTGTATATCCCCGAGCGGGCTTGTCTTCAGCGTCTGCAGTTCGTAAAAGTTCATGATGTTCCCGGTCTTAACGGCTCGCCACGGCTGCTTGTTGGTGGCAGAAGGTGCCCACCGCAGGCTCTCAAGCGCCTCCCGGAACTCTCCTGCCTCTGTTGCTGTAAGCGGATGCCCGAACGAGCCATCGTAGAACAGCTTCTCAAACTCCAGCCTTGTATCGGCTTTGAGTCCTTTGCGCATCACTTTTTCGCGCAGGGACCGGTCAGCCGAAGCGTAGCCGAGCGGCGAAACGACCGGCATCACTTCGTCGCTGCCAACGTTCATAGCGGCCTCGAAGGTTTTACGGCTGAGGGTAGCCGCGAGAATGGTTGTGCCTACGCCAATTGACGCTGCAAAGACACAGACTTCCTCGAAACTGTAGCCAAGAGCCTCCTCGAAGTGAGGAACGCGACGGATCTTGGCCGCCATATATGTTTTTTCGCCGACAATGACCGGGCTTGTCAGCTGGTTCTGCGCCGCATCCAGAAACCGGAACTCCACCGGGATGCCGAACGGGTTCGTGACGCCTTTGGCATACTCCTCCAGACGCTGCAGGTCCTCTGTTGATAGGGCGCGGCCGTCAAAGCTGCGTACGCTTTTCCTGAACCGCACTGCACTTCGCATTGTTTCCGCCACTTTATGCTCCTTATAATGTTGCTCGACAGAAGTGTCTTCGTAGATATGTCAGATCTGGGCCGAGCGCTCCGCGGCTTGATTGTCAGTCGCTGATCCGCAGCACCGTTTTGCCCCGCGATCCGCCGCGGTAAACTTTCTCCAGCGCTGCATTCACATCGCTGAGCGGATATACTCCATCAACGGACGGCTCCTCCCGACGCTCCTCGAATATGCACGAGATCTCCGCGAGACCCTGCCCATCAGCATGCACGAAAATGAAGTTATACGTCTGATGCTTCCGGCGGGCCATGCGGGCCCATTTGCTCGACGCCAGATCAAACAAAATCTGCTTGTACCAAGGCAGCCCCATTCGCTTTGCGAAGGCTCCGTTCGGTGTCCCGCGCAGAGTCGCTAGAGAACCACCGTCGCGCAGAATCGCAAATTCCACTGGCAGACCTTTATCCCCCAGCGTGTCCAGCACATAGTCCATATCAGACAGCACGTCCTGGACATGCTGAGTCTTGTAGTCTACGAATGTCTTCACGCCCAGGGCCACGACGCGCTCACGACTTGAAGCTCCGCCGCTCGTCGCCACTTCGAGTCCGCGCGCCACAGCAATGGGAATAGCCATCGCTCCCACACTGCCCGTACCGCCTGAAATATAGAGTGATCCACCAGGTCTGGTGTTCATCAGATTGTAGGCCTGCTGGGCCGTCAGTGCAGTCAGCGGCACGCAGGCTGCCTGCTCGTCAGACAGATAGTCCGGGACCTCCGCAGCTGCCGCCGCCGGTATTGTCAGATAGTCGCAGAAAGTACCAATGTGGTGAAGCGGCATTCGCCCATAGACCCGGTCCCCTTCCTGGAAACCTTCCACACCGTGGCCAACAGCTTCCACCATACCTACGAACTCATTGCCCATCAGGATCGGCGGGCGGTACGGCACAATCAGTCGGACTTCCCCGCGGATTATCATATTATCCAGGGGATTAACGCCGGCTGTGCGGACCTGCACCAACAGTTCATCTGCTGCCGGCGCCGGTTTTGGAACCTCCCGGATCTCCAGATCCGTTCCGCGCCTGTCGTAGCGCGTCAGAAATGCTGCTCTCATCCATGTCTGCGGCGTCGGACCCAACACGCTCCTTCAGGTCTGCTATGCAGTCCGCCAAGGACTGCGACTGCAGCGTCCGCTGCATAGGGCGCTCCGCCTCTGCGAATCGGCCTGCGAGAAGCGGTCGGATATGCCGGCCAACGATGCAGGAATCACTCGGATTCTGATGCAGGTCAAAGACATGAAAGCAGTCCGAGCCGCTCACTGCGCAGTACACAGTGAAAAGATCGATCTCACGCGGCTCGCGCAGCAGATGGAAGCCAACGGTGCCCGAGCGTCCGGCCGCAAGATTTGCCTTGCTCAGCTGTCCCAGGATTCGCCGCACATGGCTGGGGTTCGTGCCCACACTTTCTGCCATCTGGGCGGAAGACATCGGCTCCGGTGAAAGCGCAATCAGCAGAAGAAGCTGAATTGCCATGGAAAAGCGCGTGTCCAACGCCATCTCCTTTCCACACCTGTGGTTGTATCAGTTGCAGGTACAGCATACAACCCCCGGACGGGCGCTCAGCCGGGCTGTCTCGGCCAGATCACCGCTGTGTGATCTGACTCTGCCTTGAGCTCACGGCGCCGCTCTTCCCAGTCCAGCATCAACTCGAACATTTTGGCACGGAACTGCGGCCCGTGATCTGGGTACACCAGATGCGTCACTTCATGCAGGATGATGTAGTCTATGAGCCGCTCTGGCAGCGCATAGAGTCGGTCCGAGAAGGTGATTACGCACTTTTCCGGGTAGCAGATTCCCCAGGCGCTCTTCAGGGGGCCTAGGCGCAGATCGCGCAGTATGACCGTCGTCCCCATCCGCTTGGCCCATTCCAGCACGCGCCCGATACAATCGTCGATTTGTCCATACCACCAGTCCCAGAACAGGCTCTCGGCCTCCGCATAGGTCGGGGCCGTAATCATGAAGGTACCGTCATCAAAGGAAAAAGAAGGCGGTCCTTCCATGTAGATGAGCGGACAGTCATAACCGCGGTACGGGATTGTGTCCCGCTCGCCAATCTGCCGGAGCCGCTCTCGCTGCTCCATTATCCAGGCAGCACCCTTGCCGTCCAGAAACTCCTGCATTTTCGCCATACTGATCGTGCGCGGCGCACTCATCCAGAAATACGCTTCCTCCGCATCCACATGCAGGATCATCCGCCTCTGCTTCCTGAGCCGAATCTCTACCGGCTCCTGCGAGCCGTCCGGCAGATGTGCGCTAAGAATCGGCATGCAGTTCCAGCATCTCGGCCAGCATGTCGGCTGTCGTCCGCACCAGGATCGGGCACGGCTGTTTGCGCGGCAGTTTCTCAAAAGCTCCTGGCGGCGTACGCAGTCCAAGCAGTTCCCCGCAGACCAGGGAGCCATGCCTGCTTTTGAACTCCTCGCCCAGCTGCTGCACTTTGCCGTAAAGTTCCCGCCGGGCAGTGCGGTCTCGCGGGTCCGGTGAACCATCCGCCATACCAAGGACCATGAGAGCCCCCGTAAAGGCGCCGCACACCTCCCGCAGCTGACCCATGCCGGCCCCGAACGGCTCGCCCAGCTTGGACGCTACAGCATCATCAAAGCCGGTCACGTTCGCAAAAGCCAGCAGAACCGCCTGGGCGCAGTTGCAACCCTCACGGAAGTTCTGCTCGGCCCGCGCTCCGTACGTGCTCACGATTTGAAATCCTTTCGCGGAGCAATCATTGCTGCCCGGAGAGTTTCCTGCAGGAGGCCCGTCGGCGCTTCCTCAATCCGCCCTTCGTCGCAGAGTGCCGTCAGTTCCGGCAGAATCGGCACAGTGTCCCCGACAGAAATGCCGGCATCGAGCTCAAGCTGCAGCTCATTGCTCTTTCCAAACACCGGGATTTTTTCGCCGCAGTGCGGACAGACAGCATAGGCCATATTCTCGACAATGCTGAGAATCGGCACATCCATCATCTGCGCCATGTGGAGTGCCTTGGCGACAATCGTGGATACGAGTTCCTGCGGCGTCGTCACCAGCACAATACCGTCAATCGGCAGACTCTGGAACACTGTGAGCGGCACGTCGCCTGTTCCCGGCGGCAGGTCCACATACATGACGTCCACGTCATGCCAGATGACGTCCGTCCAGAACTGCTTGACCGCACCGGCGAGCACGGGACCGCGCCAGATCACCGGCTGCTTTTCATCCTCCAGCATCATGTTGACAGAGATGACCTGAATGCCGGAGTCGGTCACGGCCGGGAAGATTCCCGCCTCATTAGCCACCGCTTTATCCTTAATGCCGAACATCTGCGGCACCGAAGGTCCGGTGATGTCCGCATCGAGAATGGCTGCCCGATGACCGGCTCTCTGGGTACCGACGGCCAAAAGACCAGTTGTCAGGGACTTGCCGACGCCGCCTTTGCCGCTCACCACGCCGATGACGCGGCGCACCTGCGAGAGGACGTTCGGCGCCTCGGGCTGAATTGCGCTTTTGCTGCCTCGCTCGCTACATCCCGCCTGAGACGCGCAGCTGCTGCAGTCGTTTGCCGTGCAGTTTTCGCTCATGCTGATCTCCTATTCCTTTTCCATGAGAATCGTCATTACAGCCTTCTGAGCATGCAGACGGTTCTCTGCCTCGTCGAAGATTTCGTTCGCATGGGCTTCGAAAACTTCTTCCGTGATCTCCTCGCCGCGGTGTGCCGGCAGGCAGTGCTGCACCATGGCATCCTTTTTCGCAACCAGCATCACATCCCGGTTGATCTGCCAGCCCTGGAACGCCCTTGCGCGCTTTTCTGCCTCGCCTTCCATACCCATGGAGGCCCAGACGTCGGTGAACAGAACATCAGCACCCTCCGCCGCCTCCATCACATTCTGGGTAATCTGAAACCCCGGCTGCTTCTCCGCCCAGGCGAGCACCTCCGGGCTTGGATAGTAGTCTTTGGGGATCGCGCAGGACACCTGCATCCCCACTTTGAGGCCGCCCACAATGAGGGAATTGGCCATGTTATTGCCGTCCCCGATGTAGGCCATTTTGAGGCCGTTGAAGCCGCCCTTGTATTCCCGGATTGTCTCGAGGTCCGCTAGGACCTGACAGGGATGACAGAAATCTGTCAGACCGTTGATGACCGGGATGTCTGCATACTTTGCGAGCTCCTCCACTTCCTCCTGCGAGTAAGTGCGGATCATGATGCCGTCAAGGTACCGCGAGAGTACGCGGGCCGTGTCCTGGACAGGTTCTCCGCGACCGATCTGCAGGTCCCGCGCCGACAGAAACAGTGCCGTTCCTCCCAGCTGGTACATGCCGACCTCAAACGAAACGCGCGTCCTCGTCGACGATTTTTCAAAGATCATGCCCAGCGTCTGCCCTTTCAGCGGCTGGAATTCGATTCCCTTTTTCTGCTTGGTTTTCAGATCGTAGGCGACATCCAGAATCCGGATGATCTCATCCCTCGAAAGATCAAGCAGCTTCAGCAGGTCTTTCAACTGTGCTTCCTCCCTGCGCCCTCAGGCACTGACTGCATCGTTTGTGATAATGGTTCCCGTCTGTCCGGTCAGGGCATAGCCTGCCTTATTGAGATTGGCAATGACGGCTTTGCGGTCCGGGCGCGAGCGCACGAAATCTGCGCAGGCCTGCACCTTTGGCTGCATGCTGCCCGGCGGGAACTGCCCTTCCCCGATGTACTTTTCCGCTTCATCCGGCGTCAGCATGGAAAGATCAATCTGATCCGGCTTACCGAAGTTGATGGACACCCGGTCGACGGCAGTCAGGATGATCAGCAGATCCGCGTCAATCAGCTGGGCGATCAGGCCCGAGGTGATGTCCTTGTCGCATACGCCCTCAATGCCTTCATAGGTGTTCTGCCCTGTGCGCACCACCGGAATGCCCGCACCGCCGGCACCAATGACCACGGTGCCCGAGGCTGCCAGATTCTTCAGCGTTTCCGCTTCCACGATATGTTTGGGTACCGGCGACGCCACCATGAGACGCCAGCCGCGGCCGGAGTCTTCAGCATACTTATGGCCGGTCTCCTGCATCAGCTTTTTGGCTGTCGCTTCGTCGTAGAATGCCCCGACAGGCTTCTCAAGGTCCTTGAAGGCTGGATCATCGGCATCGACCACTACGCGGGTCACCACTGTGCAGACCGGAATGTCTGCCCGCCCTTCTCGCTCCAGTTCGCGCTGGATGGCCTGCTCAAAGTGCCAGCCAATTGAACCTTCGTTCATAGCCGTGCAGTCATAGAACGGCGCTCCGTCGCCAATGCCGTGCTGCTGCGCATCGAGCATTGTGCTGTGAATGATGCCGACCTGCGGTCCGTTCCCGTGCACAAGCACGATTTCATTGCCTGAGGTAATCAGCGGCACCAGGGACCGCGCGGCCTGCTCAAGCTGGGACTGCTGCCCGCCCGAGTGCACGTCGAGGGCATTGCCGCCGATCGCAACGACCATTCTGCTCATAGCTGTCCTTTCCGGGCGACGCATACGCGCCCTGTTTGTTCCATCGCTCCCGCGTCCATAGTTAATCTAACAGAAGCGAAAAAAAAACCGAAGCAAAGAAAGAGAGGCCCGTTCCATGGCATTCAAATATCAGTTCCTGATCCGTTTTATTATTCTGGCTGTTCTGCTGGCAGTGGCAACCACGCTGATCCTGACAGGCTGCTCTGTTCCCCACACCATCAGCTCATTTCTTGGATCGATGGACCGGCAGGCAGCGGACGTGCTGCCGCTCCCCGAACCTTCTCCAACGCAGACCGTGTCTTCCGCTCCCGCAGCCGTTCCCGTTTCCTGAGGGCAGCTGCCTGCCGCCGGTCAGCGCCCGGTGATCTGCCGCAGCGTGCGGCGCGGCACTGTATCAAACAGACTCCGGTCCGGACAGGCCGCTTCCGCGCCCCAGGACTGCACGTCTTTCAGGTCCTCAACGGACGAAATGTCTCCCCAGGAGATGCCGACATTGCCTTCCGGGATCGCCGGCAGGAGCTCCTTGGTGACTGAAAGGGACCCGGAACCGTCGAAACCCAGATTACGAATCATAATCATGGTCAGTCCGCTCTGGAGCGCCACTGTCATCTGCGCTTGTGTGTGCACCTCAATCACGGCTTCCATGCCGAGGGTGTGGATCAGCGTCGTGAACCGGCTGATCAGGTCCAGATCCAGCAGCTCCGGCATCAGGACCACCGCATCCGCGCCGAGATTGGCAGCGGCATAGATCTGGTACTGCTCAATAATGTAGTCGTACAGCAGGACTGGGACCTGCGCGTACTTACGGACCTGACCGACAAATTTCTGCTGGCCGCCGAAATAGGTCTGATCAGTGGCAACCATCAGGGCGTCCACACCGAGCCGCTGCTCGAGTCTTGCTGTCTCTGCGCAGTCAAAATCCCCCCGGGTCTTTTTGGTCAGCGGAGAAGCCTTCATCACCGGCCCGATAACCGCAAGACCGCTGCGTGTCAGTGCCCGTTCCAGGCTCAGGGGAACACGCTCAAGCTCGCTTGCCTGCTCCCGCAGTGCTTCTTCGCTCACGAGAATCTTCTCCTGCGCAAGCTGCTGTTTCTTCGCTTGTATGATTTCTTCTGTGGTCATCCATGCCAAGCAGCGGGCAGTTTCTTACCCGCCGCGCTCCTTTCCCTGTCCTGCAGATCCGGCCCGCGCTCTTCCGCGCGCAGACCGCAGACCCGTCTGTCCATCCCGGAGAAGCGGCCTCGGATTTGCCGGGTCATGCATCAAGATACTCCACGCAGACGCTTTTTGGAAGCCGCGTCAGCTCCTGCAATGCGCCGTACTGGCTGATACAAAAGAAACCCCGGAACCAGCTAGGCTTCGGGGCTTATATGGTGCGGTCAAAGGGACTTGAACCCTTACGTCGGTTGACACATGATCCTTAGTCATGCCTGTCTACCAATTCCAGCATGACCGCATCTCTCGCGACAGCTTCTTAAGTGTAGCCCTGCCGCGAGGATAAGTCAACCCTGGGGCACTTCTGTGTAAGTTCTATATCAAGTATGTTGATTGAGGAAGTGGTTGCAACCTCCTGCCCCGCAGAGGATTGCAACCAGCGGTTCAAAGCAGAGGGTTGCGGTGACCTCTGCAACAGTGGTTGTGGAGGGAGGGGG
>JAAUYQ010000095.1 GCA_014805015.1 Clostridia bacterium | reverse complement strand
CTGTCCGATACGCAAAAGATATGCAGCAACCGGAACTGGATCATTCTATAGAGGCGCAATTCCTCCCCCGCTTACCGCCTTCGG
This sequence comes from Clostridia bacterium, assembly GCA_014805015.1. Lineage (GTDB taxonomy): Bacteria > Bacillota > Clostridia > Christensenellales > Christensenellaceae > JAAUYQ01. The sequence goes on along the minus strand of JAAUYQ010000095.1, from coordinate 9,765 downwards.
CGCTTGAAGACGGGGGACTCCTTGCGCGATTTGTGGAAACGCATGACTATCCCGGCATCCAGGCAAAGGGTTCAGCGAAGATCGACAACACGGTCATTCCAGTGAAGCTGGACATTTCGACCGGCGATGTGATTACACCGGGCGCCATCGAGTATGCCTATCCCCTGATGTTCGAGGATCGCAGCCTCCGCCTGCAAACGTATAATCTGGAGACGGTTTTGGCCGAGAAGCTGATCTCGCTTGCTGAGCACGGAGTGGGCAATACGCGCATGCGCGATTACTATGATATCCATGTACTGTCCCGGACCTTTCGCGAGCGTATTGACCCCAAAACACTTGCCGACGCGCTTGCCGCCACGGCCAGGCAGCGCCATGTCGAGGGCAGCGCCGGCACGATTCAGCGCCTGCTGCCGGAAATGGCGGACAGCCCCGAGCTGCAGGCGCTGTGGCAGAACTACGGAAAAGGTGCCGCGTACGCGAGAGACGTCACGTGGACCGATGTTCTGGGTTCGGCGGCGGCCGTCCTGGATTTCGCAGGGCTGGCCCGGAGTATGCCGGCCGGCCGCTGAGCATCCCGGGAGCAAAGAACCGCCGGCGGAAAGATAGCTGCCTGCCGGCGGCACGGCGATGCAAGAGCCGTACCTGCTGCGAGGCTGGTCAGCAGCAAAGACCCAGAAGCGCCATGCAAGCGGGTTCCTGCCGGCGATTGGAATTCCCGGGAGCTTCGCGGGGCTTGTTACGCAAAGACGGGCTCGGGATAGTAGACCTTCTTCAGAAGCAGGCCGGCAGCCGGGGCGGTCGGGCCGGCCTCACGCCGGTCTTTCGCTTCCAGGATGCGTCCGATTTCCTCCGGCAGGATCTCGCCGCGTCCCACCATCGCCAGCGTCCCCACAATAATCCGCACCATGTGATGCAGGAAGCCGCTGCCAGTGATGACGATCTGGATGTAGGGTTCGCGGCGCTCAATGCCGATCTGACGGATCTCCCGCACTGTGTCTTTGCCTTCGGCGTTGGCGCAGAAGGACGCAAAATCATGCTCCCCAAGCAGGTATTCAGCGCCGCGGCGCATCGCCTCGAGGTCTATGTCGCCCTGGAGCGGTGCACTGAGGCCGCGGTGCAGGGCAGAGCGCTGCGGATGGTTGCGGTAGGTGTAGACGTAGGTCTTACCGAGGGCGTCGAAACGGGAGTGGAAGTCCGGCGGCGCGGCTTCGGAGCGGATGACGCGGATGTCGTCGGGCAGATAGTAGTTGAGCGCGGAGGCGAAGCGCTCGGGGGCAAGTTCCGATTCCGTATCAAAGTGGGCGACCTGGGCGAGCGCGTGCACGCCGGCGTCCGTGCGGCCGGAGCCATGCACGGCGGATTCGGTTCCGGTCACGCGCCCCACGGACTTTTCCAGCATTTGCTGAATGCTGCGGCCGTTCTTCTGACGCTGCCAGCCGCTGTAGCGGGTGCCGTCATATTCAACCTCCAAGCGTATACGCATATTCCCTCCTCCATATAGAAAGCGAGAGCCGGCATCTGCCGGCTCTGTGGTTCCCGTATTTTCTTCTGTCAGGCCGGCGTCACAGCCTCCACTTCAAAGATGATCTCCTGGTTCTCATGCTGCCCGTTGCGGTTACGGCTCACCCGCTCGTAGCTCCAGGTCTTGTCGCCGCGGTGGATGAGATGGTCCATCAGGATCATTTCCAGGAATTCACGGGCAGAGCTGGCGCTGCCGGTTACGGCTTCGAGCGCCGGCATCACCTTGGAGGTGAAGTCGTGGCCGTGCAGCTGGTTAGTATCAAAGGTTGTGTTTCCGTCTATCACCTTGTCGAGGTCAATGATCACGGTCCGGTAGTCGCCGGCTGAGAGTTTCTCCATCCAGCCTTCGAAATCCGGCTCGTGAAACACTTTCATCTCATAGTCTTTGCTGTTCTTTTTCTGCAGCATGATTCTGTCCTCCTGGGCACTTGATTTTCTCTCTCATAGATACCCGCTTTGCCGCCCGGTCAAAAGTGCAGATCACAGCCAGATCATGAGGGCCGTGCAGAGCGCCAGCGTTATGATCAGGGCAACGATGTCGCCGGCGTGCATGCGCGGCTGATGCAGCCGCGTGCGGCCTTCGCCGCCCCGGTAGCAGCGTGCCTCCATCGCGAGCGCCAGCTCGTCGGCGCGCTTAAAAGCACTGACGAAGAGCGGCACGAGCAGCGGCACCATGTTTTTGGCCTTGCGGAAGATGTTGCCGGAGTCGAAGTCGGCGCCGCGGGCCGTCTGGGCCTTCATGATACGGTCGGTCTCGTCGATCAGTGTCGGAATGAAGCGCATCGCTATGCTCATCATCATCGCCATCTCATGGACCGGAAAGTGCAGCTTCGCAAGCGGACTTAAGAGTCCCTCGAGGCCGTCGGTGAGCTGCATCGGCGAGGTAGTGAGCGTCAGCAGACTGGTCGCCATAATGAGCAGCGTCAGCCGGATTGCAATAAAGAGCGCCCGGATGAGACCAGCTGCGGAGATTTTGAGAGCACCCCAGGAGACGAGGTACCAGTCCGCCGGCACGGTCACCGTCTGGTCCGTTATCTCCACATGATCCGCCGGGAGCTGCAGAATGTCGAAACGCCGCAGTTCGATAGGGGCTGTGGAAAAGAAGATATTGAGTATGAAGGTCAGAATTATAATGAAGAGCAGGGGACCCACCGAGCGCATCAGGACCCGCAGCTTCACTCTGGCCATGCCGGCTGCAATGAGGATGAAGACGGCAAAGACCGCAAACCCAAGGAAGGAACGGACAACAAAGACCGTGATGAGCAGCACCAGCGCCAGGATGATTTTCGTGCGGGGATCGAGGCGGTGGATAGGCGTGTCCGCCGGGAAGTACTGCCCGAGGGTGATATTTTTCAGCAAGCCGCGCCCTCCTGTTTCAGTTTCTTCGCCAGGTAGCGGATCAGTTCGTCGTTCGTGATGATTTCGGGCGGCACATAGATGCCGCGCTGCGTGAGCGCATAGCCGGCCTTGCGCGCTTCGCTCGAGGAAAGGCCGATCGCCTCAAGGCCTTCGAGGTCGGAAAAGACTTCCTTTGGGGTGCCGTCGCGAACAATGCGCCCTTTCTCCATCGCAATCACGCGGGAAGCGTGCTCGGCGAGGCCGTCCATATTGTGGCTGATCATGATGATCGTGATGCCGGCCTCGTTGAGCCGGCGGATGAGCTGCATGAAGTTCTCGCGGCTCACGGGGTCGAGGCCGGCAATGGGCTCGTCGAGGATCAGGATCTTGGGATCCGTGGCCAGCACGCCGGCAATGGCGACGCGCCGCTTCTGGCCGCCGGAGAGCTCGAAGGGCGATGCGTCCCTGATCTGCGAGGGATCAAAGCCCACCAGGCGCAGGGCGTTTTCGACATTGCGCTCCACTTCGACGGGAGTCATACCGGCTTTTTCGGGGCCGAAGGCCACGTCCTTGCCCACGGTCTCCTCGAAGAGCTGGTATTCCGGGTACTGGAAGACAACGCCCACTTTGCGCCGCAGGTCGCGTTTTTCGGATGCGGCGCTGATGTCGGCTCCGTCGAGAAGCACGCGGCCGCTGTCCGGTTTCAGGAGGCCCGCAAGCTGCTGGATCAGGGTCGACTTGCCGCAGCCGGTCTGGCCGATGATGCCGATGAACTCGCCGTCGTCCGCTTTCAGGGTGACGTTATCGAGGGCCTGCACGGCAAAGGGCGTGTCCGGCATATAGGCATAGCTCAGGTTTTCGGCAGCAATTGGCATATCTGATCCACCAGTTGGGTCGTGGTGACCGGCGTTTCGGGCAGGCTGATGCCGGCGTCCGCGAGACCGCGGGCGATCTGCGTCGCCGGCGGCGGCATGAGGCCCGCCTCATCCAGCTTGTCCTGATGCGAGAAGACTTCCCCGGGCGTACCTTCGTCCGTGATGCGGCCGTCCGTCATCACGAAGACGCGGTCGCAGTCGGCCGCTTCTTCCATGTAATGGGTAATGAGCACGATTGTCTTGCCCTGCTCGCGGTTGAGGCGGCGGATTGTCTGCATGACCTCGTCACGGCCCTGGGGGTCGAGCATGGCGGTGGGCTCATCAAAGACAATGATGTCGGGGTGCATGGCGAGCACGCCGGCGATGGCTTCGCGCTGCTTCTGGCCGCCGGAAAGCATATTGGGCGCCCGCTGCTCGAAACCCTCGAGCCCGACGGCCTTGAGGGACTCGGTGACCCGCGTGCGGATCTCATCCGGGGGCACACCTAGATTCTCGGGGCCGAAGGCGACGTCCTCCTCCACGATGGTCGAGACAATCTGGTTGTCCGGATTCTGGAAGACCATGCCCGCATGCGAGCGGATATCCCAGGTATTCGCCTCGTCGGCCGTATCGAGTCCGAGGACGCGCAGCTCGCCGTCCTGGGGTCGGAGAAGCACGTTGATCTGCTTGGCAAAGGTCGACTTGCCGCTCCCGTTATGACCGAGGATGGCGACAAACTCGCCCGGCTCAACTTCAAGATTCACGCCCTTCAGGGCCGTCTTGACGTCCCGGTCCTCGAGGGCATAGGCATAGCGGACATTTTTGGCCGCGATGGCACTCTGCTTGGTAACGCTGCTCATGGTTCTATATTAGCACGGCGGAGCCGCCCGGGGCGCCGTGCAGGCAAAAGAAAACCGCCGGGAGAACCGGCGGCCGGTAAGAGAGCCTGGGAGACCGAGCCCTAAGGTTGTCAGATCAGTTCCAGGATCGCCTCTTCGGCACCGTCGCCGCGGCGGGGCCCGAGCTTGATCACGCGCGTGTAGCCGCCGCCCTGGCCGAGCTGCTTGGCGCGCTCAGCAAACTTGGGGGCGATGTCGCGGAACAGTTTCTCGAGGGCCGGATGATTGACGTCGCTCGTACGGACCTGGTACTCGTACTTGCTCTCGCCGTCTTCCTTCTTCTCCGGGTAGTTATAGAGCTCCGAGATGATGTGGCGGCGGACTGCCAGCTTGCGCGGCGAGTCGTTCACGACTGTCTGCCTCTGGCCCTGGATGTCCTTTTCCACCTCGACGTTGTCATCATAGACATGGATCGCCTTGGTGATGAGCTTCTCCGCCATGCGCTGCGCTTCCTTGGCGCGCGGCAGCGTCGTCGTCACCCGTCCGTGCATGAACAGGGAAGTCACCAGTGAACGCAGCATCGCCTTGCGCTGGTCGCTCGGACGCCCGAGTTTTCTGTATCCCACTTGTTTTCCTCCTCTCAGTCGTCGAGCCGCAGGCTGAGACCCAGTGTCTCCAGTTTCTGCTGCACCTCTTCAAGCGATTTCTTGCCGAGGTTGCGCACCTTCATCATTTCCTCTTCGTTCTTCATGATGAGCTCTTCGACGGTATTGATATTGGCACGCTTCAGACAGTTGTAGGAGCGCACCGAAAGATCGAGCTCTTCGATCGTCATGTCGAGGATCTTTTCCTTGCGGTCCTCTTCCTTTTCGATCATGATTTCCAGCTCTTCGCTGTCGCCGGTGATGCCGATAAACTTCTGCAGGTACTCGCTCAGGACCTTGGCCGCAAACGAGACTGCCTCATCCGCGTCCATGCTGCCGTTCGTCGTCACGTCGAGCGTCAGCCGGTCATAGTCCGTCTCCTGCCCGACACGCGTGTTCGCCACCGAGAAGTTCACTTTCTGCGTCGGTGTGAAGAGCGAATCCACCGGGATCTCGCCGATCGGCATGTCCTCGCGCTTGTTCTTGTCCGCGAGCACATAGCCGCGGCCCCGCGCGATCGTCATCGTCATTGAAAGCTTCGCGCCCTTGTCGAGCGTCGCGATGTGCAGGTCCGGGTTCACAATCTCCACGTCGGCATCCGTCTTGATGTCCTTGGCCGTCACATCACACGGCCCCTTGGCATCGAGCGTCAGCGTCTTCGGCTCGTCCGAGTGCATCCGGGCACACAGGCCCTTCAGATTGAGGATGATGTTCGTCACATCCTCCCGGACGCCTGGAATCGTGGAGAACTCGTGCTGAACACCCTCGATGCGGACGCTCGTGACCGCCGCGCCCGGGAGGCACGAGAGCAGAACCCGCCTGAGGGAGTTGCCGAGGGTCGTGCCGAAGCCGCGCTCGAGCGGCCCCATGACGACCGTCGCCTTCCGCTTGTCGTCGGTCAGCGTGCATTCGATATTCGGCTTTTCGATTTCCAGCATTCCGTAACCTCCTTAAGGAGCAGCCAGGCAGCTGGGCCTGTTACCTGGAGTAGAGCTCGACGATAAGGTGTTCTTCAATGGTGAGATCGATGTCGTCGCGACCCGGTACGGTCGCGACGCGTCCGGTGAGCGTCTCGGGGTTGAATTCGAGCCACGGCGGCACCGCCGCCTTGGCGCCCTCTTCGCGGACCTGCTTGAAGTGCTCTTCCTGGGCCGAGCGCGGCGCCACGGTGATCACATCGCCGACGTTTGTCGTATAGGAAGGAATGTCCACCTTCTTGCCGTTCACGAGAATGTGGCCGTGCATGACGAACTGCCGGGCCTGGGCGCGCGAATCGCCGAGTCCGAGCCGGTAGACGACGTTGTCGAGACGGCGCTCAAGCAGCTGCAGCAGGTTCTCGCCTGCCGGACCCTGCATCTTCTCCGCCCGCTCAAACTCGCGGCGGAACTGCTTCTCGAGGAGGCCGTAGGCGCGCTTCACCTTCTGCTTCTCCCGCAGCTGCGTGCCGTACTCGCTGATCTTGCTGCGGCGGCCGCTGCCGTGCTGTCCCGGCGGATTCGGACGCTTCGAGTAGGCACACTTGCCGCTGAAGCATCTGTCGCCCTTCAGAAACATTTTCGCCCCTTCGCGCCGGCAGATGCGGCACACCGGGCCTGTATATCTTGCCATGGTCCTTCCTCCCTACACTCTTCTGCGTTTCGGCGGACGGCAGCCGTTGTGCGGAATCGGCGTCACGTCCTTGATCAGCGTCACTTCGAGGCCCGCAATCTGCAGGGCGCGGATCGCCGCCTCACGTCCCGAACCAGGACCTTTGACGAACACTTCGACCGTGCGCAGGCCGTGCTCCATCGCCGCCCGCGCTGCCGTCTCCGCCGCCACCTGGGCGGCATACGGCGTGCTCTTTCTCGAGCCGCGGAAACCCATGGCGCCGCTCGAGGCCTGGCTCAGGGCATTGCCCTGCATGTCGGTCATCGTGACAATCGTGTTATTGAAGGAAGAACGGATGTGGGCCTGGCCCCGCTCGATGTTCTTCTTTTCCCTGCGTCTTCTCGAGATTCTTCTTCTTGGTGCAGCCATATCAGAAAGCGTTCCTCCTTACTTCTTCTTGCCGGCTACGGTGCGCTTCGGTCCCTTGCGGGTGCGCGCGTTCTGCTTGGTGCTCTGGCCGCGGACCGGCAGTCCCCGGCGGTGGCGGATGCCCCGGTAGCAGCCGATCTCCATCAGCCGCTTGATATTCATCGAGACTTCCCTGCGCAGATCACCTTCGACCTTCAGGTGATGGTCGATGTATTCCCTGAGCCGGCTGACGTCCGCTTCGTCAAGGTCCTTGACGCGGATGTCCGGATTGACTTTCGTGGCCTCAAGAATCTGTCTGGCCGTGCTGGGGCCGATGCCGTAAATGTATGTCAGTCCGATTTCGACCCGCTTATCCCGGGGCAGGTCGACTCCCGCTATACGTGCCATATGTCTTCAGACACCTCCGTGCTTGCTTTGCGTCTTCTGTCTGCTGGGGCCTTTATGCGGCCCTGTATCTTTTTTGCGGATCTCGCCGTTTTGTGCCATCCGGGCGGTGGACTGACCGGATCAGCCGCGCACAAAAGGGGCCCTTTCTAGCCCTGCCGCTGCTTGTGCTTCGGATTCTGGCAGATCACCATGACTCTGCCTTTTCTCTTGATGATCTTGCATTTCTCGCAGATCGGTTTCACAGACGGCCTAACTTTCATTCGTCTCTTCCTCCGAAAATTCTATCTCAGCACCCGCTCAGCTCTTGCCGCGCCAGGTGATTCTTCCTTTGGTCAGATCGTACGGGGACAGTTCCACTGTCACCTTGTCCCCGGTCAGGATGCGGATGTAGTTCATGCGGAGTTTGCCGGAGATGTGCGCCAGGATCTTGTGCCCGTTCTCCAGTTCCACCTGGAAGGTGGCGTTCGGGTATGTGTCCGTCACAACTCCCTCGACTTCGATCACGTCACTTTTCGACAAGTTTGCTTTCCCTCCTTACCCGTCAGCGCGCTTTAAGCCTTCGATCATTCTGCGCAGCTCGCCGTCAGCGAGCCCCCCCGGTTTCTCCAGCCGTGATGCCGCCTCCGTCAGAACGAACGGCGTCATGTGCAGATGTTTGCGTTTTTTCCGTTTCGGCCGAGACAGCGGACGCACCCTGCCGTCCGCAATCAGGACCATGTCTTCGCCTTCCGTGGCGACCACCATGAAGTAGCCGCCGCGGTCCCGGCCCGCGAGCGACCGGACCAGCCGGCCCGGGATGGGTTCATACCTCTTCATCGTCACCCGTGCTCGTCAGGATCTCCGGTCCGTCCTCGAGGACGGCGACCGTATTCTCGTAGTGGGCCGCCATCGTGCCGTCCGCTGTTGTGACCGGCCAGTCCGACTCGTCCTTCCAGACGACCCGTCCTCTGCCGAGGGTGCTCATCGGTTCAATCGCGAGCACCATGCCGGCCTGCAGGCGCGGATTGGGCCCGCGGAACACGTAGTTCGGCACCTCGGGCTCCTCGTGCATCTCCGTGCCGATGCCGTGCCCGACCAGCTGCGTGACAATGCCGAGCGAGCCGCCCTTCAGAACTTCCTGGACCGCCCGGCTGATGTCCCTGAGGCGGTTTCCCGGCCTAGCTTTCAGCATGCCGGCATAGAAGGCCTCCCTGGTCACCGCCAGCAGCCGCTCCACATCCGGACTGCCGCTGCCGCCGATGACCACGGTGCGGGCCATGTCAGAATGCCAGCCGTCAAGGATCGCTCCCATGTCAATGCTGAGGACGTCCCCGGACTTAAGCAGGCTGCGGTCCGGCACGCCGTGCACCACGACGCTGTTCAGCGACGTGCAGATGCTCCCCGGAAACGGCCGGCAGCCGTCCCCGCCGGGATAGTCTTTGAACGAAGGGACCGCTCCGCGCGAGCGGAGGAACTCATCGGCGATAATGTCGAGCTCGAGCGTCGAGACGCCCGGCTTCGCGTGGGCGAGGACCTCCCTCATGCAGCGCGCCAGGAGACGTCCCGACGCGCGCATGAGTGAAATCTCGTCCCTGGACTTCAGTGGGATCATTTCTCTCCGAGTACCTGGCAGATCATGTCCGCCTCCTGTTCAATCGGCATCGTCGCATCGATGTCGTGCACGATGCCCTTTTTGCCGTAGTAGACGATCAGGGGCGCGGTCTGCTCCTCATAGACGCGGAAGCGCTCAAGCACCGTCTCCTCATTGTCATCAGGACGGGTGATGAGCGTGGCACCGCACTTCTCGCAGGTGTCCTTGTCATAGGTCTTGGTGTTGTAGACGGCGCCGCAGTTAGGGCACACCCGGCGCGTGATCACGCGGTCCACAATGACCTGGACGGGCACTTCGAGGTTGATGACCGAGGCGATGTCGGCAATCTTGTCGAGCGCCTCCGCCTGGGGCACGGTGCGCGGAAAGCCGTCGAAGAGCACGCCTCCCTGGGCATCCGGCTCCTTGAGACGCTGTTCAATCATGCCGATGATGACCTCGTCCGGCACCAGCGCACCCTGGTCAATATAGGACTGCGCCTTCTTGCCGAGCTCGCTGCCCTTCTTGATCTCGGCGCGCAGCATGTCACCGGTCGAGATGTGCAGAAGGCCCATGCGGTCGCTGACGCGCTCGGCCAT
>JAAUYQ010000094.1 GCA_014805015.1 Clostridia bacterium | reverse complement strand
GTTTGCATAGCGGCACATCTCAAGCAACATGGAATACTGTTTCTTAGGCAGTCCGCGTATTTCGCTTTTTTGTGCCAGAAGCATATCCGGCTCCTCCTTCCGTTTCCAGTATTCTACGGCCCGTAGGCTCCGATGTCTGCTAATTTCTGTCTCGTAGTCCATTTTGGGCCGATTCATCCCCCACCTGCCGCCTTCGGCGCCTGAGGTGGGGGCCTTCTCGGCTTATATTGATAAATCGCCGGCGCAAGTGGCAATCCGTTTTCTGCTGCAGCAGGGCATTATTATCATCCCCAAATCGATGCATCCAGAGCACATGAAAACGAGCATCGGTGTCTTTGATTTCGAGCTGATGGCAAAAGAAATGAAAGCGATCAGGGCACTCGACGAAGACCGCAGTCTGTTTGGCTGGTGGTAGGCTTCCGCCCGAGGTGTTTTTTGTCTCTTCGTCCTATCAGCGCGCCCAAGGCGGCCGGTATGTGGTATTCTTTTTGAGAGACCGCATAATCCTGTGCGGCGCACTTTAGCTGTCAGCGGGTCTCCCGGGACAGCACAACGAAAGCGAGACATATCTATGATACAGACAGCGTGGGCGCTGCTGCCGCCGATCATTGCAATCGTGCTGGCGCTGATAACAAAGGAAGTCTATGTTTCTCTTTTCATCGGCATCCTGACGGGCGCCCTGCTCTTCACCGGCTTTCAGATTGTGCCGGCGCTGGAGACGACGTTCACCGTGATGGCAGACCGGGTCTACAGCAATCTTAATATTGTGGTGTTCCTGGTCCTGCTGGGGATGATTGTGGCACTGATGAATCATTCAGGAGCGAGCCGGGCCTACGGGGAATGGGCTTCAAAGTCTATCCGCAGCAAACGCGGAGCGCTCTATTCGACCATGGCGCTCGGCGTGCTGATCTTCGTGGATGACTACTTCAACTGCCTCACAGTGGGCACGGTGATGCGGCCGGTGACAGACCGCTACCAAATCAGCAGGGCAAAGCTTGCCTACATTATCGATGCCACGGCCGCCCCGGTGTGTATTATTGCACCGATCTCGAGCTGGGCAGCCGCTGTCGGCTCTTCGCTGCCTGAAGGCTCCTCGATAGACGGGTTTACTCTCTTCCTGAGTACAATTCCATTCAACTATTATGCTCTGCTTACGATTGCCATGGTGATTATCATTGTGGCGCTGAATTTCGATTTCGGCCCGATGAAGAACGCAGACAAAATGGAGGTCTCACCAGCCCTAAAGGCAGAGGAGGCCGCAGAAGCGGAAGAGGAAGTCGTGGACCGGCGTCTGGCCGGACAGAAAAAGGGTCAGGTGAAAGATCTGCTGATTCCGATCCTGACGCTGATAGGCGCCTGCATTTTCTTCATGCTGCAGACGGGCGGCATCTTTGAGGGAGTCGGTGTGATCGATGCTTTTGCCGGCTGCGATTCGGCTCTGTCGCTGGTTCTTGGATCCGTGACAACGATCCTGGTCACTTTCCTGCTGTATATACCGCGCGGTGTTATGAGCGCGAGGCAGTTTGCGCAGGCACTTCCGGACGGTTTCAAGGCTATGGTACCGGCGATTCTGATCCTCACGTTCGCCTGGACGCTGTCGGGTGTCTGCAGCACGGACTATCTTGATGCCGGCGGCTTTGTCAGCCAGCTCGTGCGGGACAACGAACTTGCGAACACAATCCTGCCCCCGGCTTTCTTCCTGATTGCCATGGGACTTGCCTTTGCGACCGGTACGTCCTGGGGCACCTTCGGTATCTTGATTCCCATTGCGATTGCAGTGTTCGAGCCGACCGGCGGCACGATCATGACACTGACGGTGGCGGCCATTCTGGCCGGTGCTGTCTGCGGAGATCATATCTCACCGATTTCCGATACCACTATTCTTGCCTCGACCGGCGCTGACTGCAGCCATATTGTGCACGTCTCCACGCAGATGCCGTATGCGCTGCTGGTTGCTGCCTGCTGCACAGGGGCATATATTCTGGCCGGCCTTGTTGATAACGGCTGGGTGGGACTTGCAGCGGCCTTCGCCGCACTGATCATCTGGCTGCTTGTCCTGTACCGCAGAAGCCGCACAGACGGCAGCCGGCAGGGCCGTCACTACCGCTGGACCGCTTAAGGGACGGGACGCTGTGTCTGAGTGCAGATTCGGGAGAGGAGTGTAATGCTGTGAAAGATAATTCTCTGGTCGTAAATTTCTTCGGCGGGCCGGGTTCCGGTAAAAGCACGGCGGCAGCTGCTCTGTTTGCAGAGCTGAAGATCCGGCAGATAAGCTGTGAGCTCGTGACGGAATTTGCCAAGGACCTCACCTGGGAGGACAACCGCCTGGCGCTGACGGTGCAGCCCTACGTTTTTGGCAACCAGTATTACCGCATGGTGCGCTGTGCCGGCAAGGTAGACGTGATCATTACAGACAGTCCTCTTCTGCTGCCGATCATACACAATACAGATGCCCGCTGCGGGCCGCAGTTCAATGCAATGGCAGAGGCAGCCTACTGCAGTTTCAATAATCTTTCCTTTTTTCTTGAGCGTCCCGAATTGTACGAATCAAGCGGCCGCCGGGAGACGGAGGAAGAAGTTGAACGGTTGGCCAAAGATATTCTCCATCTGGCGGAAAAGCACAACGACGCGATAATCATGGTGCCATGTGACGCGGAGCGAAATCCGCTGATTCTGTCGTGTGTTCTTGAAAGGATGCGCCAAGAGGGCGTAATCGGTCCGGATGGGCCGGGAGATGAAGACGGTCGAAATTGAGCGGTGCGTAAGCCGGCAGGCAGAATGTTTGACGGCGATGTCTTTTCTACCCTCAGTGCATCACTGCTTGCAGCATCTGAGGCTGGTCGGATGTACAGGGCGGCCGCTATACCGATGATGTTACGGTTGTGATTGTGATGCATTGGAGTCCGCGGAAGACGCTTCAGATGGGATACGATGCTGTGCCCTTTCTATGACATAACCGGTTAAGGTAGATATAGAGGCGGCGAGAGTACCTAATGTGGCAGCTGCCGCGTAGACTGGATCAGAGTACTGCAGCGCAGGCAGTATAAAGAATTCAGCGCATGCTACGAGACAGGCGATACGCTTATACTTTGGACGTAATCGACTCGGAACTGGATGGTTAGGATGGATAACGGGAGCACAGCCAGAGACAATAAGAAGTGCAGCAGCGGCTGCCGTGAGTTCCAATACCGGGATAAACCGTACAGCTGCGAGCGGCTGCGCAAGGAGCGCACAGAGCACCGGAACAACTGTACTCAGTACGAAACAGGGCGCAGGGCTCGCGAAGTGAAGGCCGCCTGTCAGGCGGCGTAGTGGAATAAAGAACGCATACCAAACCAAGACTGTACTGAGGCAGCCGATAACAGCACAGATGGCTATCACAGTGCAGTGAACACAGAGACTGCTGAAAAGACAGTTCAGCACGTAAGCGTACAGGGCTTGTGCATTTTTGTGATTTGTCCATTTCGCCAACCGCGCGGCGGCTTGTTCTGCCAGCCTATTCACTGTCTATTACCTGTACATTGCATGAAACTGTTTCCGTACGTTAGCGCGAAACGTGGGCCCAGTCGGAAGCTCAGTGCCGTCGTCGAGAACGATATGTTTTGGGTGTACTGAAACAACATGCTGGAAGTTGGCAAGTTCGGTGCGACGTGTCTGAACAAAGACCGACGGCAGGGAAGCGACAAGCGAACTCAGTGTCTGCCGCGTTCGGATCACTTTCGAGTTGAGATGAAGATGACAGTAATTTCGATCAGATGAGACATAGAGAACGTCTGCTAGTGCGACTGCAGTAGTGATCCCCTTGTCTGTGAGAAGCATGCAGGCGCGGCTTGAACGCGCAAGTTTGTGAAGCACTCGTTCCATGCATGCTGTAAGTTCTTCCCGGAGGTGCATTTTGTCGACGTACGCAAACGCTTCCACGGAGAATGCCTGCGGCATGTATGCGGAGTGAGCCGTCACGAACGCGATGAGGCCGTCATAACCGTTTGCACGAAGCTGCTCGGCAATCTGCAGCCCAGAGTTTTCCTGTCCGGGAAGTGCGATGTCGATCAGCACGATGTCATAGGGCGTGATGCCTTCAGAGTTTTCGAGAAGCGCCCTGCCACTAAGAAAGGTGTCGACAGTGATTTCCACATCCCGCTCAAGAGCCCATGCCTGGAGCATTCCATCCACTGTGCTGAGCATGATAGGTTCATCGTCAATGTAGGCAACGCGTACTATGCGGTCCATTTATCCTCCCCAAAGTTCATCGGGATCCAGACGTCGGTCTGCCAAATGCCAGACCCGGTGTCTGTCATGACATATCCGTTTGCTTGCTGCGCGATACGCTGGATATTTTTAAGGCCGTACCTCTTGCTGAAGCGACGCTGGGCGCCGCCAATTCTCTGGTAGCGATCACCTCCAGATGATTGCCACGGGTTGCAGAAAGAAACATGAAACATCTGTTCACGTTCCTCAATCCGAATCTTGATTGTAGCATTCACCCTGTCGTTCTCTTCGCGCCAGGCCCTGCAGGCTTTCATCGCGTTGTCCGCCAGGTTGCCAATCAGCTGCGCTGTCTGTACGTCTGTAAGTGGGTTGTGCCTGATCAGGCCTGGTTTACAGATAATCTGAATGTTATCAGCTTCTGCGGCAGCTAGTTTTGCGGTGAGAATTGCATCGATTGTGCTGTCCCCCGTTAAAGCTTGCGGGCTGACCTTGTTCAGCTCTGCGCCGAGACTCTGCAGGTAATCCCGAATACCCTGAAGATCGTTGTTGCCAGCCAGTACGTTTAGGACAGCCCAGTGCTGCTTGTCGTCGTGAATCCAGCTGCGCGTGAACTCAAGACGTTGCTTCCCGGACTCGAGCTCCCAGCGGGTGCTCTGCAGTTCCAAGGCTTGCGCTGTGTTTCTCTGAGTGAAGCTCAGCAACAGATACAGCGCAATACAGAAACTGATGCTGAACACAGTAGTAGCCAGTAGAAACGAGTCGTACAGCGTTTGTGCCCATGGTTCCAGTGCAGTTACGCGGATCATAGTCTGAAGTGCGCTGCTGAGCAGACAGAGCGGTATGCTAAGACATACAAGAATGACCTGGACATTGCGTGGAATATCTGCTGAAATTTTGGGCAGACGTGTGGCCACAGCAGTCATCAAGGCCAGAATGAGCAGATAGAGCAAAGTTGGAAAAAGCCGACCGGCGGAAGGAGAGGCCAAAAAAGGAAGCGTGTCAAGTGCGGCATGCACCATAACGAGAGATACGATTTGGTTGGCTGCGGCGGTAAGTACGCAGCACATGCAGCCTGCGTAGATCCGGATTCCTAAAGCGCCAGAAGAAAATACACAGCAATATGCGATGACGATTGGGTTGACCACCAGGACAGTAATGAAACCTTCTGCGATAGTAAGATTCAGGACCGATACCAAAGAGATTATTGCAAGTCCACACACGACGGCTGTGATGCGTCTGTTGCGCGTAGCAGGCAGACCCGCTAGCTCAGCCATCAGCAAAAAACTCAAGGCACCTTCGACGACATTGACAGCTATCTCCCATAGTACCCACATATACCTTCCCCTCCTTGGTAAAGTAGAGTATACAGTGCTCTAGGTTGCCTATCCAGTATACAGTTTGAATCACGGCTTGAGTTCAAAATGCGCGATCCGTCATGAAGAGATGCCGCGCCCGGTATCGAGTTGCAAGCGGCAACTGTGCATTCGAAATCAAAAAGTCGTGTCTCCGTGCTTTGCAGATGCGCCCGAGGTCTATGCCAATAGACTAAAGCAGACGATTGCAGCAGTGCAAGTCCACTTGCCTGCCAAGCACATGGTTTTTCATCCCGTGTAGATTGAGGAAGTGGTTGCAGCCCCCTGCCCCGCAGGGGGCTGCAACCAGCGGTTCAAAGCAGAGGGTTGCGGTGACCTCTGCAACAGTGGTTGTGGAGGGAGGGGGGTAAGGGGGAGGGTTCCCCTCCCCCTG
>JAAUYQ010000093.1 GCA_014805015.1 Clostridia bacterium | reverse complement strand
TCACCGGAGTCAGCAGAAGCGGCAGTCAACTGAACCTATCCTCTATTACGGCCATTTGTACGATGGCCTGCTTTCTTGCGCTCTTTTAGGCAGAGACACGGGTTAGTTTCATGAGAAAAGGAGAGCACGCCGGCAGCGCTGACCGTAACGCGCAGGCGGCCGCAGTCGAGCGCAGCCTCAGTTTTTTGAACGCAGGTTCCATCCTCTTCGGGCACTGGAATCTGCTGGAAGGTTACGTGAACGGCAGAATTCTGCGGTGCCTCATGAAGCGCCCAGCGCTCAGACGGCGGCCCGGGCACGGGAGACGAGCGGACCCGCACGGCGTTTTCTCCCCACGGTTCAATGAGTACGCGCTCGCCACGGTGGACGAACGAAAGACTGCCGGTGCGGCTGGTATCAAAAATCATAGATGAACTCTTTCTGGAGCCGGAATCGTGAATTCCAGGCGGGCGTCGAGGCGGGGACGGGCTGCTTTATCAGGATCTCGCGGCGCCGGCGGCGGGCGGGCTAGAGGCTGCGAACGGATTCTTCCCGGGCTTCAGAGGCTCCGGACCGTGCATGCCGCAGCAGGAGCAGACCGCACAAAGCGGCCGCAATGCTGCACCACTGCGAGACGGACAGTACCCCAATGCTGCCGCGGATGGCATCATAGCGGAGAAACTCAAGACCAAAACGCAGAGCGCTGTAGCCGAGCAGATAGATGCTGAGCAGGTATCCGCGCGGTCTTTTTGTCCGTCCGAGGTGGAGAAGGCAGATGAACAGCACCAGGCAGCCGGCGGCCTCAAACAGCTGCA
The DNA here is from genome assembly GCA_014805015.1 of Clostridia bacterium. GTDB lineage: Bacteria > Bacillota > Clostridia > Christensenellales > Christensenellaceae > JAAUYQ01. The sequence continues at coordinate 152,222 of JAAUYQ010000093.1, read as the reverse complement.
CCGGCAGCAGCGGCGAATCAGCAGGCGCACCGCTGGCCGCGTCCATCCAAAGTCCCCAGGAAACGGGAATTCCGTAGCAGCAGCCGGCAAGCAGGCAGCCGACGCGCCCAAAAGCCTGCGCGAGCGGAAGCGAAGGAAGCAGCGTGTCCATCAGAGGCCACGGTTTCTCCTGCAGGGCCGGCGCCGCCAGAAAGATGCCGCCCAGCGTTCCTGCCATACCGCCGTAAAAAACCAGACCGGCCTGTGAGAAATATGTAAAGAAGCTGAGTCCATCCCGCGCATGCAGCTCCAGAAAGCTGCCGAAGCCCTGGATTACGAAAAACAGCTTGCCGCCGAGAAAGGCCCCGATGCCGGCGAGGAAGTAGGCGGCGAGCACAACATCTGCCCTGAGGCGGTAGAGAGACCGGCGACGCTCAGCAACAAAAAGACCGGCCGCGAAGCCGATCAGGATCATTACCGTGTACGAAGGCACAGCTGTGCCGAATATGTATAATACTGGAGCCATGCTAGAAGAGCCCAAAGGAACCGGCCGCTTCATCCACGGCCGTGGAAACCGTTCCGAGGCAGAAGAGCCAGAGGAGCAGAAAAAGTGCGGAAATGACGACAGCGACAATGGACAGAACGAAGCCGGCCGTGGCCGTGCCTGATTTTGCCGTGCCGCGGTTCGCGCTCACGCCCAGGATCAGTCCGATCATCCCCAGGACAAGCGGCACAAACGGAGCCACGGTGCCAAGCAGCAGGGCCAGAATGAGACTGATCAGACCCAGTACCAGGGAAGCTGTTCCAGTTTTCTGCATACCGCTCCTTTCCATTGCCAAAACGACTGCCTGCGGATTATAATTAAATCTTCGGGCAGCCTCTGTTCGCAGAGTGCTATCCACAATTATGACACGAAGACGCGGAGCGCGCAATGCGGGAATCCGGAGTGGATCCGGATTTTTTTGCGCAGCGGTGCTGGAAAGGAATGGAGTGCATGGCAGAACACACGTTGGGCCTCGACATTGGCTCGACGACACTGAAGCTTGTCATTCTGAATGAGAACCAGGAAACAGTTTTTGCTGAATACAGACGGCATCTCGCGGACGTGCGCGGCGGGCTGCTGGCGTTGCTCAGGGAAGCAGCGGCGAAGTGCGGCAGTCTCCGGGTGCGGGCTGCGGTGACCGGTTCGGGCGGTCTTACGGTGGCTGACCTGATGGGACTGCCCTTCATACAGGAAGTGGTGGCCGGCACGAAGGCCGCGCAGACATATGTGCCGCAGGCAGATGTGCTGCTCGAGCTGGGCGGGGAAGATGCAAAGATCACGTATATGCGTCCGTCCCTGGAACAGCGGATGAACGGCACCTGTGCCGGCGGCACCGGTGCGTTTATCGACCAGATGGCAGCACTGCTTGATACGGATGCAGCCGGACTCAATGCCCTGGCTGCCTCGCACACAACGATCTACCCGATTGCCGCGCGCTGCGGTGTTTTTGCCAAGACAGATGTGCAGCCCCTGATAAACGACGGTGCGGCAAAAGAAGACATTGCGGCCTCAATTCTGCAGGCTGTGGTGGATCAGACGGTATCCGGTCTCGCCTGCGGCCGGCCTGTGCGCGGCCGGGTGGCATTTCTCGGAGGACCGCTCCATCATCTTGATCAGCTGCGCGAGCGGTTCGTGCAGACACTGAGGCTTGGAGAGGACGAGATCCTGAGCCCCGCGGACGGGCACCTGTTTGTGGCAATGGGCGCGGCGCTGCTTGCCGACAGCACAGAGCTGGATGTCGGGGAGCTCGCAGAGCGCCTGGCGCGCAATGTGCAGGCGGGCAGCGAGACGCGCCGGCTTGCTCCGCTCTTTGCCGCAGGGGAGAGGGAGGAATTTGCTTCCCGGCATGGCCGGCAAAAGGTCCGGCAGGGCGACCTTGCGGCCTATGCCGGTCCGTGCTGGCTCGGCATCGACGCCGGCAGCACAACCATCAAGGCTGTGCTGATGGGCGAGGACGACTCGCTTCTTTACAGCCACTATGCATCGAACCGGGGACGACCGCTTGAGGCTGCGGTTGATATCGTGCGGGAAGTGTACAGGCTTCTGCCGGAGGAAGCCTGGATCGGCGGAGCCTGCGTGACCGGCTACGGGGAAGGTATGATCAAGACTGCACTGCGCCTCGATGAAGGAGAAGTGGAGACGGTCGCGCATTACCGTGCCGCCCGGCAGTTTGACCCGGAAGTCGACTTCATCATCGATATCGGCGGACAGGACATGAAGTGCCTGCGCATCCGGGACGGCATCATCAGCGATATCATGCTCAATGAAGCCTGCTCGAGCGGCTGCGGCAGTTTTCTCGAGACCTTTGCCCATTCGCTTGGCATGCCGGTCGCGGACTTCGCCGAGGCTGCGCTCGGCGCGGCAGAACCGGTCGATCTCGGAACGCGCTGCACGGTGTTCATGAACAGCCGTGTCAAGCAGGCACAGAAAGAAGGTGCGTCCGTCGGGGACATCTCTGCGGGCCTCGCCTACTCCGTAGTGAAGAACGCGCTCTATAAAGTTATCAAGGTCAAGGATCCGGCGGAACTTGGCAGCCGGGTTGTTGTTCAGGGAGGCACGTTCCAGAATGACGCCATTTTGCGGGCCTTTGAGAAAGAGCTCGGCCGGGATGTGATCCGGCCGGATATCGCCGGCCTGATGGGCGCGTACGGCTGCGCGCTCCTTGCCAGGGACCGTGCCAAAAAGCCGGCATCCGGCATGCTCAGCGCTGCAGAGGCTGAGGCATTCACCTGCGCGGGCCGTCCGGTGCGCTGCCAGGGGTGCAGCAATCACTGCATGCTTACAGTGACAACTTTTGCGGGCGGCGGCCGTTTTGTTTCCGGCAACCGGTGCGAGAAGGGCAGCGGCTCCGCCAGGACAGAGGACGTTCCCAATCTCTATGCGTACCGCCTGAGCCGTGTGTTCGACTACGAGCCGCTGCCGGAGGCGGAGGCGCAGCGGGGCGAGATCGGACTGCCGCGCGCCCTCAACATGTTTGAGAACTATCCGTTCTGGTTCACGCTGCTCACCAGACTTGGTTTCCGCGTTGTGCTGTCAGATCCGTCAAGTCATGACGGCTTTGCGGCAGCGATGGATACGGTGCCCTCAGACAGCGTCTGCTACCCGGCCAAACTGACCCACGCGCACGTGAACAATCTGCTCGAAAGGGGTATCCGCCGGATCTTCTATCCCTGCATACCGCATGAGATCCAGGAATATCCGGAAGCGACGAACAACTACAACTGTCCGATTGTGACATCCTATCCGGAAGTGATTCGCCATAATATGGAGGGAATCAAGCAGGGCGGCGTCGACTACATCTGCTTCTTTGCCGCTCTGGACGCGGAGAAATACATGCCTAAGCTCATTGCGCGCGAATTCAGCCGCTTCGGTGTTACGCGAGAGGAAGCGAGGGATGCCTGCAAGGCCGCCTATGCGGAGCTGCGCCGTTTCAAGGCTGAAATGGAACGCAAAGGCGAGGAGACACTCGCGTGGCTCAAAGAAAACGGCCGGCGCGGCATTGTGCTGTCCGGACGGCCGTATCATCTGGATCCGGAGATCAATCACGGCATTCCGGAACTGATCACAAGCTACGGCCTCGCAGTCCTCACGGAAGAGAGCATCGCCCACCTGGGCGGTCTGGAGCGCCCGATCCGCGTGATGGACCAGTGGGTATATCATACGCGGCTCTACGAAAGCGCGGCTGCAGTCGCCAAGACGGAATGCCTGGAGCTGGTCCAGCTCAACAGCTTCGGCTGCGGTCTCGATGCCATCAGCACTGATCAGGTGCAGGAGATCCTGGAAGCTTCCGGCAAGACCTACACACTGCTGAAGATCGATGAGATCAGCAACCTGGGAGCAGCCAAGATCCGGCTGCGCTCGCTGCTGGCAGCGCTTCAGGAGGGGACGGAGCGGAAGGCGCGTGGCAGCGCTGTCTATGAACGGCGGCTCTTTACGAAGAAAATGCGGGAGGAGGGCACCATTGTCTGCCCGCAGATGGCTCCGCTGCAGTTCCAGTTCCTCAAGCAGGCCTTTGATCCCACAGGCTACAACTTCAAAGTGCTCTCGGAAGTGACCCGGGAAGACATTGACGTCGGGCTCAAGTATGTGAACAACGACGCCTGCTATCCGACGATCATTATTGTCGGGCAGCTGGTGAACGCTTTTCTGCGCGGCGAGCTTGACCCGGATAGCACCGTCATCATGCTGACGCAGACGGGCGGCGGCTGCCGGGCCTCCAACTATCTGGCGTTCCTGCGCAAGGCGCTCCGGGAAGCCGGATTTCCGCAGGTCGTGGTCGCGTCCATCAATTTTGCGGGTCTTGAGCGCAATCCGGGACTGCGCTTCACGCCGGGCATGGCGGGCAGGCTGCTGATCGGCATGAGCCTCGGGGATCTGCTGCAGAAGGTACTGCTCGCAACGCGTCCATACGAGAAGAATCCCGGGGAGACCAATGCCTTATACGAGAAATGGGTCGGCAGAATCCGGGATATCACCGAACGCACGGCGTACCGGGAGTACCGTCGTGCCGCCTTTGAAATGGTCGCAGAGTTCGATGGCGTGGCGCGGACCGGTGAGGTCAAGCCGAAGATCGGCATTGTTGGAGAGATCCTGGTGAAATTCCATCCCGACGCGAATAATCACGTCATTGAGGCGATTGAGGCGGAAGGCGGAGAATGCGAGCTGCCGGCCCTGATGGAATTCTTCACGTACAGTCTGCACAGCAGCCGTTTCAAGCACGAGCAGATGGGTAAGTTCATACCTGAGGACTATGCGAGCCGCTTCGGGATCAGCCTGGTCAACAGTTTCCGTCGGCCGGTACAGAAGGCCCTGGCCCAGAGCCGGCATTTTGAACCGTTTACCTTTATTGAGGAACTGGGCGAGCAGGCCTCTGAGCTGGTGTCTCTCGGACACTGCACCGGGGAGGGCTGGTTCCTGACGGCCGAAATGCTCAACCTGCTCAGGCACGGCGTAAATAATATGCTGTGCGTACAGCCGTTCGCTTGTCTGCCCAATCATGTGCTGGCCAAGGGCATGATCCGGGCTATCCGCGATGCGCATCCGGAGGCCAACATTGTCGCCGTGGACTACGATCCCGGAGCCAGCGAGGTCAATCAGCTCAACCGGATCAAGCTCATGCTGCATACAGCCTTCGATCGTCTGCAGCAGTCCCAAAAGTCCGGCTGACAGATGTCCGGATCCAGAACGAAAGTGGAGGGCTTTCATTCGAATGATATGGTGGGTTTTGGGAGCAGCGCTCCTGTGCTGGCTGGCGTACCTGTATATGATCCGCTGCGGCCGCACGGAGCAGCGATGGCTCTCTGATTGGTACTATGCGCACCGCGGACTGCACAACGCCGAGCGGCCGGAAAACACTATGCCGGCCTTTGAGGCGGCCTGCGAAGCCGGGTACGGTATAGAGCTTGACGTGCACCTCTCCCGGGACGGGGAAGTGGTTGTGATTCACGACCACGATCTGCAGCGGCTGGCCGGACGGCCCGAGGAGCCGGAGGACCTGACGGCGGCAGAACTCGCAGGACTGAGAATCCTGGGATCCGAATACGGGGCGCCGAAACTGACCGAAGTGCTGGAAATGGTCAACGGCCGGGTGCCGGTGCTGCTGGAACTGAAAAACAGGGGTTTTGCCGGGCCGCTCGAGGAGGCGACAGCCAGCATCCTCAAGGATTACGGCGGAAAGTGCGCGGTGCAGTCTTTCTCACCTTTTGCGGTGCGCTGGTTTATGCGTCACGAGCCGCGCCGGCCCCGTGGACAGCTCTCGTGTCTCAAGAGCCTGCTCGAAACCGGCGTGCACTGGCTGCCGCTTTTTATGGCCAGGCACCTCCTGAGTGACTTTGTCTGCCGGCCGACCTTTATCAGCTACTGCAAGCAGTACCTGGATACATGGGTGGTGCGGCATCTGCGGCGGCGGGGCGTCCCGGTGCTTGCCTGGACAGTAAAGAGTATTCCGGAGGCCCAGGCCGCGGCGCCTTACTGTGACACCATCATCTTCCAGGATTTTGATCCGCGGGCGGTGACGCTGGACTTTCCGGCAGCGCATATCCATGCGGAGTCCTGCTGAGGCTGCGCCGGCTAGCGACAGCCGGGGGAACTGGCAGTTCGTGCGGCGGCTCGCGGCGGCCGCTGCGCTGACCGGGCTCGGCCTTCTCTGCACGCTGACGCTGCCGGCGATTCCGCGGGCCTGGGAAGTGACGGTTGCATCAGCCGGACTGCTGCTGCCGGTCAGCTGGGCCGCAGCCTGCGCTGTGCTCATTCCGGCCGCGCAGACGGCTGTGTTCGGGGTGCCGTTCCTGACGACCGATCTGCCGCTGCTTGTCTGCCAGATGATCGCGCTGGCGGTCTGCGTGAATTTCTTCGGCGAGATGCTTGGCTGGAACGTGTGGGGAGCGTTGCTGGCGGCTGAGGCTGCCGGCCTTCTGGTTCTGTTCTGTGCGGCGTCGATTTTCGGAGCTGTCAGTGACGGTCTCATCCGTCCGGGTCCGTACCTGTGGCAGACGCTGAAAGCGGGCTGGCCCGGAATGCTCCTGAGTGTCATTCTCGTGCCGCCCGCTGCGTTTGCCGTGCGCCGTATTGAAGATAAGCGGACCTAGAAGAGTCCGTCTATACGTCCGTTGTCGTCGATGTACATGGAGACGGCAGCCGGCTTCCTGGAAAGACCCGGCATGCGCATGATATCTCCGCACAGAATGACGATGAAGCCGGCACCGGAGCAGAGCTCCGCATCGCGGACTGTAAAGGTATAACCCTCCGGGGCGCCGAGACGGGAAGCGTCATCGCTGAACGAGTACTGTGTCTTGGCGATACAGATCGGGAGCTGCGAGAGGCCGTCCTTCTCAAACCGCTGAATCTTTTTGGCTGCGGCCGGCTCGATGCTGACATCGGCAGCGCCGTAGACGCGTCTGGCCAGCACAGAGATTTTCTCCATGACCGACAGATCATCCTTATAGACCTGCACAGCCGGCTGGCCGGTCGCGATATTCTCGGTGACCGCGCGGGCGAGGCCTTCTGTGCCTTCACCGCCGCGGGCGAAGCATTCTGTCAGCTCGCACGGAGCTCCAAGCTCGCGCACATGCGCTTCGAGGAGCCGCAGCTCTTCTGCACTGTCCGACGGGAAGCGGTTGATCGCAACGACTACCGGAACGCCCCAGATGCCGCGCAGGTTGGAAAGATGCCTGTCGAGGTTCGCAAAGCCGCGCTCCAGTGCTGCCGTGTCGACGGTGGTCAGCTGGTCCTTGGCAGCGCCGCCGTGATGCTTGAGCGAGCGCACCGTCGTGACCAGCACAACGGCATTCGGCCAGATCCCGGCGTCACGGCACTTGATGTCGAGGAATTTTTCAGCACCCAGGTCGGCGCCGAAGCCGGCCTCCGTGACGGTGTATTCGGCGTGGCCCATGCTCATGCGGGTCGCGATGACGCTGCTGCAGCCATGGGCTATATTGGCAAACGGCCCGCCGTGAATCAGGACCGGAGTGTGCTCAAGCGTCTGGACCAGGTTCGGCATGATCGCGTCCTTGAGCAGGATGGCCGCGGCGTTTTCGGCGCCGATGTCTCCGACAGTGACGGCCGTGCCGTCATAGGAGTAACCGAGGGTGATGGCTCTGAGCCGCTCCTTAAGGTCGCCCATGCCGGTCGCCAGGCAGAGAATCGCCATGACTTCGGAAGCGGCGGTGATATTGAATCCGTCCTGGCGTGTCACGCCGTCCACCGCACGCCCGAGACCGTCCACGATACTGCGCAGCTGACGGTCATTGACGTCCATACAGCGTTTGAATGTGATCTGCTTGGTGTCAAGCCCGGCGGCATCGCCCTGATAGATGTAATTGTCCATCAGAGCGCAGATGAGATTGTTGGCCGCGGTGATGGCGTGCAGGTCGCCAGTGAAATGCAGGTTGATGTCCTCCATCGGGACTACCTGGGCGTAGCCGCCACCGGCTGCGCCGCCTTTGATCCCGAAGACCGGTCCGAGGGAAGGCTCCCTGAGGGCCACACATGTCTTTTTGCCGATGCGCGAGAGCCCGTCGCCGAGACCGATGCTCACGGTCGTCTTGCCCTCGCCGGCCGGCGTCGGCGTCGTCGCCGTCACGAGGATCAGGCGGCTCGCAGCCGGAATCTCTTTGGGCAGAAGTCCAAGCGGGAGTTTGGCCTTGTCGCGGCCGTAGGGAATGATTTCATCGCCGGGTATGCCGAGTTTCGCGGCGATCTCCGCGATCGGCTCCAGGGTGGCCTGGCGGGCGATCTCAAGGTCCGTCTGCATGAAGCGTCCTCCTTTGGTAAATGCATGTTGATTTTCGGGCACGGCGGCAGGAAAGTCAATCACAGCGGCAGACGGATGTGGTATAATTATGTTGGCCAGTTTTGGCCATAGGAGGCGAGATGGCAGACAGAGAAGTGGACTTTCCACTGATTGGAGACCGCTACTATGGCGGCAGCCAGGACTGGTACCGCACCTGGATGATGCGCCTGGGAGGCTGTTCAACCACGACCGCCTGCGAGCTGTGCCTGTGCCTGGCGCGCAGCCGCTCGGACATGCGCCTGCTTTATCCGGGCGATCTGGACAGGATCAGCAGGGAAGACTTCTGCCGGTTTGCGGATCTGATGTATCCATATGTGCACCCGGAGCTGAACGGCCTGACGGACGTGGACCGCTATGCCATGATGCTGAAAAGCTATGCGGCCAGTGTGGGCGCGCGCGTGGAGACGGAGACGCTGCGAGGAGAAAGGCCGCTTGCGGAAGCGGAAAAGTTTATCCGGACGGCCGTAGACAGCGGTCGTCCTGTTTCCTTTCTTCTGCTCAGGCACCGCAATCCGGCGCTGGACGACTTTGAATGGCACTGGTTCACCGTGACCGGATATGCGGACACGCAAGACGGCCTCCAGCTGAGCGCGGCCAACTACGGCCGGCGCTGCAGGCTGAATCTCGCGCTGGCGTGGGACACTGGCTATGCCCAGAAAGGCGGCCTGGCGGTGCTGCGGGCGCCGCAGTCCGCCGGATAGACAAAGGAGATTGAATTTTTGAACGGAAAACGTTTTCTGGCCGCCGGGCTGGCCTGCGTGCTGGCTATGCTGCTCACGTCCTGCGGCGCGCAGCGTACGATCGCCAAACCGGAGGTGGAAGAGGGTAAGGAGGCTGTGGAGGTGGAAGGTTCCTGCAGTGCGGAACTCACATCGGGCGGAAGCGTACTGAACGTCAGCGGCGAGAGTAACCTGATGGACGGCACCAACGGTGTGCTGAGCGTGCTTGGGGCAGACGGCGTCAAGCTGGTTGAGCACCGTTTTACGCAGACGGACGGTACGGCTTCCTGGGACTTTGAAGTGGAGGAAAGCTGGCCGGAGATCGTCTACGGGTTTATGTCTTTCGGCACGCAGAACATGGACTCGCAGCCTCGCGAAGTGACAGAGGCCTACGGCAGAAGGTTCCAGAACCTGGAAGGACCTGCTGTTATCTGGGACACGAAAGGCGTCATTGCTGTGTTTCAGAGCGAGGAAGTCAGAATCGGCCCGGACGCTGCCTGACGGCAGCTGCGTTGCTGCCGGTGGAAGGAGATAGACAGATGGACAACAGCAAGACGGATATCAGAGGCTTTCAGATTCTGCTGTGGGCGGCGCTCGCCGTCAGCTGCCTGGCGATTATCTGCAGCTGCCTGAGCCTGGGAACCATGGGACAGGTATACGGCGTGGCGCCGGGGATTGGGGACATCATCACATACCTGCTCCAGATCCACAGCTTTGTGGCCTTTTTTCTGGGTTGGGCCTGTCTGGCTTTCCTGTTTGCCCACGACGGCCGCGAGGGTGTCGTCAAGACCTGCTGCTGGGCAGTGCTGATCCTGGTGCTGCTGCATATTGCCCCGTTCTTCACAGACTCGGTCTTCTATATGAACACGGTGAGTTTCTCAGCCGGACTCAATTATTTCTCGGCCTATGTTCCTGGGCTGATGGCCGCCGTGGTCTTTGTCACACTGCTGTCGAACTGGAATGAGACGAGCCAGCGGACGACGAACCGCGTGGCGCTGATCTGCGGGCTCATTTCTGTTTTCATGCTGATTGTCTATCTGGCGCAGGTCTTCCCGCTGATGTCCCTGACGAGCACGCTGCATGACAATGCGCAGCTGTGGGGGCTGGTCTTCGGAAACAGCACGATCACGCTGGCTGTTGTTGTTGTCTGGGCGCTGACCCTCACGCGGCGCGGCTTTGAACGCCTGCTGTTTGATATGACGGACGATGAGGCTTTTGCCTTTGAGCTCGTGGCGCAGCGTCTCGACGCGGCGTCTGACCGGATTGAGCAGGAAGTCGAACGCGAGCTGGCTGAGGATGCCCGGCAGGAGGCAGAGTTTGAGGCTGCCGGCGGCGCCGCGGGCATTGTTGACGAAGCGATGGCCCGCGAGGCGAAGGTGGAAGCGCCGGAGCGTCTCAATCCACTCGTGGACCGCTGGACTGCCGAAGTTGTTGAGGAGGAAGAGGACGATCCGCTCGATGAGCTCTGGCGTCCGGAACCGCCGAAACCACAGACCCAGGCTGAGCAGCCCCGCGAAGTGGAGCCGCGGCGCGGACGGTTTGTGCCAGCCAGTGAGAACCGTCCCGGAACGCGTCTGCCGCGGCGGGATGATCCGAACCAGGGAACGCCGCGCCGCTGAGGAGGGAAGGCCCTATGCCGAGACTGCCGGAATCATGGCTGCGGGAGCTGTATGAACGGACGGATCTGCGTCAGCTGATCGGCAGCTACGTGGAACTGCGGGAAAAGGGCGGCAGACTGTGGGGATGCTGCCCTTTCCATCACGAGACGGAACCTTCCTTTACCGTGAATGAGCAGCAAGGCTTCTATCACTGTTTCGGATGCGGTCAGCACGGCAATGCCGTCGGATTCGTTATGGAGATGGAGCGTCTGGGTTTCCGCGAGGCCTGTGAGTTCCTGGCGGACCGGGTCGGACTGGAGATGCCGCAGCTCGAGGAGGATTCGGCGGCGCGCGCGGGCCGGGCGCTCGCTGAGCGGATACGGCTCGCCAACCGGGAAGCAGCCTCATATTTTCACCAGTGCCTTGAGCAGCCGCTCGGGCGGCCCGGAAACGAATATCTGGCCGGCCGCGGCGTCGGCCGGGAGATCCAGGCGCGCTTCGGGCTCGGCTATGCGCCGGACGCCTGGCACGGCCTGCGCGATCACCTGCTCGGTAAGGGATTCACTGCCCGGGAGCTCACTGCCGCCGGCCTGCTGCAGGAGAAGAACGGCCGGACCTATGACGCTTTCCGGAACCGGGTGATTTTTCCGATCATCAGTCCTCAGGGCAGCGTCATCGGCTTCGGTGGACGGGTGCTCGGCGAGGGTGTTCCGAAATACCTCAACAGTCCGGCAACGCCGGTCTTCAACAAGAGCCGCAGTCTCTACAATCTGAATACGGCCCGCACCCTGCGCCAGCGTGGAGAGCTGCCCCGGCTGATCCTGATGGAAGGCTATATGGATGTCATCGGCGCGGCCCGCTCCGGAGTGATGAACACCTGTGCAACGCTCGGAACGGCGCTTACGTCCGACCAGTGCCGTCTCATCCGCCGCTATGTCGAGGAGGTCTGTATCTGCTACGACGGGGACGGTGCCGGCGTCAAGGCGGCGCTGCGTGCCCTCGGACTGCTTGCTGAAGCAGATGTCCAGGCGCGGGTTGTCTATCTGCCGGACGGCATGGACCCGGACGAGTATCTGCAGGCAAACGGCCGGGAGGCGTTTGAGTCTCAGATAGCGGACTCGCTCGAGCCGATGGCCTTCCGGTTCCGGGTGGCCCGCAGCGGGCGGGATCTTTCTGTGCCTGCGGACCGCACGGCCTATGCCAAAGACTGCGTTCAGCTCCTGCGCGAGGAAAAGAGTGCGCTTGTGCGTCAGCAGTATGCGGAACTGTTGCAGAAGGAAACGGGCTACCGGCTTGAAGCGATTCTCGACGATGTCGGGACGCAGGCGGCCGCAGCGAAACCTGTGCAGCTCAGGGCTTCGAGCTCCGGCCCTTCGGAAGCGCGGGCAGAGAATTTTGCTGCGGCTGTCCTGGCGGCGCGGCCGGACCTTGCAGGCATACTTGTGAAGATTCTGAAGCCGGAGGATTTTGATCATCCGGTCAATGCGGCGCTGTGCCGCTACGTGAACGCTAACGCTGGCCGGGGCGCCGAGATCAGTGAAGCAGAACTGCTTGAGGTGATGGACGGGCCTGAGCAGCAAAAGCATATAAGGCGGCTGATCGAAGCGCTGCAGCGCTTCGGCAACGATACGGACGGACTCAAGAGTATGCTTGGGAGCAGCGTCGCCAAGCTGCGGGTGCGGCGGATCAGACGGCAGAAACAGGCACTGACGGAAGGGCTGTCTGCGATTACGGATCCGGAAGAAGTGGAACGCCGGCAGCGGCAGATCATGAAGCTCGGCAGACAGCTCCAGGAATGGAAACAACAGGTCCCCACAGTGGGCTGAAAGCAGACGAAAAATATTTAGCTTACACAGATTTAATTGCGGAGGGTGAGAAGGAGATTGGCAAGGGGAAGTAAGAGTCAGAGAGAACTGGTGCCGACGGAGGCAGCCCTGACAGACGATCAGATCAAGCAGGGCGAGGAGCGGATCCGCGAGCTGGTCGAGCTGGGCAAGAGCAAAGGCGTGCTGCAGTTCCGCGAAATTGCGGACGCGCTGAGCGACGTGCCGCTGAGCCCGCAGCAGATCGAGGAAGTTTACGAACAGCTGGCCGAACAGAATATCGACGTGCTCGAAGACGAGGCGGAGGCTGAGATCGAAAAGGAGACAGAGGAAGAAGACGTCCCGAACTATGAGCTGACGGGAACCGACGCTGTCAACATAGACGATCCGGTCCGGATGTACCTGAAGGAAATCGGCAAGGTGGCGCTTCTTTCTGCAGACGAGGAAGTGGAGCTGGCAAAACGCATGGGCGAAGGAGATCTTGAGGCCAAGCGGAAACTGGCAGAGGCGAACCTGCGGCTCGTCGTCAGTATTGCCAAGCGCTACGTCGGCCGCGGCCTGCTGTTCCTGGATTTGATCCAGGAAGGAAATCTCGGTCTGATCAAGGCCGTGGAGAAATTCGATTACCAGAAAGGGTATAAGTTCTCCACGTATGCGACATGGTGGATCCGCCAGGCCATCACCCGGGCGATCGCGGACCAGGCGCGAACGATCCGGATTCCTGTGCATATGGTCGAGACAATCAACAAGCTGATCCGGATATCACGGCAGCTGCTGCAGCAGTATGGGCGGGATCCGCTGCCGGCAGAGCTGGCCAAGGAGATGGACATCTCGGAAGACAAAGTCCGCGAGATTCTCAAGATCGCCCAGGAGCCGGTTTCCCTTGAAACGCCGATCGGCGAGGAAGAGGACAGCCGGCTCGGGGACTTTATACCGGATGACGATGCGCCGGCTCCGGCGGAAGCGGCGGCTTTCACCCTGCTGAAAGAGCAGCTGAAAGACGTTCTGAGCACACTGACGCCGCGTGAGGAAAAAGTGCTGAAACTGCGCTTTGGTCTTGAGGACGGACGTCAGCGGACGCTCGAGGAAGTCGGCAAGGAGTTTGACGTGACACGCGAGCGCATCCGGCAGATTGAGGCCAAGGCACTTCGTAAACTGCGCAATCCCACGCACAAAAAGAAGCTGCAGGACTTCCTTGAGTAGCAGAGCAGGCCAGCCGGGCAGCCGGATCTGCGCCATTGCCTCCCATGTTCCCGCCTGCCGCACGGCAGCCGACATTGGCTGCGACCATGGCTGGCTGGGGGCAGTGCTTCTCGGGGAGCGGCCGGGAATGCAGCTCATTGCGGCAGACGTCAGCAGACCTTCGCTGAAGAAAGCCGCCCGGCGCCTGGCTCCTTTTGGAGACCGCGTGCAGATCCGGCTGGGAGACGGCCTGTCCGTGCTGCAGCCGGGTGAGGCGGAAGTGATCGTCGCATCCGGCATGGGTGGACGCACGATTGACCGCATTGTGCGAGCCGGCCTTGCGCAGGCCCGTGCTGCAAGTGCACTGCTGCTTTCTCCGCACGCGAGTGCCGGCGAACTGCGGCGGAGTCTGGCTGAACTCGACTTCCGTATTGAAGATGAGTGGATCCTGGAAGAGGACGGTCACTTTTACCCGCTGCTGAGAGCCGCGGCGGGAGGCGGACAGACCGAAAGCGATCCTTTCTGGTATGAGTTCAGCCGCGTGGCTCTTGGCCGCGAAGATGAGATGAGCCGCCGCTACGTGAGGCACATGATGGGTGTCACGGAGCGCGCCCTCATGTCTGTCGGTGAGGCGGACGAGGTGCGCTGTTTGTTTCTGCGCCGGCGCCTGGCCCGCTTGAGGAGCTTTCTGCCTCGGGGACCAGTCCGGAAGTAGCCGGCGCGGCCTTCTATTCCGCCTGCACCATCGGTGGCGCGGGCCGGCGTCCGCCGGCCTGGGCACCGGTGAGCGGAAGCCGGCGGTTCCTGCTCTTCGCCAGGAGAGAGGGAACGGCCCGCACTTCGCAGCAAACCGGATCGCTCGGGAATAGGGCAGGTCCGCTGCCCGAAGGGCGCGGCTGTTCATATCGGAGGTTGGAGACTGATCTGACATAAAGGAGGCATGCGGCAATTCCTCCCCCGCCTTAAAGAGACGGGAGTCTCCTTGCCGCGAGCTGATGAATGAACAGGAGCTGCAGCAGGTCATTGAATCATTCGCACCGGCGTCGCTGCAGGAAAGCTGGGATAACAGCGGCTGGAACGTGAACCTGCATCCGGAGAACATCCGCGGCGTCCTCGTCTGTCTGGATGTGACACCGGAAGCCGTTGAGGCCGCCCGGCAGGCCGGATGCAGCGTCATCGTCTCGCATCATCCACTGCTGTTCCGGGCCGTGAAGAGAATAGATGCAGACAGAGAGCCGGGACGCTGCCTGAGCGCCCTGCTCTCGGCCGGAATCTCACTATACTGCGCCCATACGAGTGCAGACAGCACGCTTGGCGGCATCAATACCTGGCTGGCCGGCGCTTTCGGACTCGTGAACGCACGGCCGCTCGAGCCGCAGGATGTACGCCTGTGCAAGCTTGCGGTCACGGTTCCGGAGGATGACGCCCCCAGGATCCGGCAGGCGCTGAGCAATGCCGGAGCCGGCTCGCTTGGCGAGTATACTGACTGCACTTTCTCCGTTACCGGCACAGGCACGTTCCGGCCGTCAGCGGCCGCCCACCCGGCCATCGGAACGGCTCGAGAGCTTGCGACTGTCCGGGAAGTGCGGATTGAGGCGCTGGTCGAGGAGCCGCGGGCAGCTGCGGCTGCGAACGCCGTGCGGCGCGCGCATCCCTATGAGATGCCGGCGATCGATATCTACCGGCTCGAGAGCACGGATCAAGGGCGCAGCGGTCTCGGCGCTGCCGGAGATCTGAAAGAGCAGGTCACGCTCGCTGACTTCGCAGCACGCGTCAAGCAGGCACTCGGCATCAGCACGCTCCGTGTGGCCGGAAGCCTCGACAGCATGGTCCGGCGAGTGGGAGTATGCGGCGGGGCCGGTCATGACCTCATCACTGCAGCTGAAAAATCCGGCTGTGACGTCTTCGTCACCGGTGAACTGCGCCACAATTCCTACTACGATTATGATATCGCCCTGATCGAGGCCGGCCACTACCACACGGAGAAGTGCTTTGTAGATATCATGTGTGACGCTTTACGGATGTCTGAACCCGTGATACAATATAAAGTAGATGTCCGTGGCTTTCATGAGCTGGGACGTCCTTACATCGATTACTAAGGAGTGGTTTTTTGACGCAGCTGGAAGCGTTGTGGGTTTATCAGACCGCTGAGATTGAACTCGAGCAGCTTGAGCGGTTCCTTAAGAACACGGAAACGCGCAAACGCCTGGTCAAGCAGCAGCAGGTCTTTAAAACCAATCAGTCGCATCTGAAAAAGATAGAACAGGAATCTGTGCTGACCAAGAATTCGCTCGTCGGCATTACGGCGCAGATCGAGCGGCTCAGGCGTCAGATCAAAGAAAAAAATGTGGAGATTCTCGAGATTCATGAGAGTGATCTGGAGGATCTTTTTCCCGAAGATATCCATGAGATGATGAAGGAGTGCGAGAGTATCCGCGCTGCGATCGAGGCCAACAAGCAGCAGCTCATGGAAATTATCCAAAGTCTGGAACAGTCCAAGGCAGATATTGAGGATACGCTCGTCAAGATGAGCCGGGCCAAAAAGCAGTTTGATGAGCTCAAGGCAGCACACGCCAAGGAACTGCAGGCAGGCCGGGGTGACCTCAGAAAACGGCGGCAGATTGTCGACCAGGCGGCCCAGCAGGTGCCGCGGGAGCTGCTCGATCGTTACAGGCGCATCAAACAGCACCGTCCCAATCCGGTGGCGTATCTGAAAAACAAACGCTGCCAGGGCTGCAACATGGAAGTCCCTTCGGGTGTACTCCAGGATCTGCAGAGCGGTGACCGGATTGTGGTCTGTGAAAACTGCGGGCGTATCCTGCTGGTGGCACCTGAAGAGGAAAACGGCTGAGAGCGAGCAGACCGGACGGCTGCGCATCCGGCAGGATGTGAGGAAAGTCCGAGCTCCCGAGGGCAGGACGCCGGGTAATACCCGGTGGAGGCGACTCCAAGGAAAGTGCAACAGAAATATACCGCAGCCGGTCTTTACGGCTGTAAGGTTGGAAAGGCGAGGTAAGAGCTCACCGGTCCGGCGGCGACGCCGGATGCTATGTAAACCCCGTCCGGAGCAAGATTGGAATGAAGAGATTCAATAGCGGCCCGCTAACTCTTCCGTAATCGCACGAACCAGGCAGGCAACTCCTGGTCCAGATAGATGGCCGTCAAGACAGAACTCGGCTTACAGGTCTGACTCGTTTTTTGAAAAGAAGCAGCTTGGCTGCTTCTTTTCTGTCCTGCCGGCTCTGCCGGCGGGGGAATTGTGGACAAATCGTAAACATACATTGCCGCGCGACGCGCGATGCAATATAATGTAAAATGTAACTTTTTGGTTTTTGAGAGTCGGTATATTACGAGGAGGATTACATGACCGCAACAAAAGAAGATCTCGGCTCCAACAGAGTGCGCCTGGAGATAGATGTGCCGGCGGCCCGCTTCCAGGAAAGCATCGATAAGGTGTACCGCAGTTCGAGGGGCGAGTTCACCATTCCGGGCTTCCGCAAAGGCAAAGCTCCGCGTGCGGTTATTGAATCCCATTACGGGCCGGGGACCTTCTACAACCGGGCCTTTGACGATCTGTTTCCTGAAGTCTATTCCAGCGCTGTCAGTGAGGTAGGCGTTGTCCCGGTCGGACCGCCGGAGAATCTGAAGTTCCTGGAGGTGGACGGCAGCAAGGGAATCCGCTTCACGGTGGAATTCTACGTGGTGCCGGAAGTGACGCTCGGGAATTACGAGGGACTGAAGGCCACCCGTCATCACCATACGGTGAGTGAGGCCGAGATCGATGAGCGGCTGAAAGCGCTGCAGGAAGAGAATGCCCGCTGGGTTGAGACCGAAGATGCTGCCGAGAACGGTGACCGGATCAAGATCGACTTTTCCGGCAGCATCGGCGGCGAGCCGTTCGAGGGCGGCCAGGCGGAGGGATACGATCTGACGCTCGGCAGCCATACGTTTATTGACGGATTTGAAGAGCAGCTCACGGGCATGAAGCCGGGCGAGGAGCGTGACGTCACCGTGACGTTCCCGGAAGACTATCCGGCCTCAGAGGTCGCCGGAAAGGACGCAGTGTTTGCTGTCCGTCTCGGTACCGTCAAGCGCAAGGAACTTCCGGAGATTGATGACGACTTTGCTGAGGATGTCTCGGAATTTGACACGGTCGAGGACCTGCGCGCCGGTACGCGGGAACGCCTGCAGAAGATCGCAGACGACCGGCTCGAGGCGCAGCTTGAGTCCGATCTGATCCGCCAGGTTGTGGATGACTCGGAGATGGATATCCCGAAGATCATGATCGACTCGGAGATTGAGGACCGCCTGCGGCGGATGCAGCAACAGCTTATTTTCCAGGGCATGACGCTCGATGATTACTTTGCCGCGACCGGCACTGATCCGGCGGCTTTTACCGACGCCATGCGCCCGGAAGCGGAAAGTGCGATCAAGCTGCAGCTGGTGATGCCCGAACTGATCCGTGCCCTCGATACTGCCCCGACAGAAGAAGAACTGAAAAATGAATATGCCCGGATTGCAGCGGACCGCGACACCGACGTGGAGGAGTTCGTCAGACAGATGAGCAGCGCCCAGAAGGAAGCCGTGGCTTCGCAGGTGGCGCTCCGCAAGACGATGGACAGACTCAAGGAAATCTCTGAGATCACGGACGCTGCGGAGGATGCCGCAGAAGAGACGGCGCCGGAGGGCTGATAGAGAACAAAAAAATATCCGGAGGAATTAATTTGGAACAGACACCACAAATGAGCCTGGTCCCGATCGTCGTTGAGCAGACAAGCCGCGGCGAGCGTTCATATGATATTTTTTCACGTCTGCTGAAGGACAGGATTATCTTCCTGAGCGGCGAAATTGATGATGTGACAGCCAACCTGGTGGTGGCACAGATGATCTTCCTCGAAGCGGAGGATCCGGACAAAGACATAAATCTGTACATTAACAGCCCGGGCGGCTCCATAACAGCGGGCATGGCTATTTATGATACCATGCAGTATATCAAATGCGACTGCGCGACCATCTGTGTCGGCATGGCAGCATCCATGGGTGCCTTCCTGCTGACTGCGGGCGCGAAGGGCAAGCGGAAAGCGCTGCCGAATTCAGAGATTATGATTCACCAGCCGCTCGGCGGCACACAGGGTCAGGCGACCGATATCGCGATTCATGCCCAGCGGATCATCAATATCAAGGATAAGATGAACCGGATCATGAGTGAGCGTACCGGCCAGCCGCTGGAAAAGGTGCAGAAGGATGTGGAGCGTGATTACTTCATGAATGCGGAGGAGGCGCTCACATACGGTATTGTGGATGAGATCATTCCTGCGAAGCACTGAGAGATGCCCTGGGTAAGGAGGCAGCATGTACGATAATTACGATGACGGTCATAAAGGGTTCTGCTGCTCGTTCTGCGGCAAAAACCAGGATCAGGTGAAAAAGCTGATAGCCGGTCCGGGCGTCTATATATGTGACGAGTGCGTGGACCTGTGCAGCGAGATCATTGATGAGGAATTTGAGCAGGTCCGCAGTGAAGGGCATACCGAGCTGATGAAGCCCGCTGAGATCGTGGAAGTGCTCGATCAGTATGTGGTCGGGCAGGAGCAGGCGAAAAAACACCTGGCTGTGGCAGTGTATAACCACTACAAACGTATCGGGTCTTCGGAGCTCACCCAGGACGATGACACGGAGATCCAGAAGAGCAATGTGCTGATGCTCGGGCCGACCGGCAGCGGCAAGACGCTCCTCGCGCAGACGCTGGCCCGTATCCTGAATGTGCCGTTTGCCATTGCGGACGCGACCTCGCTCACAGAGGCCGGATACGTCGGTGAGGATGTGGAAAACATTCTGCTGAAACTGATCCAGGCGGCGGACTTTGATGTGGAACGGGCCCAGCGCGGCATCATCTACGTTGATGAGATCGACAAGATTACCCGCAAGAGTGAGAATGCCTCCATTACGAGGGATGTTTCCGGCGAGGGTGTGCAGCAGGCGCTCCTGAAGATTCTCGAGGGCACGGTCTCGAGCGTGCCGCCGACGGGAGGCCGCAAACACCCGCATCAGGACTGCATCCAGATCGATACCACCAACATTCTGTTTATCTGCGGCGGTGCCTTCGGCGGCCTGGACAAGATTGTGGAAAGCCGTACCAATGAGAAATCGATGGGCTTCGGCGCCGAGGTCAGGGGCAAGGAAGAACGCAACGTCGGCGAGATTCTTGCCGATGTCCGCAGCGAAGATCTGCTCAAGTATGGACTGATCCCGGAATTTGTCGGACGTCTGCCGGTTGTGGTCAGTCTCGACTCGCTTGATGAGGATGCCCTGGTGGATATTCTCAAGGAGCCCAAGAACGCCATCACCAAGCAGTTCAAGAAACTGTTTGCCATGGACGGGGTTGAGCTGGAATTTGACGATGCAGCGCTCCGGGAAGTGGCAAAACGGGCCATCGAGAACAAGACAGGCGCCCGCGGGCTGCGCAGCATCATGGAATCTTCGATGATGGACGTCATGTACGAGCTCCCGAGCCGCAGCGACGTTATCAAGTGCGTCATAACGAAAGAGACACTCGACACCAAACAGCCGATGCTGGTTATGGGCGAGGAGAGACCGCGCAAGAAAGCAAAGGTTGTGAAGAAGAGTCACGCATCTTGACAGGGCTATGATCTTCTTCTGAGTGGAAGAATAGAACCGGGAACGCAGTCGTCATATGACGGCTGCGTTTTCAGCGTAATAGGAGGATTAGTTTGGCAGATACACCCACGAAAATGCCTATGGTGCCGCTGCGGGGCCTCGTGGTCTTTCCAGACATGGCACTGCACTTTGATATCGGGCGGCCCTCCTCCATGGCGGCGGTGGAACACTGCCTGATGGAAGGGGAGACTGTGTTTTTGACGGCGCAGAAGGATGCCCAGGAGGAGAATCCGGACTTCGGGGATGTGCATCCTGTCGGCACCGTGGCGCGCGTCAAGCAGGTGCTGAAACTGCCGGGAGATTCGATGCGGGTCCTGGTGGAGGGAATTGAACGCGGCCGGCTCGTCGCGATGGATGACACGCAGTCATATCTGACGGCCGAGGTGGAGGTGGAATCCGAGGAGGTCACCCGTCCCTCGGATCTGATCCGCCAGGAAGCCTACGTGCGCAATATTGCGACCTTGTTTGAGCGTTACGTGATTCTTGGGGGGCGCGTGCCGGCCGAGACCCTGTTTGCGATCTCGGAAATTGAGTCCCCGGGCCGCTTTGCCGACACGATTGCGGCGAACGTGGTGACGGAGGTGGACGAGAAGCAGCAGGTCCTTAACTGTATCAGTCCGCTTGAACGGCTTGAGACCGTCATGCGGCTGCTCAGCCGGGAGATTGAGCGGCTGGAAATCGACAAGGAAATTGCTCAGAGTGTGCGCCAGCAGCTTGACCGTTCCCAAAGAGAATACTTTCTGCGTGAGCAGATCAAGGCAATCCAGCAGCAGCTCGGTGAGGCGGATGAGAACGGCGACGATGCTGAGCAGCTGCGTGCCCGCATTGAGGCAGCGCCGCTGCCGGACGAGGCGAGAGAGACAGCACTCAAGGAACTGCGCCGCATGGACAAGATTTCGCCCTCGTCACCGGAATATGATGTGGTGCGCACCTATCTGGAGAACATTCTCGATTTGCCCTGGGGCGAGTACACGGAGGACAACCTGGACCTGGCCAATGCCCGACAGGTACTGGATTCCGAGCATACGGGCCTCAAGAAAGTGAAGGACCGCATCATCGAGTTCCTGGCCGTCCGCAAGCTGAAGAGCGATTCGCGCGGCCCGATTCTCTGCCTTGCCGGCCCTCCGGGCGTCGGCAAGACCAGCATAGCGCGGTCCGTGGCGCACGCCCTCGGCAAGGAGTTTGCCCGCATGTCACTTGGCGGTGTGCGGGATGAAGCGGAGATCCGCGGCCACCGACGCACGTACATCGGAGCGATTCCCGGCCGGATTGTGACCTCGATCCAGCGGGCCGGCAAGATGAACCCGGTCTTCCTGCTGGATGAGATTGACAAGATGGCCTCTGATTTCCGCGGGGATCCGGCCTCGGCCATGCTCGAGGTGCTCGATCCGGAAATCAACTCGACGTTCCGCGACCACTATCTCGACATTCCGTTTGATCTTTCGGGCGTCATGTTCATCACCACAGCCAACGACGTCAGTGCAATTCCCGCTCCGCTGCACGACCGTATGGAAATCATTGAGCTTGACAGTTATACAGATGTGGAAAAGCTGGCAATTGCCCGGGAGCATCTGCTTGGCAAACAGGAGAAAGAGCACGGAATTGCGCCGGGAATAGTGGAAATCGGCGATGATGTCATCATGGACATCATCCACCATTACACAGCGGAAAGCGGGGTCCGCAGCCTGGAGCGGGAGCTGGCCGCGGTCATGCGCAAGGCAGCTGCCCGCATTGTGGAAAAGGGCGAGGAAAAGATTGTGGTCACCCGTTCCGGCCTGCGGGACTTTCTCGGAGCACCGAAGAGCACCGAAAAGAATCAGCTGCAGCAGGACACGGTGGGTGTGGTCAACGGTCTGGCGTGGACCGCTGTCGGCGGCACCACACTGTGCGTGGAGGTTTCTGTGATGCCCGGCAAGGGCAACCTGGAGCTTACCGGCCAGCTTGGGGATGTCATGAAAGAATCGGCCAAGACGGCAATTTCAGTGGTCCGCGGCATGAGCGAGCAGCTCGCTTTTCCACCGGATATGAACGAGAAGACGGACCTGCATATCCACGTACCGGAGGGAGCTATCCCCAAGGATGGACCGTCTGCCGGCGTCACGATGGTGACCGCTGTGGCTTCAGCGCTGACCAAGCGTCCCGTGCGCCACGACATCGCCATGACCGGCGAGATCACACTCACCGGGCGGGTCCTGAAGATCGGCGGAATAAAGGAAAAGGCGCTTGCGGCGCTCCGGGCCGGCATTCATACCGTCCTGCTGCCGCGGGAGAACCGCAGCGACCTTGAGGAACTGCCGGAGTCCGTGCGTGATCAGATTGAGTTTGTCTTTGTGGACAGCGCCCAGGATGTGCTCGAACGCGCCCTGGTGCCGGAGGAGGCAGCGGCATGAGTGTGCTTGAGGCGGTTTCCTTCAGAAAAAGTATTGGCGGCCGGCGCTCCCAGGACCTGCCGCTCCTGCCGGAGATTGCCTTCGCGGGCCGCTCCAACGCCGGCAAGTCATCACTGATCAACTATCTGTCCGGTAAGAAAAAACTGGCGTACACCGGCAAGCAGCCGGGCAAGACCCGTCTGATCAACTATTTCGATGTGGACGGGATGTTCTACCTGGTGGATCTGCCGGGTTACGGCTACGCGAAGGCCTCGCACGCGGAAATGGAGAAATGGGGACACATGATGGATACGTTCTTCTCCGAACGGGGGCCGCTGGCCGGCATGGTCATCTGCATGGATATCCGCCGCGATCCGTCTCCGGAGGATGTGCAGATGGCGGAGTGGGCATCTTACTACGGCGTACCCTTTGTGATTGCGGCCACCAAGGCGGATAAGGTCGCCAAGTCAAAGCGCGCCAACGAGACCGCCCGGATCAAACGGCTGATTGCCCCGGCGGCGGGCGGCGAAAAAGTTCCGGTCGTGCCGGTGTCTTCGGCGGACCGCACCGGTGGGGAGCAGCTGGTCGCGGAGGTCAGCCGGATGCTGCGGGAGGCGGCGGAAACCTGATGCAGGTGCATGCCATCGGCGATCTGCATCTCTCACTCGGTGCGCCGAAAGCGATGGATGTCTTCGGCCCGCACTGGACCAACCATTTTGCCCGTATCCGTGCCGACTGGGAGGACCGTGTCGGTCCGGATGACATTGTGCTGGTTCCGGGTGACATCAGCTGGGCAACGCGCCTGGAGGATGCGAAGGTGGATCTCGACGCGATCGGGGCACTTCCCGGCCGCAAGGTTCTGCTCCGGGGAAACCACGACTACTGGTGGTCCTCGCCTGCCAAGGTGCGCAGTGTGCTGACGGACGGCACGGAAATCATCCAGAACAACGCCCTCGATGCGGGCAGCATGATTATCTGTGGTGCCCGCGGCTGGACATTTCCGATGGGAAAGCCCCTCTGCGATGATGACACCAAGATTTTCGAACGCGAGAAAATCCGGCTGCGCCTCTCGCTCGATGAGGCGCGGCGCCTGGCGGACGGGAGACCCCTCCTGGTGATGATGCATTTCCCACCGCTGTTTGAGAACTGGCCGCGCACAGATTTTACCGACCTTCTGGAGGAATACAGCGTGCGCGATGTTGTGTTCGGCCACCTGCACGGGGAAATCCTGCAGCAGGTGAACCTGACGGACTTCGTCAGCCGCGGAATCCGCTACAATCTCGTATCGGCAGACTATCTGGATTTCCATCTGCGCACCATTTGCTGAAGAACGGCCCTCCCTGGCGAGGGGCCGTTCTTTTCATGGAACGGTTCCGGAAAGGACGTGCTGCAACCCTGCATAAACAGCGGATTTCAGCTTCTGCGGCCCGCGGCAGGCGCTCCCGCTGTCCTTGCATGGGCTGTAAGGTTGATGCTAGAATCGAACCGAAGTGGTGCGAGATGGTGAAAAGTGGGGGCGGCGACCTGGATGCTGATTGGCACATATGAACATGCTGTCGATACGAAGGGCCGCCTGTTTGTCCCCGCGAAGCTGCGGGGGGATCTCGGCGAGACATTTGTAGGCACAAAAGGGGTGGGCAGTTGTCTGTTCATTTTTTCTTTGCCCGAATGGGAGAAACTCGCGGAGCGGCTCAAGCAGATCCCGCTGGCGAACAGTGCCGGCCAGGGATTTGTCCGGATGCTGTATGGAAACGCGTTCGAGTGTCAGCCGGATAAGCAGGGCCGGATCCTCATACCGAAGACTCTCAGAGACAGGATTGGACTGGAAAGCGAAGCTGTGATCACCGGGGTCATGACCCGGGCGGAGGTCTGGCCGAAGCAGGTCTGGGAGCAGTACTGTGAGAGTCTGGATGAGACCTATGACGAGCAGATGGAGGCGCTTGGAGTGTTAGGAATCTGACAGCATGGAATTTCAGCAGGGACATATACCGGTCCTGTTCGAGGAGACGATCTCGCTGCTCAACCTGAAAGAGGGCGCGACAGTTGTGGACGGGACATTCGGCGGCGGGGGACATGCCGCAGCCATTTTGTCTGCTATCGGTCCAGACGGTCTGCTCATTGCCATTGACCGCGATGAGGCCGCTATTGCAAGGGCCCACAGACGTTTTGGAGATGTGCCGAACGTGCGGATCGTGCATGCCAACTTCGGGGAGATCCAAAGCGTGCTTGGGAGCCTCGGACTGCACAGCGTGGACGGTGTGCTGCTTGATCTGGGTGTTTCGTCGTATCAGCTGGAAGATGCTGATCGGGGTTTCTCCTACATGCAGGATGCGAAGCTGGACATGCGCATGGACAGAACGCAGCAGCTCGATGCGGCAGAGGTGGTGAACACCTACCCCAGGGAGGAGCTTGCGGAAATAATCCGTGGCTACGGCGAAGAGCGCTGGGCGGACCGCATTGCTGAATTCATTGTCCGGGAGCGCGAAAAGCATCCCATCCAGACGACCTCGCAGCTTGTCAGTGTCATCAAGGCGGCAATCCCGCATGGAGCACGCCGCGACGGGCCGCATCCGGCCAAGCGGACATTTCAGGCAATCCGGATTGAGGTGAACAATGAACTGCGTTCGCTGCCGGGAGCCATTGCTGACTGCGCAGAGGTGTTAAGACCGGGCGGGCGTCTGGCTGTGATCACCTTTCATTCCCTGGAGGACCGTATCGTCAAGCAGGAGTTCCGGCGTCTGGCGGACCCATGTGAATGTCCGAAGGATTTTCCGGTCTGTGTCTGCGGCAGGAAGCCGGTGGTCCGCATCATCACGCGAAAGCCGGTGGAGGCGCCGGCTTCTGAACTGGAAGAGAACCCGCGGGCGCGGAGCGCCAAGCTGCGGGTGGCGGAACGCATCTGAACTGAGAGGTACATGTGGGTCAGACCGTCCGGAACCAGGGGCCATATGACAGATTATGGATTCCCGGGGGACCGCGAAACCGGGCTGAAAAGTCCGATGGATCCAAAATTAAATACCTGGAAGACAGAAGAAAAGCGCGTCAGGCGCAACTGTCTGTTCCTGCGGATGCGCTTCAGTACGATTCGAATTTCCGCAAAGCAGCGGCCGTGCACGGAGAGCGTCCAGGCAGGCAGCATTTTCTGAAGGAGTCGCCGCAGCCGCTGCGGCCGCGGCCGCAGGGTGTCGGTGGACGTCAGCAGATGCCGCCGTCCGGTCAGATGCGGGGTTCCGCGCAGCCGCGGCGACAGAGCCAGGCGTCCGGCCAGATGCGGGGTTCCGCACAGCCGCGGCGACAGAGCCAGGCGGGCGGGCAGCGCGGTGTCAGGGCGCAGGCACGTCCGGGACGGGAAGCAGGGCGCCCGGGAATGCAGACCAAGGTTCGTCCCGGCACAAAGCAGCAGGGGACAGCCAGGCCGGCCGCGCAGAGGCCGGCGCCGCACCCGGCCCAGGGCAGACCGCAGGCGAAGCAGGCCAGGCCCCAAGGGAAGATGCCGCAGGCCAATGGGCACGTACAGCCAGGCAGACAGCGGCAGGCCAGCGGGCAGGTGCAGCCGAGCAAACCCCAGTCCAAAAGTCAGCAGGCGGCCCGACCCGCTGCCGTAAAGTCCGCACGGCAGCGTCCGGCGGCACGCCCCAGCGGCCGCCCACAGCGGGATACGGTGACAGATTTCCACTCTGTGACGCCGAACGCCGTTGCGGCTGCCAAAAAACAGAAGCCAAAAAAGCATCCCGTCAAAGGCAACGGACACGGGCGGAAACTTACGCCCACCTACAAGAACAAAACCAATGACCGCCCACGGACAAAACTGAACGGTGCTCCGCTTATGAAAAACGGTGTTGTCGGTTTTGACATGGGGGCGTACGGCACAGATTCAGCGCCTGCGGATTCGCACGTCCGGCCGCTCAAAGCGAGCTCGGTGATCACCACAATCCTAACGATCGCGATCTGCTTTGTGCTGCTTACAGGAGTGCTGGCGGGCAGAGCCCGCCTCTCTAACTACTCGCAGCAGAACGCGGGCCTGGAAAACAGTATTGCCGAAATGGAAGAGAGGATCAGCAAGCTGAAAATGCAGATCGCCCTGGAAGAGGATCTGGGCAATATACAGGAGCGGGCTTCTGCTCTCGGACTGAGCAACCCGGATGATGCGCAGATTGAATATGTGGACCTCGATGCAACTGACGAAGTGAAAGCTGTGCCGTCCCTGACCCTCAGCCAGGGCAGCAGCAGTGCACCGGACGGCCTGCTGGGCGCGATCGCTGCCTGGCTTGACACGGTCATGCTGGAAAGTGGGCAGACGGAACTGAGCAGTGCAGACGCGGCTGCTTCCGGAGACTGAGGCCTGCCCGTGGTGGAAAGCAAAGTTCAGGGAAAAATCCTGACGAGCAGGACACGTCTGTCGGTAATCTTCATTGTGCTGACTTCTGTTTTCGTGCTCCTTATCGCGAGAATCGCCTACTGGGGACTCATCAGGGGTGAGGATCTGGAACGGGAGGCCCAGAACCAGTGGATCTCTGATACCGTGGTCAGCGCCCACCGCGGCTCTATCCTCGACCGCAGCGGCAATGTGCTCGCGCAGAGCGCCGGTGCGGATACGGTCGTGCTGCTGCCGCAGGAGGTCGAGGAGCCGGAGACTGTTGCGAGTGAGCTCGCTGAGATCCTCGATCTTGATCGTGCTGACCTGCTGACCAAGGCCTCGACCAAGACGCGGACCGACAGCGACGGTACGGAGCACGACATCTACGAAGTCTGGATCAAGCGCCAGATCACAGCGGAGCAGAGCGCGGCCATCGAGGAACTGAACCTTGACGGCGTCAAGCTGATTGCGGATATCCAGCGCTACTATCCGAACAGGTCGCTTGCTTCCCAGGTCGTTGGCTACACCTCGATGGACGGCGATGGCCAGACCGGCATTGAGCGGCGTTTCAACTCTGTGCTCGAGGGCCGGCAGGGGAGAACAATAGCGGAAACAGACCGTCTCAACAATGACATCCCCAATGGGGATGAAATGATCATTGAGCCGGTGGACGGACAGAACGTGGTTCTGACCATCAACGAAGTCATCCAGAGTTTCCTTGAGGAATCCTGCCAGGAGGCACTCGAGTCCCTCGGAGCTGACAGCATCCAGGGAACGATTATGGATGTGGCAACGCGTGAGATCCTGGCTATGGCGAACGCCCCTTCCTTCGACCTCAACGATCCGCCCCGCAGCGATTCTGAGCAGCTGCTCCGTGAAGGCACGAACATCGTAACTGCCCGGGCTTTTGAGCCGGGCGCGATCTTTTCCGTCTTTACAGCTGCGGCTGCGTATGACTCGGACAATCTGCGCAGCTCATATGTCTGCAACGGCGCAGCCACGATCGACGGTGTGGAGCTAGCCTGTCCGGATGTGCACGGCACCCAGACTTTTGATGAGGCTGTCGCGAACCAGTGCGTGGTTGCTGCCGGATATATGGCCACGGACATCGGTCTGCAGGATTTCTATTCCTACCTCGGAGATTTCGGCTTCGGCAGCCCGACCGGAATTGAGGTTACGGCAGACAACGCGGGCTCTCTGATGGAAATGAAGTACGCGACCGAAGCGGAAGTGGCGCGTATGGGCGGCGGTGTCTCGCTGAAAGTGACGCAGATGCAGCTGATCGATGCGATCGCGGCGCTGCTGGATGCGGGAACGCTCAAGACCCCGCAGCTTGTTCTCGAACTGGAAGACACCAGCGGCCAGACAACGGAGACATATCATACAGAGATGGTATCGACCGCCGTCAGCGCAGCGACTGCGGACCGGATTCAGACGATCATTACGGATGAGCAGGCGCTTGAGGGCAGTTTCCTGAGCGGCTACACGGCGGGCGTTCTCACGGCTGCGGCGCTGCAGCCGCAGGACAGTCTGGAAAACTCGGGCAGCCAGTGCGTCAGCATGTGTGCTGCATTTTCGCCGGCTGACGATCCCCGGTTCCTGGTTTTCATGACGGCTCAGGGCCCTGCGGATGCGGTGAACAGTGAAACGGCCCTTGAGGAGTATGTACAGTCGGTGCTGCGTGACACACTGCTGTATTCAGGCGTGCAGCCGTCGGAACCGGCTTCGCAGCCGTCGGCAGATGAAAACGGAGCTGAGCCGAGTTCGCTGCCGAGTATGGTGCCGGTCCCGAGACTGGTCGGTCTTGATCTGCGTTCCGCGCTTGAGGCCGCTGCCGAGCAGGGGCTCGAAGTGAAGGCAGACGGTACGGGTACTGTGAACGGGCAGTATCCGTATGCGGGGACTGAAGTGGAACGGGGCAGCACTGTGCAGCTCGAAATGAGTGTGCGCTCAAGTTCGCAGGACGCAGAGACAACGCTGCCTGGCGGCCAGACAACAGTGCCGAATTTCATCGGCATGGACTTTGATGAGGCGATGGAGACAGCGAGGCGGGCCGGCCTCACATTCCTTGCACAGGGTACCGGCACTGCTGTGACGCAGTCGCCGGTAGCCGGAGCCGCGGTGGAGAGGGGAGCGACGGTGACAGTGACTTTCCGCATAGACGTGAACTGAGAGGGACAGCTTGAGACTCAGAGATTTGTTTGACCTAAGCCGGGTGCAGCTTACCGGGGATCCTGACACGGAGATCACCGGTCTGGCGTATGATTCGCGCCTGGTGAAGCCCGGCGATCTTTTCTTCTGCATCCGTGGACTCGCAGCGGACGGCAACCGGTTCGCTGCGGATGCCTGCGGACGCGGGGCCGCGGCCGTGATGAGCAGGGAGCCGCATACGGAAGTGGATGCGGCGGTCGTCCAGGTGGAAGATGACCGGCAGGCGATGGCTGAGGCGGCCTGTGCTTTCCATGGTCATCCGTCACGGCGGATGCGGATGGTCGGTATCACCGGCACCAACGGCAAGACCACAACGACGTACATGATCAAGCGCCTTGCGGAAAAAGCCGGACTGCGGGTCGGACTGATCGGCACGATCTGCAACATGATCGGAAGCGAGAAGCTGCACACGGAGCGTACTACGCCTGAGTCGCCGGACCTGCAGGCTCTGCTTGAGCAGATGGCAGACGCCGGGTGCGACCTCGTGGTTATGGAAGTTTCCTCCCACGCCCTGGCGCTTGACCGCGTTCACGGCATGCACTTTGACGTCGGGATTTTTTCCAACCTGACGCAGGACCATCTCGATTTTCACGGTACGTTTGAGCACTACGCGGCGGCCAAAGAGCGCTTGTTTGCGGCGAGCAGCGTCAGCCTGATCAATTTGGACGATGCGGCCGCCCAGCGGATGCTTGCGTCCGCTTCCGGCCGCTGCGTCACGTACGGACTGCGTGAGGGCGACGTGCGCGCCTGCGACATTCACATGGATCCTGCCGGGGTCCGTTACATTCTCAGGGCAGCCGGCCGGGAGATCCCGATTGAGGTTGGTATTCCAGGCCGTTTCACCGTCTACAACAGCATGGCAGCGGCGGCCGCAGCACTCGAACTGGGATTGCAGCCGGACGATCTGCGGGCTGCTTTCCGGGAAATGCCGCCCGTGGCCGGGCGCGTGGAACCGCTCGACACAAGGGGCGGGGGTTTCTCGGTCGTCCTCGACTACGCACACACGCCGGACAGTCTCGAGAACGTTCTGCGTACGGTGCGCGATTTCGCAGCGGGCGAAGTGATGGTCGTGTTCGGCTGCGGCGGCAACCGGGATGCCGGCAAACGGCCGCAGATGGGGGGAATTGCGGCACGGGGGGCGGACAGGCTTTTTGTCACCTCAGACAATCCCCGCTTCGAGGATCCGATGGCTATTATTGCGGACATTGAGGCCGGCGTCCCGGAAGGCACGGTCAGGGAGACTATCGAGAATCGCCGGGAGGCAATCCGGGCAGCCCTGCTCAGGGCTCGTCCGGGCGATGTCATCGTACTCGCCGGAAAAGGACACGAGGACTACCAGGAAATCAAGGGCGTCAAATATCCGTTTGACGAGAAGATTGTGGTGGCGGAACTTCTGGACGAACTGGGCTTCTGAGAGGTGAGGTGCGGCCTATGAATTTTGGTATCCGGGCGCTGCTGGCGCTGTGCGTGGCACTGGCGGTCACTGCGGCAGCTTCGGCTCTGCTGATCCCGGTGCTGCG
This sequence comes from Clostridia bacterium, assembly GCA_014805015.1. GTDB lineage: Bacteria > Bacillota > Clostridia > Christensenellales > Christensenellaceae > JAAUYQ01. The sequence goes on along the minus strand of JAAUYQ010000093.1, from coordinate 121,453 downwards.
CCGCCGGAAGCTGGAGCAGCACGTGCGGGAGGACGGTCCCAAGTCGCATCTTTCCAAGGAAGGTACGCCGACCATGGGCGGCATCATGATTGTGATGGGGCTGCTCTGCGCGGTGCTGCTGCTTTCATTCTATTCAGATGCCCGCTCCGCCGGCGCTGTGTTCTTCCTTGTCTGCGGCACGCTTGCCTTCACCCTGATCGGATTCCTGGATGATTTCATCAAGCTGATCCGGCGGCGGAGCCTGGGGCTGCGTGCCTGGCAGAAGATCGTCCTGCAGCTGGCGGCAGCGGTGTTTGTCGCCGTCTATTCGTACGCCGGAATGGATCAGCATCAGGAGCTCATCCCTTTTACGCGGGAGTTCTGGGACCTCGGCCGCGGCTACGTTCCCTTCACGATGTTCGTCTTTCTGGCGATGGTGAACAGCGTCAACCTGACAGACGGTCTGGACGGTCTGGCGGCGAGCTGCGTTATGATAAACGGGGCCGCGCTGTTTGCGATCGTTGTGGTTTTGTACCCGGCGCTGCTTCTGGCCGGCGGCGAGGCACTGATCGGCGCGGACGGCATCATCGCTGACACAGGCATCTTTCTGATGGCACTGGTCGGAGCCTGCCTGGGCTTCCTCTGCTTCAACCGGCACCCGGCCAAGGTTTTCATGGGCGATACGGGTTCCTTTGCCCTTGGTGCGGCCCTGACGGTAGCAGCCACGACACTGGAACTGCAGCTGACGCTGCCGATCATGGGCTTTGTGTATGTAATGAGCTCTGTTTCTGTCATTATCCAGGTGGGTTCATTCAAGCTGCGCCACAAGCGGGTGTTCCGCATGGCGCCGCTGCATCACCATTTTGAGCTCATGGGCATACCGGAAACACGGGTCGTGGGCGGCTATATGATCGTAACGGTGGTTCTGAGCATGATTGCTGTGCTCAGCGCGTTTGTGTGAGGTGGGAGAAGTGACAGACGACAGACGGTGGTCCCGGGACTGGACGAAGAGCAGAGTTCTGATATGCGGTATGGCCCGGAGCGGCGTCGCGGCGGCACAGACCCTCTCCCGGCTGGGAGCGGAACTTCTGCTGCATGACCGCCGCACACCGGCAGAACTGCCGCAGAGCACGCAGGAAGCTCTCCACGCACTGCGCTATGCGGACTATCTGGGCCGCAGCCCGGAAGAGGCCCTGGACGGGGCAGACGTGCTGGTCGTGAGCCCGGGTCTGCCGCTCAGTCTGCCGTATCTTGAGCAGGCACGCCGGCGCCGGCTGCCCATCGTGGGCGAAATTGAGCTCGGCTACCAGCTGTCCGCGGCGGACTTCATTGCCATCACCGGCACCAACGGCAAGACGACCACGACGGCTCTCACCGGAGAAATCTTCAAGGCTGGCGGCGAAAACACGTACGTACTCGGCAATATCGGCGACCCGCTCAGCGCGCATGCGCTGGAAACGGAGATTGGCGATGTTGTCGTGCTGGAGACAGCAGCGCTGCAGCTTGACACCATTGACCGGTTCCATCCGTTTGGCAGCGCAGTGCTCAATGTGACCCCGGACCACCTTGACCGCTACGGCACAATGGAGAACTATACAGCGGCCAAGAGACGCATTCTCGAGAACCAGGGCGGTCTTGACTATACCCTGATTAACGGCGAGGATCCGGTCTCAAGGCAGCTTGCTGATTATGCGAGGATGCGGATCGGACTGCATACGGGGCTGGTGACGCTCGGGCCCGGAGAGCGGGACGGCATGTCCATTGCGGACGGCTGGATCGTCTGGCGGCGGGGAGGCGATGCGCAGCGCGTCATGCGTGCTGCCGATGTATGCCTTCCCGGACGGCACAATCTGCAGAACGCCCTCTTTGCAGCCGGACTGGCACTGGAATACGGGATTCCGGCCTCCAGGGTGGCCGAAGTGCTTGCCACTTTTGCGGGCGTGGAGCACCGGCTCGAAACTGTCGCGACCAGGAACGGTGTGATCTACATCAACGACAGCAAGGGCACGAATCCGGACGCCACGATCAAGGCCGTTGAGGCTGTGACGCAGCCGACCGTTCTCATTCTGGGCGGCTTCGACAAACATGCGGATTTTGCTGAGCTGTTTGCATCTTTCCGTACGGTCAGGCAGATTCTGGTTCTGGGCGAGACCAAGGAGAAAATTCTGGAGGCAGCTGCCGCTGCCGGCTTCAGCGCGGTGCAGCCAGTCGCCGATCTGGAGGAAGCCGTCCGCGAGGCCGCCCGCATCGCCGAGCCGGGCGATGCCGTCCTGCTCTCACCGGCCTGCGCCAGCTGGGACATGTACGCCAGCTTCGAGGAACGCGGGCGGCACTTTAAGTCACTGGTCATGGCACTGTAGAAGAGGAGGCAGGATGAAGGAGAAGTCTCGCCGGCATCTGGACTACGTCCTGATGATCGTGACCCTGGTCATCGTGGTTTATGGACTCATCATGGTCTTCAGTGCCAGCTACTACAAGGCGCAGGCGTCTGCGCTCTATGACTATGACGGCTTCTATCTGTTCAAGCGGCAGGCCGCCGGTGCTGTCATCGGCTGTGCAGCAATGCTGCTGCTGGCGTTCATTGACTACCGCAGCCTGATCCGTTTCAAGTATGTGATCCTGATTATCTCCCTGATTCTGCTGGTTGTGGTCTTCATTCCCGGCATCGGCGTCAATCTGAACGGTTCCTCGCGCTGGATCAAGCTCGGGCCGCTGCCCGCCTTTCAGCCGGCCGAGATCGCCAAGCTGGCGATGGTGATCTTTACGGCGGCCACGATCTATGTGAACCGCAACCGCATGGACAGTTTCCGCTATGGCATTCTGCCGAACCTGCTGGTACTGCTCCTGATGTGCCTGCTGCTTTTCTTTCAGCCGAATTTCTCCTCCGTCATTCTGCTCTGCCTGCTGGTCTTCATCATGATGTACGTGGGTGGCGCCAAGGGTGCACAGCTCGGCCTGCTCGCCGCGGTCGGCGGCACGCTCGGCTTTGCACTGCTGATGGTCGCGAACTACCGGGCCCGCCGGGTGACGGCATTCGCCGATCCCTGGCAGTACGCCCAGAACGGCGGCTGGCAGGTCATTCAGTCGCTCTACGGAATCGGAGCAGGCGGCCTTACCGGCCGCGGCCTCGGCAACAGCCGCCAGAAATATCTGTGGCTCCCGTACGGTGAGTCGGACTTCATTTTCTCCATCACGGCTGAGGAGGTCGGCCTGGTTGGTTCGGTTCTGCTCATCGGTCTTTTTGTCCTGCTCATCTACCGGGGCGTGCGCATCGCAGCCTCGGCCCCGGATCTGTTCGGGACCCTGCTTGCCACCGGCATCAGCTCTCTGATCGGCATCCAGGCGATCATGAACATCGCCGTTGCCACCGCCTCGATGCCCGTTACCGGCGTGCCGATGCCCTTTTTCAGCTACGGCAGCTCCTCGCTGGTCATCTTTATGGCCATGGTCGGCATCATGCTGAACATCTCCAGGCAGGCACAGCGCATCCGCATTGCTGTGCCGAGCAAGCACACGCCGCCGGTCCCGTCCTCATGAGCCACCGCAAAAGTTCGCCCGCCCGCCGCATTGCTCTGCTTCTGATTGTGGCTGTGCTCATCGCGGGGCTCGGCTACTTTGTCTATGAGTATTTCCAGGTACGCAGCGTCATTCCGGCGGGAAATGCCCGGTTCACCTCGGCCTACATCCGTGCCATTGCCGACATTGCCGAAGGCACGCATATGCTCGAAGTGAACGAGGAGCGAGTGCGCAGCAACGTCCAGAGCGTCGAGCCGTACCTGCAGGTGACAGCAGTGCGGCGCCAGCTGCCGGACACCGTCATCATTGAAGTGGAGGAGCGGCGTCCCGCTGCATTCCTGCCTTACGGAAACCAGTTTCTGCTGATTGATATCAATACGGATATTCTTGAGATCACGGAAAGTGACGAATCCGTTGAGTGCCCGCTGGTGGAGGGAATCTCTGTCACCGATCCGCAAGTCGGCAGCGAGATCGTCACGGAGGATGCCTTCAAAATAGCGATCATGCAGGAGATTCTGCTTGATCTTGACAGCCGCAGCCTTTTTCCGCTGATTGCGGTCGTGGATCTTTCCAACATCAATAACATCCGCATGGAGTCGCGGGACGGCCTGGCCATCCGCATCGGCCAGGCAGAGCGGATCGGGGACAAGATCAAGTGGATCCAGAACCGCCTGCCGGCACTGGCGCGGGAAGGGGAGTCAGACGGACTTCTGGATGTCTCTTCCGGTTCGTTTGCAACGTATACCATGTACGATGAGGATCAGGCCTCCCGGCCAGGTCCGTCCCCGTCCCCGTCACCGGGCTCTTCTGCGTCATCACCTTCATCAGGCACTTCTGCGTTGCCGGAGCCGGAGGAAACAGGGCAGGGGACGGCTTCGCCGGAGCCGTCGGAGACAATCGGCAATGAGGACGATGACACCTGAGGCTTTTTGGAAACTGCACCGGGTGTGGTAAGATACCTGTAAGTATGCTAGTTAGGAGAGCGCAGCCAGGCGCTGCACAGAGCAAGCCGCGATGAGGGACTGCAGATCCATTGTCGAATTCGGAACGTCCAAGATCACGTGCACGATTGCTGAGCAGAAGCCGCGCAAGGGACTGGAGGTGCTTGGTTGCGCCCAGGTTCCCTATGCCGGGATCAAGAATTCCAACTGGGTGGACAGCGAGCGGGTCTACTACGCCCTGGAAGAAGCGCTCTCCGCCGCAGAACATCAGGCAGACTACCGGCTGCGCAATGTGGATGTTGGAATTCCGGGATCCTTCCTGCAGATAGCCAACCGCACCGCCCAGATTTCCACGAACGGACGGGTCAGTGAACAGGATATAGACCACCTGGTGGACAAGGCCTCGCAGGTGGAAAGCGAGGAGGGCATGGTGATGCTCGAGGCGGTGCCTTCCTGGTTTCTGCTTGATGACGGGAACATCTACCTCGATCCGGCCGGCGTCAACTCGAAGCGGATGCGCGGCTCGATTTCCTTCACGTTTGCGAACCGTTTTTTTCTGAACGATGTGGCCGGACTGCTCCGGCACATGGGAGTCAGACTCAATTCGTTTATCGCTGAGCCGCTCGCGCAGGCGCTCTATCTTGTCCCCCAGGAGAACCGTGATGATCTTGCAGTTTTAGTGGACATCGGGTATAGTACTACCAATGTTTCCGTGATCTACGGAGATTCGGTTCTGCATTTTGACACGATTCCGCTCGGCGGCGCCAACATCGCCGCCGACATTGCGTATGTCATGAAGGTAGATGCGGACACGGCAGAACAGCTCAAGCGCCGCTATTCATTCGGACTGGCAGCCAACGGCAGCATTCCGTACATGTACATAAAAGACAGCGGCGGTAAGCTGCGCAAGTACCCTTACGATGTGGTAAAAGGAATCATCGATGCCAGAGTCGAACAGATTGTCGAATTTGTCATGCAGATTGTGACGTCGGCGGAGGTCAACCTGAAAAAGAAGCTGGATATATTCCTCACCGGGGGCGGCATATCGTTCATGCGGGGCGCAAACAGTTTCTTCAAGTCAGTGTCCGGCCGGACACCGCTGCCGATCAATGTGAACAGCATCAAGCTGTCAGACCCGAATCTGCACGCCTCGTATGCGATGCTGCAGTATGCTTACGGAGACCTTGGCGTCAAGCCGAAGCAGAAAAAGCGCGGCCTGTTCGGCAAGCAGGAAGAAATATACTGAGAGTACGCGGCAAACACGAAGACGGCTGAGGAGGAGTTAGGATGGCGCTCGAGTTCGACAATAACAGCGAGAATTTTGCGAAGATCCGGGTATACGGAGTCGGCGGTGCAGGAAACAACGCAGTCAACCGGATGATTGACTTCGGAGTCCAGGGTGCTGAGCTGATTGCCGTGAACACGGACAAACAGGCGCTGTTTCTGTCCAAAGCGGACCAGAAGATTCAGATCGGGGAGAAGCTCACCAAAGGTCTGGGATCGGGAGCCGACCCGTCAATCGGGCGGCGGGCGGCAGAAGAGAGCCGCGAAGAACTCGAACAGTCGGTCAAGGGTGCAGATCTTGTTTTCGTTGCGTGCGGTCTTGGCGGCGGCACCGGAACCGGCGCCGCTCCAGTGGTTGCGGAGCTTGCCAAGCAGAATGACGCGCTGACGATCGGTTTTGCCACGCGTCCGTTCTGGTTTGAGGGCAAACCGCGCGAGAAAGTCGCAGCCGCTGGATTTGAGGATCTCAAATCTGTGGTGGACACGATTGTCGGTATCCCGAACGACAAACTGCTCTCCACAGTCGGCAAGGATACCCCGATCGTGGACGCCTTCAAGGAAGCAGATGATGTTCTAAGGCAGGGAATCCAGGGCATTATTGACCTGATCGGCAAGCCGGCCTTGATCAATCTTGACTTTGCGGACGTCAAGAAGGTCATGACGCTGCGCGGCATTGCCCACATGGGCATCGGCACCGGCGTTGGCGACAACAAGACGGTGGATGCAGCCAAGATGGCGATCAATTCGCCGATTCTCGACACGTCGATTGAGGGCGCCCGGGGCATCATCATTAATGTGACCGGCGACAGTAATATCAGCATGTACGAAATCCAGGAGGCGGCCAAGATCATCCGGGAAGGTGCGCATCCTGATGCAGATGTGTTCTTCGGAGTGTGTATTGATGACTCGCTGGATGACGAGGTGCGCATCACGGTGATTGCCACGGGATTCGATGCCCCGGCAGCGGAAGAGCCGCGGGAAGCGGCCGGCCAGGGGCGCAAGAAGCTCGAGGAGGTTATTGAGTTTCAGGATACGCCGGAGACAGAGCCGCAGCGGCGTGAGGAGCCTCCGAGGCCGGCCGTGCAGGACTTCCACGAAGTGCACGATACGACCGCACTCGGCGGAGATGCCTATGGCCCCGACAGTGCGCTTGAGATACCGCCTTTTCTCAAAAAGAAACCGCGCCGCAACCGTTCCGATTACTGATACAATATGCCGCAGTCAGGACTGCGGTTTTTTATTGCCTCTGCAGAGTTGGTTTGACGCCTAATCAGACAGCCTTTATGATGGAAACGGCCAGCGGGAGAGCTGGCCGGTCTGGAGGTATCTATGGAACGATTTTTCAAACTCAAGCAGAATCATACATCCCTGAGGACAGAGGTGGTCGGCGGCTTTGTCACGTTTTTTACGATGGCATACATTATCTTCGTCAACCCAGGCATCCTGTCCGGCTCTGGGATGGGCTACAATGGCGTCATGGTCGCGACCTGTCTGGCGGCTGCGGTCGGCACGCTGCTGATCGGCCTGATGAGCAACTATCCGTTTGCGCAGGCGCCGGGCATGGGGCTCAATGCTTTTTTTGTATACACCGTCTGCGGCGCCATGGCCTGGACGTGGCAGGGAGCGCTGGCGGCCGTCTTTATCTCCGGTGTTATCTTTATCCTGATTACGCTGTCCGGCGCCAGAGGTAAGATCCTGAACGCGGTGCCGCGTGACATGAAGTACGCGATTGGTGCGGGAATTGGTGTTTTTATCGCCTCACTGGGATTGAAGAACGGCTCGATGCTGAGTCTTTCTGAAGACGGTTTTTACATCGGCAGCCTGATGGATCCGAACATGCAGCTCGCGATCGTGGGGCTGATCATCATGATTGTGCTGATGGTGCTCGGGATCAAGGGTGCCATCCTAATCGGCATTGTGGCGACCACAGTCATCGGCCTGATGTTTCCGGACGGGAACGGCGGCACGGTCACCAGTCTTGCAGGCGTCGACGTATCACCGATTGCTGTGTGCGGGTTTGTGGCGTTTGCCGGCATGGTCCTGATGGTCATACTGTGGTCAATCTCGGAGAGGAAGATTTTCGGCTGGCTGACCGGCGCATGCCTGGTTGCCTGCGTTGCCATGCTGATTGCCAATCTGGCCACGGGGGAAGAAACGATCAGCATGGCAGAGACATTCATGCAGCTCGATTTCGGCGCCATGTTTGTCGGGCCTTCGGTTTTTGTCCAGGTGATCTCCTTTATCACGGTCATTCTGGCCTTCCTGATGATTGATATGTTTGACACCATGGGCACGATTATTGCGACGGCGGAAAAGGCAGGATATCTCGACAGCAGGGGACAGCTGCCGCGGGCAAACAATGCCCTGATGGCTGATGCGCTGGCTACGGCAGCAGGCGCCCTGTTCGGAACATCGACCGTCACAACGTTTGTCGAGAGTGTCAGCGGCGTCAACGAAGGGTCGCGTACCGGACTGACAAGTGTGGTCGTTGCCATCCTGTTCACGCTGGCGCTTCTGTTTGCCCCGATTGCCGGCATCGTCCCGAACTCCGCGACGGCACCGGCACTTGTGATTGTTGGTATCCTTATGATGGGACCACTTTCGCGGATCAACTGGAACGATTTCACTTCCGCGGCCCCGGCCTTCATGACGATCCTGTGCATGGGCTTCATGAGCTCCATTACCGACGGTATCGCATTCGGGTTCATAACGTACGCCATCTGCAAGGTCTGCAGCGGCAAGGCCCGTGAGGTCGGCGGTATCATGTGGGGAATCGTCATTCTCTTTGTCATCTACTATATCATGCGGGCGATTGTGATTGGCTGACGGCAGGCTGGGCAGCCTGCGCCGGACTGTATCGTGAAAGCCGACGAGCGTGACGCCACGGCGTGACCGGCTGCACCAGGCTGCTGAAAAGGAGACAGAGAGCAAGCTCAATGGAGCCGCCTTTGGGCGGCTTTTTTGACATCCGGCCGAGCGTGTGCTAAAAAAATATAATGGGTGCGGCCCGGAGCGGCTGCTGTTTGATCCTGCCCGTAATGGCGGGAATTTTTTTGTGCCTGTGCGGCACTGTTCTGGAACGGAGCTTTTTGGACGCCGCAGGGAGCACAGCAGTGCACCGGTCTGAAGCGCAAGGAGGACTTTATGGCGAAGGCGTACACAGCAGATGATATCCAGGTGCTTGAGGGTCTCGATGCAGTCAGGAAGAGACCTGGTATGTATATTGGCACTACGAGTCAGCGCGGGCTGCAGCACCTGCTGTGGGAGATACTCGACAACGCGGTGGATGAAGCGGCCAACGGACATGCCGACTCGATCACGGTGACTCTGCATCCGGACAGTTCCGTCACGGTGGAAGACAACGGGCGCGGCATTCCGACGGATCTGCACCCGGAACTCAAGATCTCCGGTGTCGAAGTCGTTTTTACGCAGCTGCATGCCGGCGGCAAATTCGACAGCGGTGCGTATGCCTATGCCGGAGGCCTCCACGGAGTAGGTGCATCTGTCGTCAACGCGCTCTCCACGCGTCTCGAAGTGGAGGTTTACAAGGACGGTCAGGTCTACTATCAGTCCTACGGCTCCGGACAGGACGAGAAAGGGAATGTGCATGCAGGCCGGCCGGATGCTGCTCTTTCGATCGTGGGCGAAACAGACAAGCGCGGTACAAAGATTACGTTCTGGCCGGACCCCACGGTATTCGACACGGTGGAAATGAGTCATTCTGTGGTGCGGCGCCGTCTGCGGGAACTGGCGTTCCTCACGAAGGGACTCAACATCACGCTGATTGATGAGCGGCAGGAGCAGGACGGCCATCCACGCCGCGAGGATTTCCACTACCATGCCGGTATCACGGATTTCGTGCTCTCGCTCAACAAAGACAAGACAGTGCTGAACGAAGCTCCGATCGTCATGGAGGGCACACGCGACGATGTGATCATCGAGATTGCGATGCAGTACACGACGGATTACACAGAATCGATCTTCTCCTACGTCAATAATATCCCGACGCCGGAGGGCGGTACCCACGAAACCGGCTTCAAGACAGCTCTGACCAAGGCGCTCAATGATTATGCCCGCCGGGTGGGGATCCTGAAAGACAAGGACGCGAACCTGGCCGGGGAGGATTTCCGTGAAGGGCTCTGCGCGGTCATCAACATCAAGATGAAGGATGCCCAGTTCGAGGGACAGACCAAGACAAAGCTCGGTAACACAGAGATCCGCACAGCTGTCGACGCCCTGGTTAGCGAAAAGCTGAACGAGTATACCAGTGACCTCAACAATGCCGCGGTCTGCGGCCGGATCATTGAGAAGGCGCAGAGTGCCGCGCATGCGAGAGAAGCTGCCCGCAAGGCCAAGAAGATGGAGCGGACCAAGAGCAAGCTGGAGACGGCGCCGCTGGTAGGGAAGCTGGCAGCCTGTACCGGCAAGAAACCGGAGCTGAACGAACTGTTCATTGTGGAGGGTGACAGCGCCGGCGGCAGCGCCAAGCAGGGCCGGGACCGGCGCTTCCAGGGCATCCTGCCGCTGCGCGGCAAGCCGCTCAATGTTGAGAAGAAACGCGTTGACCAGGTGCTGCAGAACGAGGAGTTCCGCTCTCTGATCACGGCCCTTGGGGCCGGCTTCGACGATACATTCAACATAAAGAACCTGAAATACAACAAGATTATCCTGCTGGCCGACGCTGACCAGGACGGCGGGCATATCCAGACCATCCTGATCACTTTTTTCTATCGCTACTTCCGGGAACTCATCCTCGACGGACACCTGTACATCGGTAAGCCGCCGCTCTACAGGATCCAGAAGGGTCAGAAGGTAGAGTACTGCTACACGGACCGGGATCTCGAAAAAGCAAAGAAACGTCTCGGCAAGGGGGCTAAGATCAACCGCTACAAGGGCCTCGGCGAGATGAATCCGGAGCAGCTGTGGGAGACAACGATGAATCCGGAGACGCGCGCGCTTGTCCGTGTCCGCATCGAGGATCTCGCGGATATCGAGGAAATGGTCACGACGCTGATGGGAGAGAATGTGGAGCCGCGCCGCCAGTACATCAGTGAACACGCGGATTTCAACAGGAAGGACGAATTCGAGGTGCAGCTCAATGAGTAAGGGAAAACAGGTCAGCTACGACGAAAATATCATCGACATGGCAGCCACGGAGGTCATGCACGATGCATTCATGACCTATGCTGAGCATGTGACGATGGAGCGGGCCCTGCCGCGCGTCGAAGACGGACTCAAACCGGTGCAGCGCCGGATTCTCTATACTCTGAATGAACTGGGCATCACGCCGGACAAGCCGTACAAGAAGTGTGCCCGCATCGTGGGCGAAGCTCTCGGCAAGTACCATCCCGCGGGCGACTCGAGCGTCTACGATGCCATGACGCGCATGGCCCAGGATTTTTCCATGCGGATGCCGCTCGTGGATGGACACGGCAACTTTGGCTCTGTGGACGGCGATCCGCCGGCAGCAATGCGCTACACGGAAGCGCGCATGAGCAGCCTGGCACTGGAGATGCTGCGCGACCTGCAGAAAGACACAGTGCCGTTCCGCCCCAATTACGACGACACGGACGTCGAGCCGGATCTTCTGCCGGCCCGCTATCCGAACCTGCTTGTCAACGGAGCGAGCGGCATTGCCGTCGGCCTGGCCACCAACATCCCGCCGCACAACCTCGGGGAAGTGGTGGACAGCGTCATCTACCGGATGAACAAGCCGGGCTGCACGCTCGACGAGATCATGAAGATTGTGCCGGCGCCGGATTTTCCGACCGGAGGCTACGTGGTTGAGGGCACAGGCCTGCGCGATGCCTACGAGACCGGCCGCGGCCGGATTCAAATCCGGGCACGGGCACATATTGAGAAACAGGACAACGGCAAGTCCCTGATCGTCGTGACGGAAATGCCGTACGAAGTGAAAAAGTCGGCCCTGCTTGAGAAGGCGCTGCAGATTGTGGAGGCCAAGCGCGATCTGTTCGGGGCGGTCGAGGAAATCCGCGATGAATCGGACCGGGAAGGCATGCGCGCTGTCTTCGAGATCAAGAAGGGCGTTGATCCCGAGAAGATCCTGCAGCTCCTCTACAAGTACACGGATCTGCAGACAACGTTCGGCATCAACATGATGGCGATTGCGGACGGCAGCCCGCGCCAGCTCGGACTCCTCGATGTGCTTGACGGCTACATCCGCCATCAGAAAAACGTGGTGCGGCGCCGCACCGCCTACGATCTTGAGCGCTGCGAGAAACGGGAACATGTGCTCGAAGGTCTGCAGATTGCGGTGGTCAATATAGACCGTGTGATCAAGATCATCCGCGGCTCGAAAAATCCAGAAGCAGCGAAAAAGGGTCTGATGGATGCTTTTGAGCTGACCCAGGCACAGGCGCAGGCCATACTCGACATGCGGCTCTCACGTCTGACGGGCCTGGAGACGATCGAACTGGAAAAAGAACTCGCTCAGCTCCGCAAGGAGATCTCCACTCTGCGTTCGGTCCTTGAAAACGAAAGTGAGCTCGTCGCGATCATCCGCCGCGAACTCCGCGACATCAAGAAAAAGTACGATGATCCGCGCCGCACGGAGCTTCTCAGCGCGGAGCAGGGTGAAATCCGGATTGACGAAATGGCACTGCTGCCGCGGGAGGAGTGCACCATCGTGCTGACGCGCGGCGGCGGCCTTAAGCGTATGGCGCCCAAGGCGCTGCAGCGTGCGCTGGAGAACCCGCCGGAAGAAGAGAAGCTGAAAATACGCACGCTGCTTTCCTCGAACACAGCCAACCGCATCTATGTGTTCACCTCGACCGGCCAGGGTTACGTGATCCCGGCCATGCAGATACCGGAGCAGCGGCTGCGCGATCCCGGAAAGTCCCTGAGCGCCCTGGTGAGCGGCGTGGCCCGCGGCGAAGAGATTGTGGCGCTCTTTGACGACCGTGAGCTTGAGCAGGATGCACAGATCTGGTTTGCCACAGCCGGCGGTCTGGTGAAACCGGTGAAGGCAGGGGACCTGAAGAGCCGCAAAAACCGCATGAGCGCCAGCGGACTGCGGGAGGGAGACCGGCTGATTGCCGTCGAGCGGGACCGGCCTGGTCTTGACAATCTCACTTTTGTCTCCAGCGACGGCTACGTGGTGACGTTCCCGAAAGAGGGTGTTCCGCTGCGGGGGCGGACGGCTGTCGGGGTGCCCGGTGTGCGCCTCGCTCCGGATGCGCAGGCGGTTGCTTTTTCGCAGACGGCAGCGACCGGACAGCGGCTGGTGCTGATTACAGACCGGGGCCGGGCCAAACAGTTCCGGACAGAAGATCTGCGGCCGCAGGCACGGAATGGCCGCGGCAGCCGCCTGATGGTCCTGAAAGGTGATGGGGGCACGAAAATCGCGGCTGCGCTGACGCTCGATCAGATCACATCGCTGACAGTTGCGGAACCGGGCGGTCAGGTGCGGAAAATATCGTCGGGCGATCTGCCGGTCTCTGCGGGCAGTCCGCAGGCAACGCAGGTGGTGGAACTCACAAACGGCATCCCGGTTGCGGGCGCGTGGGTGGACGTCGACGGCTGATAGCAGACGTCGCGAAAATGTGGTATAATAAACTGGTCCGCGCAGTGCTGCGCGGTTTTTCCTTACGCGGACGGAGGCGTCCTTTTGGTGACATGATGAGGATATCTCATTCCGCCCGCACACACAAGACGACAAGGAAACTTTTTGTCGTTCCGAGGGTAGTATGACAGATTGCAAAATCAGGAATGCGGATCTTGACAGCCTGCTGGACGCGGTCGTGACGCTGGAAACCCGGGAGGAGGCGTACCGGCTGTTTGAGGATCTCTGCACAGCGGCCGAACTGTCCGCTATGGCGCAGCGGTTCCGGCTCGCCGTCATGCTGCGGAACAAGGCAACCCATCAGCAGATCGTCGAGCAGACCGGAAGCTCAACAGCGACGGTGGCCCGGGTGAGCCGCTGCCTGCGCCACGGTGCCGGCGGCTACGCACTGGTGATGGACCGCAGGGAAAGGGTGGAGAGAACAGATGGAGCTGAATGACAGACAGAAGGAAGCCGTAGAGACGACCGAAGGCCCGGTCCTGGTCCTGGCCGGAGCCGGCAGCGGCAAGACAAGAGTGCTCACTGAGCGGGTGGCACATCTGGTGAGCAGCGGCAAGGCGCAGCCGTGGGAGATCCTGGCGATCACCTTCACCAACAAGGCTGCCGCGGAGATGCGCGAGCGGATCGCTGCCCGGGTGGATTTTGACACCAAGGGCATGTGGATCAGCACGTTCCATTCGATGTGCGTGCGGATTCTGCGCACCTATGCGGACTATCTCGGCTACACGTCCAATTTTGTCATCTATGACAGCAGTGATGCCGAGCGCCTGATGCGCGGCATTCTCGAGGATGTGGGCCGCAAAGGCGAGCTTTCGGAAAAGGAACTGGTGAGCTGCATCTCGGCTTACAAGAACGCAGCCAAGAAGGAGAGCTTCGGCAGGTACGCCGAAGAGCGTATGGATATCAGCGCCGATGAGGCAGAACGTCTGTACGAAACGTACGAGGTGCGCATGCGTGAGCAGAACGCCATGGATTTTGATGATCTGCTGCACAACACGCGTCTGCTGCTTGAGCAGGAAGAGGACCCGCGCGAGCATTTCCAGAAGAAGTTCCGCTACGTCATGATCGACGAGTATCAGGATACGAATCCGGTGCAGTACGAGATCGCCAAGCTGCTCTCAGGCGGCTGGGGCAATCTGTTTGCCGTCGGCGATGACGATCAGTCCATCTACGCGTTCCGGGGTGCCACACTGCGCAACATTCTGGAATTTGAGGAGGATTTCCCGGGTGCCAAGGTGATCCGTCTCGAGCAGAACTACCGCAGTACGCAGAAGATCCTTGAAGTGGCCAATGCGATCATCAGCGAAAATGCCTCGCGCCGGGGCAAGACGCTGTGGAGTGCCGACGAGAGCGGTGAGGTGCCCCTCGTCTACAACGCCAAAGACGAGCGGGAAGAAGCTTCCTACATCTGCCAGGACATGCGGCGTCTGCACGAGGAAGGTATGCCCTACTCGGAGATGGCCGTACTCTACCGCACGCGCAACATCTCCCGTATCCTCGAGGAGAAGCTGAACAACAACGGCATCCGCTACCGTGTCTACGGCGGCCAGAGTTTCTATGAACGTAAGGAAATCAAGGATCTGGTCGCCTATCTCAGCCTGATTGTCTCGCCGCAGTCAGATGTGCATCTGCTGCGGGTGATCAATACTCCCAAGCGCGGCATCGGGGAGATGAAGCTCCAGCAGCTCAAGCGGATCGTCGATGAGCAGGGCATTTCCTACATGGATGCGCTCCTCAATCAGTCCGATTACATCACTGACAAAGTCCTGAGCAAAAAAGCGGCGGAGTTTGCCTCGATGTATCATGATATTTCGCTCAATCATGAATCACTTCCGGTGCATGAGATTGTGGCGAGAGTCTATGAGCGGACCGGTTACCACAAGATGCTCAGCGAGGAAAAGACCCTCGAGAGCAGGCACCGGATGGAGAATATCGAGGAGCTCATCCGCGGCGCCATGGAATTTGATGAGACTGGGGAAGGCACGTTTGCTGACTATCTGCAGCAGCTGACGCTGATGACGGACACAGACGGCGGCGGCGACGGGGAAGCGGTCACGCTGATGACGATGCACGCGGCCAAGGGTCTTGAATTCGACTCTGTGTACCTGGCCGGCATGGTCGAAAACATCTTCCCGCTGCAGCGGGCGGTAGAGGCCGGTGAAATCGAGGAGGAACGCCGGCTGTGCTATGTTGCGGTAACGCGTGCGAAAAAACGTCTCGCCATGATCAGCACCCACTCGCGCCGGGCGTACGGGAGGCCGCAGCCGAGTGAGCTTTCGCGGTTCCTGAAAGAGATTCCGGACAGTCTGATCAGGCTGGTTGATCCGGTGCAGGAGGCCCAGGAGAAGCAGCAGGCGGCCCCGAAGCGGTTTATGAGCTCGACGAGTTCTTCGCGCAAAGCGCGTCCGGAGCCGCAGTTTTTCACCGGCGGCCGTCTCGTCGCGCCGAAGGCAAAGCCGGAATCCGCGACCGAAGGCTTCCAGGTGGGCGTGCGGGTACGTCATTCGCTGTTTGGCGAAGGTGTGATCACGCGCCTGGCAGAAACGAAGCTTGGCCGGGCTGCCTTCATCGACTATGAGAATGCGGGGGCAAAGCAGATGCTTCTGGCCTACGCGGCACTGGAGATCGTGGAGTAGCCGCCGCCCATGAACGAGATGCGGCGTCTGATCGATGAGCTGAACAACTACGCGTACCACTACTATGTGCTGGACGCGCCGCTGGTGGCGGATGCTGAGTATGACCGTCTCTATGATCGGCTGGCTGCGCTCGAACAGGAAGCGGGCTGGGCCGAGCCGGACTCGCCGACCCAGCGGATCGGAGACGCGCTGCTCGACGGCTTCGAGAAACACCGGCACCTGGCGCCACTCTGGAGCCTCGACAAGGCGCAGAATATGGAGCAGCTGATCCGCTGGCAGGAGCGCACGAACCGCACGCTTGAGGCCGCCGGATTTCCCCGGCCGCACTATTCGCTGGAATACAAGTTCGACGGACTGACAATCAATCTCACCTACGAGGACGGCCTCCTTGTCGGAGCTGCTTCCCGCGGCAACGGGGAAGTCGGAGAGGAGATCCTGCGCCAGATCAAGACGATCCGCTCGATCCCGGTCCGCATCGACTTTGAGGGCCGCATGGAAGTGCAGGGCGAGGCGGTCATGCTGCTCTCGCGTCTGCGCGCCTACAACGCGAAGGCAAAAGAGCCGCTCAAGAACGCCCGCAATGCCGCTGCCGGTGCCCTGCGCAACACAGATCCGCAGGTGACAGCGAGCCGCCAGCTCGAGGCCTTCATTTATAATGTCGGCTACATAGAGGGCAAGGTGCTCGAAGACCAGACGCAGATGATCGACTTTCTGCGCGAGAACCGTTTCCGGGTCAGCCCCTATGAGAAGATCTTCACCAGCATGGAGGCGATCAAGGAAGCCATCGACGAAGTGGAGCGGACGCGCGGACAGCTGGATTTTGCGATCGACGGTATGGTTATCAAGATCGCAGATTTTGCCGCGCGGGAGATCCTGGGCTATACGCACAAGCACCCCCGCTGGGCTATTGCCTACAAGTTTCCGGCCGAAGAGATGACGACGGTCATTGAGGACGTTGTCTGGGAAGTGGGCCGGAGCGGGCGTCTGACGCCGACCGCGGAGCTTGAGCCCGTGGATGTCGGCGGGGCCACGGTAAAGCGGGCGACGCTGAATAACTACCGGGATATCGAGCGCAAAAAAGTGAAGCTTGGGAGCCGCGTCTTCGTTCGGCGGGCCAATGACGTCATTCCGGAAATCATCGGACCGGTACCGGAGCAGGAAGGGCCGCTCACGGATATCGTGCCGCCGCAGGTCTGTCCTTCCTGCGGCACTCCGGTGGTGGAGGAGGGGCCGACCCTGTTCTGTCCCAATTCACTCACCTGCCGTCCACAGCTGATCGGCCGCCTGGACCACTACGCTGCCCGGGAAGCGATGGACATCGACGGGCTCAGCGAAAAAACGCTCGAGCAGGTCTTCGACGCCCTCGATATCCAGGAGCTTGCCGACATTTATACCCTCAGCGAGGACGACCTGCTCAAGCTGGAGCGGTTTGGGCCGAAACGGGCCGCCAAGCTGATGGAATCCATTGAGGGCAGCAAGAAACGGCCTCTGCGGAATTTTCTCTACGCGCTCGGCATTCCCGGTGTGGGGCTCCGCACCGCCGGATCTCTCTCTTCGCACTTCAAGACCTTTGATGCGGTGTGCAGCGCGACCAAAGAGGAACTTGAGCAGGTGGAGGATGTCGGACCGGCCACAGCGGAGGCGATCCGCGCCTTTTTTGACAGGAAACAGTACGCAGATGTCATCGACCGGCTGCTGGCTGCCGGTGTGGAGCCGCTGCCTGAGGAGCTGAGTGAACAGAAGGGACCGCTCAGCGGCAGGACAATCGTGCTGACGGGGACGCTGGAAGAAATGCCGCGCCGGGAAGCGCAGGCACTGATCGAGCGGGCTGGGGGCCGTGTCGCCTCTGCGGTCTCGGCACGTACAGACTATGTGGTGGCCGGAGAGAAAGCCGGAAGCAAGCTTGCCAAGGCGGAAACGCTTGGCATTCCGGTCATCAGCGGCAGAGAGCTGCTTGAGATGGCCGGCAGTGCCTTGGGCGGAGACGGGCCGGCAGTATAGTCGTCAGCGGCTCGGGGAAGAGGAGGCGGGCCCGCTGCATGTGAGGTCCGCAAAGGAAGGAGACAGGCGGAAAAGCAGCCGCCGAGAACAGCATGAAAGTTACCCGCGAAGACGTGGACCGCGTGGCCTCGCTGTCGATGCTTCTTTTTGATGATGAAGCCAAGGCAGCGATCCAGGAGGATCTGAATGCCGTGCTCACGCACGTGGAACGACTCAATGAGGTCAACACGGACGGGGTGGAACCGACCAGTTATATACTGGAGCAGCAAAATGTGCTCAGAGCCGATGTGGACGGACCGCGCTGGACGCAGAAAGAAATGCTTGAAAATGCGCCGGAGAAAGAAGACGGTTATTTCGCTGTACCGAAAGTGGTGGAATAGACAGCCGTCACGCACAGGGAGGCGTCCGCGCTTAGCCGCAGCGGACTCGCAGACAGGATAGACAAAGGAGGGGCGGCAAGGATCCTCCCCCGCCATCTTCAGGCGGTCGTCTCTTTGCCGCAAGTGGATGAAGCCAAACGCGATGAACCTGAAACAGGCGCAGCAGGCGCTTGCCGAGGGAGAAGTATCTGCTGTGGAGCTGACGCAGGCCTGTCTCGACCAGGCAGCCGCCGCCGAAGGGCAGCTGAATGCCCTGGTGACCATCTGCGCCGACCAGGCGCTCGAAGAGGCGCGCCGGGCAGATGAACAGCGCCGGCAGGGTTCGGACAAGAGACTGCTCGGCATTCCGGTCGTGATAAAAGACAATATCTGCACGCGCGGTGTGCTCTCGACAGCTGCATCGAAGATGCTCAGCAATTACACACCGGTGTACGATGCGACCGTGGTGGAGCGTCTGAAGGCTGAGGGCGCCGTGATCGTGGGTAAGGCCAACATGGATGAATTTGCCATGGGCTCATCCACCGAAACATCCTACTACGGCACCGCTCGGAACCCCTGGAATCCGGAGTGCGTCTCCGGCGGCAGCTCCGGCGGCAGCGCTGCCGCGGTTGCAGCGGACGAAGGCATCTTTGCCCTGGGTTCGGATACCGGCGGATCTGTACGGCAGCCGGCCGCCTTCTGCGGAGTTGTGGGACTCAAACCGACTTACGGCACCGTTTCCCGCTACGGCCTGATGGCGTTTGCTTCCTCACTTGATCAGATCGGGCCGCTGACCAAGACGGTGGAGGATGCGGCTGAGGTGCTGAGCGTCATTGCGGGCCACGATCCGCGCGATTCCACGTCCGCGATCACGGAATACCCGGACTACGGCCGGGGGATGAAGGACGGCATCGAGGGCCTGCGTGTGGGCCTGCCGAAAGAGTACCTGTCGCAGGACGTGGATCCGCAGGTCATGGCTTCCTATGAGAACGCCATCAGACTTCTCCGGGAACTGGGTGCGCAGATTGTGGAGACGAGTCTGCCGACCTTCGATTATGCGCTCTCGGCCTACTATATCATCGCGTCGGCAGAGGCAGCCTCCAACCTGTCCCGGTATGACGGCATCCGCTATGGTTTCCGTGCGTCCGACTACGAAGGATACCG
Organism: Clostridia bacterium; assembly: GCA_014805015.1. Lineage (GTDB taxonomy): Bacteria > Bacillota > Clostridia > Christensenellales > Christensenellaceae > JAAUYQ01. The sequence continues at coordinate 101,991 of JAAUYQ010000093.1, read as the reverse complement.
CGACATGTACAAGCGCACACGCACTGAAGGCTTTGGCAGCGAGGTCAAGCGGCGCATCATGCTCGGCAACTACGTGCTCAGCGCCGGTTACTATGACGCCTACTATCTGAAGGCGCTCCGCGTGAAAACGCTGATCCGCCGGGACTTTGCCAGGGTCTTCGCCGACTGCGACGTGCTGCTTTCCCCGGCAGCGCCGACGCCGGCCTTCCGGCTCGGGGCGAAGGCGACGCCGCTGGAGATGTATGTGAACGATCTGTTCACCGTGCCGGTCAATATTGCCGGCAACTGTGCACTTACGCTGCCGAGCGGTGTCACAGACGACGGGCTGCCGCTTTCCGTGCAGCTGATTTCCGATGCTTTTGCGGAAAACACACTGCTGCGGGCAGCCTGGAATCTGGAGCGCGCGCTTGGGTTTTCTGCCAGACCTGCCCTGGGCACCGGGAAGGAGGAGGCTCAGTGAAATACGAAACCGTTATTGGTCTCGAGGTCCACGTGGAAATGGATACCGAGACGAAGATTTTCTGCGGCTGCCGCAACGAGTTTGGAGATGCTCCCAACACGAATGTCTGTCCGGTATGCCTGTCGATGCCGGGCACGCTGCCGGTTCTGAATGAGAAAGCGGTGGAATACGGCGTGCGGGCCGGCCTGGCCCTCAACTGCCGGATTCCGAACTACTCGAAGCTTGACCGCAAGGGCTACTTCTATCCCGATCTTGCCAAGGCATACCAGATCTCGCAGTATGACTATCCGCTCTGCGCCGAAGGCAGCGTGGAAGTCTTCACGGATGCCGGCCCGCACACGATCGGCATCACGCGCATCCATATTGAGGAAGATGCCGGCAAGCTGGTGCATGAGGCCGGGGAAAGTTTTGTGGACTACAATCGCGGCGGCGTGCCCCTGATGGAGATCGTCACGGAACCGGACTTTGAAAATGCAGACCAGGTCCGTGCCTTTCTGGAGACCCTCCGCAGCAACATGGAGTATATCGGCGTCTCGGACTGCAAGATGGAAGAGGGGTCCATGCGCTGCGATGTGAACATCTCAGTGCGGCCGGAAGGCCAGGATAAGCTCGGTACCCGCACAGAACTGAAGAACATCAACAGTATCAGTGCGGCGGCGCGGGCGATCGAGTATGAACGCCGGCGTCAGATTGAGGTCCTGGAGGATGGCGGTGAGGTCATCCAGGAAACGCGGCGCTGGGATGACGACAAAGGCGTTACCAGCGCGATGCGTGACAAGGAAGAGGCCCACGACTACCGTTACTTCCCGGACCCTGACCTGGTCCCTGTGTATCTGAGCGATGAGCGGATCGCTCAGATCCGGGATTCCCTGCCGGAACTGCCGGCTGCCAAGCGACGGCGCTACACGGAGGAACTAGGACTGCCCGAGTATGATGCCCGGCTGCTGACAGCCTCAAAAGATACAGCCCGGTTCTTTGAGGACACAGTGGCGCTCGGAGCACCGGCCAAGCAGGTCAGCAATTATGTGATGGTGGAACTGCCGCGTCTGCTGAAAGATGCGGGACTTGAACCGGCAGACAATCCGGTAAGGCCCGAACAGCTCGCGTCCGTACTCAGACTGGTCGCTGACGGCAAGATCAATTCCAGCGTCGGCAAGCAGGTGTTCGAGGAGGTCTTCCGCAGCGGCGGAGATCCGGAGCAGATTGTAAAAGAGAAGGGCCTTGAGCAGGTCGACGATGCCGGTGCCATTGAAGCCGTGGTGCGGCAGCTCGTAGCCGAGAATCCCAAGCCTGCCGAGGACTACCGAAACGGCAATAAGAAAGCGCTGACCTTTTTCGTCGGCCGCGTCATGAAGGCGATGAAGGGCAAGGCCAACCCGCAGACGGTCAATGAGCTCGTCAGGAAGGAACTGGAGTAGTCTATGGAGCAGGGCAAGCTCACAAACGATGACCTGCGCACACTGATCCTCAGCCGCCTTGGAAGCCGCAGCCCGGAGGTGGTGCAGGGACCAGGCATCGGGGAGGACTGTGCTGCTGTGGATACGGGCGGACTGGTGATCCTGACGACGGATCCGATCACAGCCGTGGATGCCAACGCCGGACTGCTTGCGATGCACATCAACGCCAATGACGTGGCGGCGGCCGGCGCGATTCCGTTTGCTGCGCTCGCCACGATCCTGGTACCGCCGGCCGTCAGCCGGGAGCAGATCGAAGAAGTATCGCGGCAGCTCAATGAGGCTGGCCGGGAACTCGGCGTGGAAATTATTGGCGGACATACAGAAATCACGACGGCGGTGCGACGGCTGGTGATCTCCCTGACGATGATCGGGCGGCCGGTTGTGCCGGGCCGGTTTCTCGCGACGGCGGACATGCGCCCCGGAGATGCGGTCATCATGTCGAAGTACGCCGGCATCGAAGGTACGCTGATCCTGGCACATGATCGCAGCCGGGAGCTGGAGCGCATCCTGGACGCGACGGACCGCGAGCAGATTGAGTATCTGCGCGGCTGTCTGAGTGTGCTGCCGGAAGGCCGCACCGGGGCGTCTGATCCCAAGGTTTCCGCCATGCATGACATCACCGAGGGCGGCCTGATCGGCGCTGCCTGGGAGATGGGAGCGGCAGCCGGCCTGGGCATGAGAATTGATACCGGCAAAGTGCCCATTATGCCGGTCACGCGAAAGATCTGCGACTTTTTCCGCATTGATCCGCTGCGGCTGATCTCAAGCGGCAGCATGCTGATTACGGCTTCCGAGCAGACGAACATTCTCGGTGCGCTGGCTGATCAGGGTATTCCGGCCACCGTCATCGGACATGTCACGGAGGAAAAAGGACTGAAAGACGCGCAGAACGGCGAAGAGCTGGTGTTCCGGCCGCAGGACGAGCTGTACCGCGTGATCCAGGGCGGGGAGCCATTGCAGGCATGAACAGTATGACAGGTTTCGGCAGAGGTGAGGCTTCTGCCCGCGGCGGCCTGATCCGCGTCACGATCCGGGCAGTCAACCACCGATATCTGGACCTCAGTATCCGCATGCCGCAGTACATGCTGCAGCATGAAGCTGCGCTGCGGCGCCAGATTGGCCAAAGCGTCTCCCGCGGACGTCTGGAGATTTTTGTGGATGCTGAAATGGAGGCGGAGAGCAGCGGTGCCCGGCTGAACAGGGCTCTTGCTTCCGCGTATGCCAAGGCAGCCAGAGAGGCGGGGGAACAGTTTGGTGTGGCCGCGGATCTTTCCGCTGCCTCGCTGCTCATGGTGCCGGAAATGATTGTGACAGAGCCGGGCGAGGAGCAGGAGGCGCAGATAGGCCGGCTGCTTGAGGAAGCTGCGGCCGAAGCGCTGAGTGAGCTGATACAGGCACGGCGGGAAGAGGGCCGGGGCCTCGAGGAAGATATGCTCAGCCGCATCAGCGCGCTCGAGAATCTGGCGCACGTGCTGCGCAGCCGGACCGAGCAGGTGATCGACGCCTACAGGCGGCGTCTGGAAGGGCGGGTGCGAATCCTGATGAACGGTCCGGTTCCCGACCCGGACCGGCTGGCCCAGGAGACTGCCCTGTTTGCAGACCGCTGCGACATCACCGAAGAACTGGTGCGGATCAGCTCGCATCTGTCGCAGTTCCGGACGCGGGCGGCGCAGAGCGGTCCTGTCGGCAAACACCTGGATTTTGTGGTGCAGGAACTGAACCGAGAATTCAACACCATCGGCTCAAAATGTCAGGACAGCACCATGTCCGCGGCCGTGATCGAGGCGAAGGCGGAGATTGAAAAGATCCGTGAACAGATTCAGAACGTGGAATAGTGTCTGCGTCAGGAGGAACCATGGCTGAGAAAAAGGGCAAACTGTATGTTGTTTCCGGACCTTCGGGGGCCGGTAAAGGTACGGTGGTGGCAGAGCTGCGCCGGCGGCGGCCGTTTGCACTGTCCATCTCCTGCACAACCCGCGAACCCCGCCCAGGTGAGCAGGACGGACGTGATTACTTCTTCCTGTCAGAGGAAGAGTTTGCGCGGCGTCAGCAGGAAGGCGGCTTTCTGGAGACAGCCGGCATTTTCGGCCATCACTACGGCACGCCCCGGGAGCAGGTTCTTGACCGGCTGGAGTCCGGACAGGACGTCCTGCTCGAGATTGATGTGGAAGGGGCCCGGCAGATCAGGGAAAACTACCCGGACGCTGAGCTCATCTTCCTGATGCCGCCCTCAGATGAGGTTCTGGCCGGCAGACTGCGCGGCCGCGGTACAGAGACGGAAGAGCAGGTGCGCGAACGCCTGGCACGCTCGCGCGAGGAGATGGCCCAGGCCCCGAACTTCGCTCATACGGTCGTCAATGACGACCTGGATCAGACGGTCAGTACAATTGAAGCCCTGATGGACGACGGAAAGGAAGAAACGCATGCTGCATCTGGAAATCACTGATCTGCTCAGCAAGGCGGACTGCCGCTATACGCTGGTTGTTGAAACTGCCAAGCGCGCCCGGCAGCTGATCGATGGCGCCCAGCCGCTTACCGAGACGGTCGACTCAAACCCAGTCTCGCAGGCCGTGAACGAGATTCTCGACGACAAGATCACATACATCCGCGTTGCGGATGGCATCAAATAGGCCGAATGAATATCCTGCTTGGAGTGACCGGCGGAATTGCGGCGTACAAGGCCCTGCCGGTCATCAGTATGCTGCGCCGCCGCGGTCATGATGTCAGGGTCACGATGACGCCGGCAGCCTGCCGGCTTGTTGATCCCGCCACGTTCCGCACGATCAGCGGCAATCATGTGGCTGTGGATCTTTTTCAGGAGGATGATCCGGGCGAGGTGCGTCACATCAGCTGGGCAGAGTGGGCCGAGCGGGCCCTGGTGGCCCCGGCAACAGCCAACACTGTCGGCAAGCTGGCGCTCGGCATCGCCGACAACATGCTGACGACGATGTTTCTGGCCTGCGAAGCGCCCCTCTACATTGCGCCGGCGATGAACCCGCATATGCTCGGCAAGGAGGCGGTGCGGGAAAACCTGCGTCTTCTGAAGCAGAGAGGCGCATGCATTCTGGAGCCAGCGTCGGGACATCTGGCCTGTGGCGAGACCGGCAGGGGACGGCTGCCGGAACCGGAGGAGATTGTCCGCTTTCTGCTGGCGGATGAGGGCGTCCTGACCGGAAAGAGAGTCCTGGTGACGGCCGGCCCGACCAGTGAGCCGATCGACCCCGTGCGCTCGATCACCAATAGGAGCTCTGGACGCATGGGGTACGCGCTCGCCGAGGCTGCGCTTCGCGCCGGCGCGGACGTCAGCCTGATCAGCGGTCCCGTTGAGATCAGTCCGCCGGCTGGTGCTGACGTCACGTACGTGCGTACGGCGCAGCAGATGCGGGATGCGGTTATGGAGCGTGCCGCGAGGCAGGATATCGTGATTGCCTGTGCGGCGGTGAGCGATTATCGGCCGGTCGAGACGGCGCTTGCGAAGATCCACAAGACGGATGAGCGCCTGACGCTGATCCTGGAGCGGACGCCGGACATCCTGGCGGAACTCGGCCGGAACAAGCAGTTCTATCTGATTGGCTTTGCTGCGGAGACGCAGGATATGCTCGCATCGGCGCGGCGTAAGCTGCAGGCTAAGAATCTGGATATGATTGTGGCCAATGACGTCTCTAAGGCTGGTATCGGCTTTGAGAGCAGCGAGAACGCTGTAACAGTCCTGCAGGCTGACGGCACGCAGACGGAGCTTGAACGGGCGCCGAAACGGGAGATCGCCTCGCAGCTGATCCGTTTGATTGCGGCCGCACTAGACAAAGGGAACTGAACTTGTATGCACGAGTTATTGTCGACATCGCTCATCCGGACGTGGACCGAGTCTTCGATTATCTGGTGCCGGAGGGGATGGAACTCGAAGCCGGATGCCGTGTTGCCGTTCCGTTCGGCCGGCAGAAGAAAGAGGGACTGATCGTCTCGCTCAGCGAGACGACCGAGGTGCCGGCCGGGAAACTGCGGCCGGTCCTCAGGCGGCTCGATGCCATGCCGGCCCTGCGGCCGGAGGATTTCCGCATTGCGGAGTATCTGGCTGCCACGTATCATACGACGATGGCGCAGGCACTGCGCCTGCTTCTGCCGTCCCGCCTCCGGGGCGGCCGTTCTACCATACGGACCGAGAACTTCGTGGAGCTGGCCGTGCACGGATCCGAGTATGAGCAGGCGGTGGGCACACTTCTGAAAAAAGACGGATCGCCGCGCTACCCCAAGCAGCTCGAGGTGCTCGAACGGCTCAGGCTGGCGCCCCGGGGAATCCGCCTTGCCGACCTCCCGGCCTCGAGCGTCAAAACCCTGCTGAAGAAAAAGTACGTCCGCATGCGGGAAGACACTGTTTCCAAGCTGCTGGAGCGCCGCGCTGCCCCCGCGGCGCCGGAGAAGCCCCGGGAACTGAGCGGGGAGCAGAAAGCGACCCTGTATACGATCCTGCACTCCGACCGGCAGAAGTTTCTTCTGCACGGCGTTACCGGCAGCGGCAAGACAGAAGTCTATATCCGCATTATCCGCAGTATGCTTGAGCAGGGCCGCACGGCCATTCTGCTGGTGCCCGAAATCTCCCTGACGCCGCAGACCTATGACTATATCCGCCGGCGTCTGGACGTCGATGTCGCCCTTTTTCACTCGCGGCTCACGGACGCGGAGCGTTACGAACAGTGGCTGCGGGTCCGCCGCGGTCTTTCGCCGGTGGTGATCGGGCCGCGCAGTGCGGTTTTCGCGCCGCTCGACAATCTTGGCGTCATCATCCTCGACGAGGAGCACGAGAGCAGCTACAAATCGGACCGCTATCCCTGCTACACGGCCAGGGAAATTGCGGAGCTGCGGTGCACGCTGAGCGGGGCGGCCCTGATAGCCGGCAGTGCCACGCCGAGTCTGCGCACCTACAAGGAAGCACTGGAAGGGAAATACACGCTGCTTGAGATGCCGCACCGGCTGTTCGGCCTGCCGCTGCCCCCGGTAGAGATTGTCGACATGCGGGAGGAGTACCGTGCCGGCAACAGCGGCATTATTTCCGCAGCTCTCGATGAGGCGGTCCGCGGAGCCCTCGCCCGGCGCGAGCAGATCATGATCATGCTCAACCGGCGGGGCTATTCTTCGGTGATGATGTGTCCGTCCTGCGGTGAGGCAGTGCAGTGCGACAGCTGCGACGTCGCCATGACCTACCACAAGAGTGAAGGCATGCTCAAGTGCCACTACTGCGGAGCACGCAAGGAGCTTCCGGCCGTGTGTCCGGGCTGCGGAGCAGCGCGGCTGACCCGGCTCGGGGTCGGTACCCAGCAGCTTGAGGAAGAACTGCGGCATCTGTATCCGCAGGCCCGCATTCTGAGGATGGACACCGACACGATGAGCGGGCGCGATGCCCATCTGCGGGCGTATGAGCAGTTCCGGGACGGGGAGGCGGACATCCTGATCGGCACCCAGATGATTGCGAAGGGTTTTGATTTTGAGCACGTGACGGTGGCTGCGATTCTCGGCGTGGACGCGATGCTGCACATGCCGGATTTCCGCAGCGCCGAACGCACGTTTGATCAGATCACGCAGCTCGCCGGCCGCGCCGGTCGGCAGGGAGAGGGCCGTGTGCTTGTGCAGACCTACAGCCCCGGAAATTATGCGGTGCAGGCAGCGGCAAGACACGATTATACGGCCTTCTTTGAGGAAGAGAGCGCTTACCGGCGCAGCATGTTTCTGCCGCCGTACGGATCGTATCTGCTCATCCGGTTCCAATCGGCGCGACAGGAGGATGCAGCGCTTGCTGCCCGGGATTTTCTCGGCCGAATGCGGACCGCACTGGCAGGCGAGCTCGATGATATAATCAAGGTGCGGGCGTCAGAATCTCCGATCCGGCGCCTGAAAGAACAGTACCGCTACCAGATTCTGGTGCATCTGCGGTCGGAGGGAACGCCTGCGGCCGGCACGGTGCTGGATCTGGCAGGCCAGGCACGCTACCCGAACGTGCTGGTCGGCGTGGATATCGATCCGGCATCTATGTCCTGACCGGTCGGGCGAGAGAGTACTTAGGAGCAACAACTTTGGCAATCAGGAATATTTTTCAGGGTTCGAATCCCCGGCTGCGCATGACTGCCAAGCCGGTGCGGGAGATTACGCCGCACGTACTGGAGATTCTGGATGATATGCTCGAAACGCTGCGCAGCGCCGAGGGCGTTGGACTGGCGGCGCCCCAGGTAGGCGTCAACCGCCGTCTGGTGGTGATTGAGATCGAGGATCAGGATCCGCTTGAGCTGATCAACCCCGAGATCATCTCCCAGGAAGGCGAGGAGCAGCGCGTCGAAGGCTGCCTGTCTTTTCCCGGACAGGTCGGCGATGTGATCCGCCCCACGCGGGTGACTGTACGCGCTCTTGACCGCAGCGGCGAAGAGCGTACCTATGAGGGTGAGGGACTGCTCGCCCAGGCCTTTGCGCATGAACTGGATCATCTGGACGGCATTCTGTTTATCGATAAGGTCGTGCGCTGGCGTTCCGATGAGGAACCTGACGGCGAACCGGACGCTCCGGAAGAGGAAAACGGCAGTGGCGCATAAGACAATACTGGAAGGAACCAACCCGCGTCTGCGGTCGACGTCGCGGCCGGTGCGAAAGATCAATCAGCACATCCTGGATGTGCTTGATGACATGGGCCAGACGATGTACGAAGAGCGCGGCGTCGGTCTGGCCGCTCCGCAGATCGGCGTTTTCCGGCGTATCGTGGTTCTGGACGTCGGAGACGGCATCATGGAACTGATCAATCCGGTCATTGTCAGCCAGGAGGGACAGCAGCGGGAAAAGGAAGGCTGCCTCTCGTTTGGGGACGAGCGCGGTTACGTGCTGCGGCCGGAAAAGATTGTGGTGCGGGCTCTTGACCGCAACGGCCAGGAAAAAGAGTACGTGGGGACCGGCCTGCTGGCCCGCGTGCTCGCGCACGAGATCGATCACCTCGATGGCGTACTGTTCGTCGACAAGGTAGTTGAGTGGGTGGAGGATGAGCCGGCAGATGAGGCGGAGTGACCTGCGAATTGCCTTTCTGGGGACGCCGGAATTTGCCCTGCCGTCCCTCAGCATGCTCTTTGAGGAGGACTTTGGACTTATCCAGGTGATCACGCAGCCTGACAGGCCGGCCGGCCGCGGTCACCGGCTGAGCCCGCCGCCAGTCAAGACCTGGGCGCTGGAGCACGGCGTGCCCGTCTGGCAGCCGGAAAAGCTGAGGAGCGAGGAAAATACCTCCCGCCTGCGCGCTCTGGGCTGTAATCTGATGATCACGGCTGCCTACGGGCAGATTCTCTCGCAGGAGATCCTGGATATTCCGGCGCTCGGATGCATCAATGTGCATGCTTCCCTTCTGCCCGCCTACCGGGGCGCTTCTCCGGTCGTGTGGAGCCTCATAAACGGGGAAGAGACCGCCGGCGTATCGACTATGCGTACCGTAGAGGCTCTGGATGCCGGACCTGTGCTTGAGCAGGACAGCGTTTCTGTCGGGCCGGACATGACAGGCGGGGAGCTCATGAGCAGGCTGAGTCAGCTTGGCGCGAAGACGCTTGAGCGCACGCTGGTGAAACTGCTTGAGGGCACGCTCAGCGACCACCCGCAGGCAGAAGCGGAGGCGTCCTACTATCCAGTGCTGCCGAAAGGATTCGGAGAGATCGACTGGAATCATTCCACCAGAGAAGTCCTCAATTTCATCCGGGCGCTCGCGCCGTCTCCGGGTGCATACATCGTGCTGCCCGAAGGTGAACGGATCCGCGTTTTTGCGGCGTCGCGGCGGGAAGGGCAGGGAAAACCGGGCGAGATTGTCTTCCGGGATCCGAAACAGGGGCTCGTGATTGCGGCCCGTGACGGGCTGGTATCGCTGGATGAGATAAAGCGGCCCGGCTCGAGAAGGATGAGAGCAGCGGACTCGCTGCGCGGCCGCGGGATCGGAGCGGATCGGGTGCGGGAGGCGCGCGTATGAACGCACGGCAGGCGGCCTTCCGGATACTGTTTTCCGTGACAGAAAGACACGAGTATCTGCATCTGGCGCTCAAGAAATACCATTTTGACGAACCGCAGAAGCAGCGCTTCGTGACGGCACTCGTCAGTGCAGTACTGGAGAACTACTACAAGATCAATTATGTTCTGGGCCGCTTCATCAAACCGGACAGAACGGATCCGGAGCTCCTGACAGTGCTGCGCATAGGCGCGGCTCAGATCCTGGAAATGAACGGCGTCGCTGATCATGCGGCGGTCAACGAAAGCGTGAAGCTGGCAGCTGCGATCCAGCCCCGCGCCAGGAATTTTGTCAATGCTGTGCTGCGCAACGTGGTACGCACAAAAGACGATGTCCGCTACCCGGACGCCCGCGCCGACTTCACCCGCTACCTGCACGTGCGCTACAGCTACCCGCTGTGGATCTGCCGGTATTTCCTGCGCCAGTACGGCCCGGACCTGACGGAAAAGCTGCTGTCGTACCACCGCAGTCATGATCTCACCGGCATCCGGCTCGTCCACCCGCCGCAGGGACCGGTGCCCTACGAGCCGGGTATCTACCTTGACGATGCCGCTTACATTCGCGGCGCCGAACGGCTCGACCGGATGCCGGCATTTAAGAACGGTGAGATCACAGCACAGAGCGAGTCTTCGATGATGTGTGTGCGGGCAGCCGGCATCAGGCCCGGAGACCGGGTTCTCGATCTGTGCGCGGCTCCCGGCGGCAAGACAGCCTATGCCGCACAGCTCGCGTTCCCCGGGCAGGTCACAGCCTGCGACCTGCACGAGCACCGGGTCAGTCTCATCGAGGAAACAGCAGCCAGGCTTGGTCTCAGCAATGTGCGCACGCTGTGCACGGATGCGGGAGCGCCGCATCCGGAGTGGCAGGAGGTCTTTGACGTTGTGCTCGTCGACGCGCCCTGCAGCGCGCTGGGGCTGCTGTACCGCAAGCCGGATCTGAAGATCTTCAAGAAGCAGAAAGACCTGGAAGAACTGGCTGAGATTCAGCGCCGGATCCTGAAAAGCGCTGCCGGATGCGTGGCGCCGGGCGGCGTTCTCATTTATTCAACCTGCACGATGGACGATATGGAAAACCAGGAGAATGCGCTCTGGTTTGCCCGCACGCATCCGGAATTCAGTCAGTCCAGCCTGGCAGACCTGCTGCCAGGCAGAATCGGGGAACGGGGCATTCCGGGATGGGTGCAGCTGCTGCCTCCTATCGACAACGTCGACGGGTTCTTTATCGCGAGGTTCGTGAAACATGCAGACACTGCTGGGAAAAAATCCGCAGGAACTTAAAGAATCGCTGACGCAGATGGGGGAGCCGGGCTACCGGGCGGGACAGCTTTCCAAATGGCTCTACCAGAACGTGCCGTTCGAGAGTATGTCGGATCTGCCGGCTTCCCTGCGGGAAAAACTACGCCGTGAGACCAGCGAAGGCTACCTGAAGATGCTGGAAAAGCGTACAGCGGCGGACGGCACGACCAAGTATCTGTTTGAGCTGCCGGACGGCAATACTGTCGAAACGGTATTCCTGCCGAAGGAATACGGCAATTCTGTCTGCGTCTCAAGCCAGGTGGGCTGCGCCATGGGCTGCCGATTCTGCGCCTCCACGAAAGACGGGCTGGTGCGAAACCTGAGTGCCGGCGAGATGCTCGCCCAGATTACGGCCGTGGCTGCTGACCAGCGCGACGCGGGTCGTATCGGCAACGTGGTGGTCATGGGAATGGGAGAGCCGCTCGCCAACGAGGAAAACCTGGTGCGGTTTGTGCGACTCGCCTCCTCACCGGAGGGGCTGGGAATCTCGCAGCGGGCTCTCACCGTCTCGACCTGCGGACTCATCCCGGCCATACGCAGGCTTGCCGAGGAAGATCTGCAGATCACACTGGCCGTCTCACTGCATTCGGCGCGGCAGGACGAACGGGAGAAACTGATGCCGTCGGCGCGTGCAAATCCGCTTCCGGAGCTTATTCAGGCAGCGCGCGAGTATTTTGAGAAAACGGGACGGCGCGTCACGTTCGAGTATGCCCTGATTGACGGCGTCAACGACACAGATGCCGACCTCGATGCGCTCACGGATCTGCTTGGCGGTTTCCCGTGCCATGTCAATATCATCCCGCTGAACGCGTCCGGTTCGCTCGCAGCTCCGTCGAAGCGCCGCGTCTATGCGTTTGCTGAAGCGCTCGGAAGGAGGGGCATCAGTGCCACCGTGCGCCGTTCGATGGGAAGCGATATCGAGGGAGCCTGCGGCCAGCTTCGCCAGCGGCGTCTCGCCCAGGACTGAAAACCGGGTTGCAAACCCGTCTTCTGATCCGTATAATAGACCGGGTGTCAAGGGGACTGCCTTGACACCTTTGCTTGCAAGCGGAGGAAACAGAAAATGGAAAAAGGCGGCGGGAGAATGAAGGACCTCGATCTGACGTTCTACTTTGACGCGTACGGTGCCATGCTTACGCCGCGGCAGTCCGAGGTTTTTGATCTCTACTATCACGAGGATCTTTCCCTGGGTGAGATAGCGGCGCTCTCCAACACGACGCGGCAGGCCGTGGCAGACACACTCGGCCGGGCGCGCCGCCGGCTTATGCAGTGCGAGAACGGCCTGGGACTGGTGAGAGGGGAAGCAGATGGCCTTTGAAGGAATCGCGGAAAAACTGCAGAACGTATTCGGCAAGCTGACTTCACGCGGCAAGCTGTCCAAGGCAGATGTCAAGGCGGCCATGCGCGAAGTCAAACTGGTGCTGCTGGAAGCGGACGTCAACTATGCAGTCGTCAAGGATTTCGTCAAGAAAGTCTCCGAGGAGGCTATGGGCGAGAAGGTACTGGAGTCCCTGACGCCCGGCCAGCAGGTAATCAAGATTGTCCGTGACGAAATGACAGAGCTGCTCGGCGGTCATCAGACCGGCCTGCGCAATGCAAGTCCGACGGTCATCATGATGATGGGCCTGCAGGGTGCCGGCAAGACGACGTTCTGCGGTAAGCTGGCCAGCCAGTTCAAAAAGCAGGGCCGCTCGCCGCTCCTTGTTGCCTGCGACGTCTACCGCCCGGCTGCTGTCAGGCAGCTGCATGTGGTCGGCGAGCAGGCCGGCGTGGATGTGTTCGACCTCGGACAGGATGACCCGCGGCGGATCTATCATGAGGCGACGGAATACGCCGCCCGCCACGCGAACGATGTCATCATCGTGGATACAGCCGGTCGTCTGCACGTCGATGACGGCATGATGCAGGAACTTGTGGAGCTCAAGGCAGATGCGCATCCCACTGAGACGCTGCTGGTGCTCGACTCCATGACCGGGCAGGATGCCGTGAATGCTGCCTCGGCTTTTGACCAGCAGGTCGGCATTGACGGGGTGATCCTGACGAAAATCGACGGTGACACCCGTGGGGGTGCCGCCATGTCGGTGCGCGCCGTGACCGGCAAACCAATCAAGTTTGTGGGGACCGGCGAGAAACTGACCGATATGGAGCCGTTCTATCCGGACCGCATGGCCTCACGGATTCTCGGTATGGGCGATGTGCTCACACTGATTGAGAAGGCTGAAGACGCTTTTGAGGAAAAGAAAGCGCTTGAGCTGCAGAAAAAGATCTCCCGCGAGCAGCTGACGCTTGAGGACTTCCTCGACCAGATGGAACAGATTTCTGAGATGGGGTCAATGCAGGACATTCTGGGGATGATCCCGGGCGGCGCGAAGCTGAAGGGCCTGACTGTGGACGAGCGGCAGCTTGAGCGGACAAAGGCGATCGTGCGCTCCATGACCGTGGAGGAGCGCCGCAATCCGCAGATCATCAATGGTTCGCGGCGCCGCCGCATTGCGGCAGGATCCGGTATGAGCATTCAGGATGTCAACCGGCTGCTGACGCAGTTCGGACAGATGAAAAAGATGCTGAAGCAGTTTACCGGGAAGGGCGCGAGACGCCGGGGCAGGATCCGTCTCCCGTTCTAGGAGGCGGCAGGACGTTAAGGAGGAGAAAATGGCTGTCAAGATCAGACTGAAGCGCATGGGCAGGAAGAAGGATCCGTTCTACCGGATGGTGGTTGCAGACGAGCGGGCCCCGCGTGACGGCAGGAACATCGAGGAGCTTGGTTATTACAACCCGCTCAGCAAGGATCTCAAACTGGATAATGAGCGCGCCCGGGACTGGCTCAGCAAAGGGGCCCAGCCGACGGACACAGCCAGACAGCTGCTCAAAAAAAGCGGTGCAATTGACTAGGAGAACGTTCAATGCGTGAGCTCGTGGAATACATCGCCAGGCATCTGGTGGACGATCCCGACCAGGTTCGTGTCACGGAGAAGGACGAGGACGATGTGCTCCTGCTGGAAGTGACAGTGGCACCTGACGATATGGGCAGGATTATCGGCAGACAGGGCCGGATTGCCAAGGCCATCCGCACGCTCGTCAAGGCCGGCTCGCTGAGATCTCCAAAGAAGTATATCGTTGAGATCGTATGACGGAGTTTTTCGAGCTGGGACGGGTCTTAAAGCCGCAGGGTATCAAAGGAGAGATCAAGGCCGAACTTTATACGGATGATCCCGGCCGCGTGTCGGATCTTGAGGCTGTCTATTTTGAGGAAGACGGCGCCTACGTACCAGTCGCCGTCAGGCGGGCCCGCACAGACGGCCGCTGCGGCTTCCTGTTTCTGGAGGGTGTTCACGACCGCGATCAGGCCGAAAAGCTGCGCGGACGCACTTTCTTCATCGACCGTGCCCATGCGGCCCCGCTGCCGGAGGGCGCCTACTATATCAGTGATCTCGTCGGCCTGCCGGTCTTTCTGGACGGCAGGCAGCTCGGATCCCTGGGCGAGATTCTGCAGACGGGCACCAAGGACATCTATGTTGTGGAGCTTGAGGACGGCGGACGGCTGATGTTTCCGGCTGTCGAAGACGTGTTTGCCGAACGGGATATTGCCGGGCGGCGGATTGTGCTCAACGCGGACCGCCTTGAAGAGATCGGCATCTATGACCTTTAACTGTCTCACACTGTTTCCGGAGCAGTTTTCCGGTTTTATGCAGACGGGGCTTGCTGCACGGGCCGTGCAGGCCGGGCTTGTCCGGGTGGAGCTGATCAATTTCCGGGAGCACACAACGGACAGGCACCGCCGTGTCGATGACTATCCTTTCAGCGGCGGACCCGGTATGCTGCTCATGCCGCAGCCGCTGTTCGACTGCTTCGCGGATCTTGAATCCCGCGAGACGGGCCGTGTGCGGCGGATCTACATGTCGCCCGCGGGAAAACCTTTCTCCCAGGCAGATGCCCGGCGTCTGGCCGCAGAGTATGATACAATCGATATTCTGTGCGGCCGCTACGAGGGAGTGGACCAGCGGGTGATTGACACGTTCATTGATGAAGAGATCTCGATCGGCGACTATGTGCTGACCGGCGGCGAGCTGCCGGCCATGGTGCTGATGGATGCCTGTATGCGGCTGCTGCCGGGCTTTGTCGGCAACGATGACTCTCTGCGGGCGGAGTCCATGAGCGACGGTCTGCTCGAATATCCGCAGTACACCCGCCCAAGCAACTTCCGCGGCCAGCCGGTTCCGGAGGTTCTGCTGAGCGGCGATCACGCAAGAATCGAAAAATGGAAACATCAGCAGGCACTTCTGCGGACGCTTGAGCGGCGCCCGGACCTTCTAGCAGGCCGGCATCTGAGCCGGGAAGACCAGGAACTGATAGAGAAAATAAAGGAGGCTGGCACATGAGCAATGTAATCAAGGCACTCGAGGCGGAACAGCTCAGGCGCGATCTGCCGGAACTGCAGGTCGGAGACACCGTGCGGGTGAACGTTAAGGTTGTTGAGGGATCGCGTGAGCGTATCCAGGCGTTTGAGGGCTACCTGATCGCGATCAAGGGCGGCGGTCTTTCCGAGACGATCACGGTGCGTCGCGTCTCCTACGGGATTGGCGTGGAGCGTACGTTCCCGGTGCACTCACCCCGGATCGCCTCCATCGAAGTGCTCCGGCACGGCAGGGTGCGCCGCGCCAAACTCTACTACCTGCGGGACCGCATGGGCAAAGCGGCCAAGATCCGCGAGAAATAATCAGCCTGTATGCAGCCGCTCCGGCTGCATCGCTGTTTATGGGAGTTGTCTATGCAGGTTCAGTGGTATCCCGGTCATATGACCAAAACACGGCGGCAGCTCGAGGACAGGCTCGGCCAGGTGCAGATCGTCATCGATGTGCTGGACGCCCGCGCGCCCGCCGCTTCCTCCAATCCAGACCTTCAGCAGCTGGTCTCCGGCAAGAAGGTGCTGCATGTCCTCAACAAGGCCGATCTGGCGGATCCGCAGATCACAGCCCAGTGGATCCGCTATTTCGCGGAACGCGACGAGGCGGCCATCCCTTATTCTGTCCCGCACGACAAGGCCAAGCTCCTGAAGGAGGAGATCGTACATATCTCCGAGCCGCTGCTGGTCCGTTACGAGGAGAAAGGGGTGCGCAAGATACTGCGCGGCCTGGTGGCAGGCGTGCCGAATGTCGGCAAGTCGGCCATTCTGAACCGGCTGCTCGGCACCAGGCGCATGGAAGAGGGGAACAGGCCGGGCGTGACGCGCTCACTGCAGTGGGCGAAGATCGATCCCTACCTGGAAATTCTGGATTCTCCCGGACTGCTGTGGCCGAAATTCGAGGACGAAAAAGTGGGCGCTGTACTGGCGCTGCTCGGCAGCGTGCGCCGCGAAATCCTGGACGAAGAGGAACTAGCCTGTTATCTGATCCGTCTTCTGAAAGGAACAGACCCGGACGCCCTGACCGGGCGCTACGGCATTACAGATCTGGAAGGCGAACCCTACGAGATTCTGGAAGCAATCAGCCGCCGGCGCGGCTTTCTGCTGCGCGGCGGGGACGCCGACACAGAAAGAGGCGCAAGGACGCTTCTTGATGAATTCCGCAGCGGCAAACTGGGCCGTGTCTCCCTGGAGAAACCGCCGCGATGAGACGGGAAGAACGGCTCGCTGCGCGCCGGCAGGAACTGCTCGGCCGCGAGCAGGAACTGTGGAACTCCGGGGTCCGTTTCGTGGCCGGCCTCGACGAGGCCGGGCGCGGTCCCCTGGCGGGGCCTGTCGTGGCCGCCTGTGTGATCATGACACCGGAGAATCTGCCGCTCGGAGTGGACGATTCTAAGCGTCTCAGCGAGAAGCGGCGGGAAGAGACAGCAGCCAGGATCCGGGAGGCGGCGCTCGATATCAGCGTCGGAATCGTCGATGTCGAGACAATTGAGAAGATCAATATACTGGAGAGTGCCCGCCAGGCCTTTCAGATCTGCCTGGACAAGCTGACGCTCAGACCCCAGTACGTATTTACAGATGCCATGAACATCGAATGCGACTGCCCGCACGAGGCAATCGTCCGGGCAGACACACTGGTTTATTCGGTCGCAGCGGCGTCCATCATCGCCAAGACTACACGCGACAGCATCATGCGGGAGCTCGACGCTGCCTATCCGCAGTACGGTTTTGCCCGCCATAAAGGCTACGGAACCGAGGCACACCGTCAGGCCATCCAGCGCCTGGGTCCCTGCCCTGCCCACAGAAAGAGTTTTCTCAGAAAGATCCTGGCCGAATAGAAGCCAGACGAGAGAGTCATATGGAAGAACTTCTGCAACAGCAAAATGAAATCGTGCTGCTGATGGTGATCTGCGGTCTGATTGTCCTTGCTGCGCTGTGGTATCTGCAGCTGACGCAGCGACAGGATGCCCGATCGCTGACAAAGGACAACAGCCTGATCGCGTTTATTGCCATCGCCACGGTCGGAGTGGCGGTCCGCTTTGTGCTTGCCTACAATATGCCCGGCTACCAATCTGATATGGACTGTTTCCGGGCGTGGGCGCGCGACGCTTATGCGGGGGGACTTGACCACTTCTATGACGGCGATTTTTTCGCCGATTATCCGCCGCTGTACGTTTACGTCCTGTACTTCTTCGGCTGGATCCAGAGCGCTGCCGGGCTCGACATCATGGGCGGCAGCTATGCTGTCATTCTGCGTCTGCCAAGCATCATCGCAGAAGTCGTGATGGCCTGGATTGTCTATCATCTGACCGAGAAGCGCGGCAGCCGGAGCACAGCACTGGTCCTGGGATCCCTGATTCTGCTCAACCCGGCTGTCATGCTCAATTCGTCAGTCTGGGGGCAGATCGATTCCCTGGCCACGCTGATGCTGATCGGGGTCGTCTGGCTTCTGTACCGCAGGCGCATTGTGGCCGCTTCCGCCCTGTTCATGCTGTCTTTCCTGCTGAAGCCGCAGGCTGTCATGATTGCACCGCTGCTGCTGTTTGTGTATGTCTACGAGCTTGTCAAGAGTTCGGAGAAGCTGAGAACAGCCGGGCGGATTGCGGCTGCCTGTGCCCTGATGATCGCGATGTGGTTCATTGTGCCGCTGCCTTTCGGCATCGGCCGCGATCCGATGTGGCTCGCCGAGCGCTATATGACGACAATCGGGGAATATGCCCAGGCTTCTCTGAATGCGCTCAACGTCTACTCGCTGTTCGGTCTGAACTTCCTGGATGCAGCTGAGTATTCTTTCCTGGGGATGCCTCTTCCTGTCTGGGGCTATGTTTTTGTCGGACTGAGCTGCGCGTGGGCGGTCTATCTGTTCTGGAAGCGTCCGAGCGGCTGGTTCCTCTTTGCGATCGGCGGCGGACTCGTCTATGCCGTTTACATCCTGACACACGGCATGCACGAACGGTACGTATATCCGGTACCGTTCCTGCTGCTGATGGCTTACATCCTGTGCCGCGACCGGCGCCTGCTTGACTGCAGCGTGCTCAGCTTTGTGACTGTGATGCTCGGCGAGGCCCTGTCGCTCTACTACTATGGGCAGTGGATCCCGGCACCGCTGATCACAACATGCTCGGCACTCAGTGTTGCTTTCTTCGGCTATACTGCCTATGTGCTGACCTCTGTTGCTGTGCGCGGACCTCAGAAGCAGCCGCTGCCGGAGCGGGACGAGACGCCGGCTCCGGAGCGCAGTGAGCGGGTTGCGGCCAGGCTTGAACGGCCGCTCGGCTGTCAGAAGTGCGACCGCAAGGATGTGCTCATCATGGCAGTCATCAGTGCACTCTATGCAGTGGTTGCCTTCACCAATCTGGGAACCTTCGACATCCCGCAGACCTCGGCTGTCATTGCGGACGAGGCAGTGATCGAGTTTCCGGAGCCGGAGCATATCACAACGTTCAAATATTACGCCGGCTACGGTGAAGGCGCTTTTGACGTTCTTTACTCGGAGGATGGACAGAACTACGAGTATGCCGATATGACCGCTTCGGACTTCCAGGGTTTTGAGATTGTTCATCAGCTCGGCAATCTGTACAAGTGGCAGGTCTACACCCTGGATATTGAGGCGCGCAGCATAAAGCTCGTCAGCGTCGGCCAGGATCTGCCGATACTGGAGGTCGGGTTCTTCGGACCGGAGGGCAATCAGATCGTGCCTTCCCAGGTGATGATGGCCGGGGAGGCCGTGACAGCATGGACAGATGAGCAGACGATGGTACCGTATGAGCCCACGTATCTGACGGATTTCTATTTCGACGAAATCTATCATGTGCGCACGGCCTATGAGAACATCCACGGCATCACGCCCTATGAGATCACGCATCCGCCGCTCGGCAAGATCATCATTGCCCTGGGAATCCAGATCTTCGGCATGAACTCGATCGGCTGGCGCATCATGGGCACGCTGGCCGGCGTTCTGATGCTGCCGGTCATGTACGTACTGGCACGAATGCTGTTCAGGAAACGCAAGTATGCTGTCTATGCGGCGACTTTGCTGGCCGTGGACGGAATGCACTATGCGCAGACGCGGATCGGTACGGTGGACAGCTACAGCATTCTCTGGATCATGCTGATGTATCTGTTCATGTACCGCTACGCGATGACGGATTTCAACCGGCAGCCGCTACGCCGGACGCTTGTGCCGCTGTTCTGGTGCGGCCTGTTCTTCGGTATTGGCGCGGCGACCAAATGGCTCTGTCTGTATGCGGGCTTTGGACTGCTGGTGATCTATGTCTTTCTTATGGTGCGCCGGCACCAGGAATACGTCTACGCGCGGGACACGGAAACATACCCGGAAATCGTGGAGGGTTACCGGCGGAAGATGACCGCCACGCTGCTGTGGAGCGTCCTTTTCTTTATTCTGATCCCGGCTGCGATCTATATTGCATCGTACACTCCGTACATGCTGGTCACAGACGGCGGCGCGTATGACTTCGCGGCCATTCTCGGCAACCAGAGCTACATGCTCAACTACCATGCCTACCTGAATCCGGATCACGTGCACCCGTTTGCGTCCAAGTGGTACACCTGGCCGGCTGACGTGCGTCCGGTTCTCTTCTTCAGCAATCAGACCGATGACACGATCGCGACGCTCTCCACGATGGGGAATCCGTTTCTGTGGTGGGTCGGTATTGCGGCGGTCGTCTCGCTCTTGCTCTGGGCACTGCGGTCCCGCCGCGAGCGGACCTTCGTGCTGTTCTTCCTGGGCATCGGCGCCCTGGCTGAGTATGCGCCCTGGTGGTTCATCACGCGTGAAGTCTTCATCTACCATTACTTCGCTGTGGTACCGTTTCTGGTGCTGCTCATCGTGCTGTGGCTCAAGGATATTGAGGAGCGCTACCGGTGGGGCCGGACGTTCGGATACTGGATTGTGGGGATCTGCATGGGCTTTTTTGCGGCATTCTACCCAGTCATAACCGGGGTTCCGGCACCGCGGGACTACATCAACGGCATCCGCTGGCTGACCTCCTGGCCGTTCTATTGATGCCGTTGACAGGCGGCCGAGCCGTTCTGTATGCTGTATGTCGTTTCTGGCGGGCCCCCGGGGTCCGCCAAATTGTTGCAGAGAATTCACAATGATGAGCTAAGAATCCTTCTATAATATGAAGAGAACAAGACGGCGGAGAATCAGAACCGGGAGGGTTGAATGGTAGCCACGAAAAAGACTGCGGCCAAAGGGACAGCTGCGGCAGCCAAGAAAACTGCTGCCAAGAAGACGGGCGCGGCTCAGACCAAGAAAACAGCAGCGAAGAAGACGCCCGCCAAGAAAGCGTCTGCCTCGCGGAGCACAGCTGCCAGGAAGACAGCTGCAGCGGCTGGGACGGGCAAGAATCTGGTGATCGTAGAGTCGCCGGCGAAGGCGAAGACCATTGAGAAGTTTCTCGGCAGGGATTTCTCTGTCCAGGCGTCGAACGGGCATCTGCGCGATCTGCCGAAAAGCAAGTTCGGTGTGGATGTGGACAACAACTTTGAACCGGACTATCTGACGATCCGGGGCAAGGCGTCCATTATCCGTACGCTGAAAAATGAGGCCAAGAAGGCCAAGAAAGTCTATCTGGCGACGGACCCGGACCGCGAGGGTGAGGCCATCAGCTGGCATATTGCCAACCTGCTCGGCATCGATCCGTCTGAGCACTGCCGGGTGGAATTCAACGAGATTACCAAGAGTGCGGTGACGCAGGCGATCGATCATCCACGGGCAATCGACATGCAGCGGGTGGATGCACAGCAGGCGAGGCGCGTACTTGACCGGGTGGTCGGCTACAAGCTGAGTCCACTGCTGTGGAAGAAAGTGCGGCGGGGTCTTTCCGCCGGACGCGTGCAGAGTGTCGCTGTGCGGATCATTGTCGAACGGGAGCGGGAGATCCAGGCCTTCGTCCCGGAGGAGTACTGGACGATCACTGCGTCACTTTCTGACGGCGAACATACGTTTGACGCCAGGTACCACGGTCCCGGGGGCAAGAAAGCGGCCCTGCATAATGAGCAGGAGGCAGCTGCCGTCGTGGACGCAGTGCGCGATGCACAGTTCCGCATCAAGGACGTGAAGGTCGGTCAGCGGCGGAAACACGCTCTGCCGCCGTTTACGACCAGCTATCTGCAGCAGGCTGCCGGCGCCAAGCTGGGTTTTACAGCCAAGAAGACCATGATGCTGGCCCAGAGACTCTATGAGGGACTGCCGCTCGAAGGCGGGGTCAGCAGCGGCCTGATCACGTACATGAGAACGGACTCAACGCGCATTTCCAGCGAGGCGCAGGAGGAGGCGCGCAGTTTTATCCGCGAACGTTTCGGAGACGACTATGTACCGGAAAAGCCGAATACGTACCGGGCCAAGAAGAACGCCCAGGATGCGCACGAGGCGATCCGGCCGACGTCCGTCGCGAACACGCCCGATAGGGTCCGTGCTTTTCTGACGCCGGATCAGCACAAGCTCTATACGATGATTTACAACCGCTTCCTGGCCAGTCAGATGAGCGAAGCCCGCTATAAGACGCTCGCCTA
Source organism: Clostridia bacterium (assembly GCA_014805015.1). Taxonomy (GTDB): domain Bacteria; phylum Bacillota; class Clostridia; order Christensenellales; family Christensenellaceae; genus JAAUYQ01. The sequence goes on along the minus strand of JAAUYQ010000093.1, from coordinate 79,823 downwards.
CGTGATTGATGCCGGCGGGCAGACGTTCAAGGCGGCCGGCTCGGCCCTTGAGTTCAGCGGCCATCTGGCTGCTTACGAGTCGGAAAAGAATGAGGAGAACATGCTGCCGATGCTCGGGGAGGGCACGGTGCTGAAGCTTGTGAAGCTGGATCCAAAGCAGAGTTTCACCCAGCCGCCGGCGCGGTACACGGAAGCATCCCTGGTGAAATTCCTGGAAGAGCAGGGAATCGGCCGGCCCAGCACGTATGCGACGATCATTTCCACGATCCAGGACCGCAACTATGTGGAAAAGGACGGTCGGTCGCTGAAACCCACGGAGCTTGGGGAAGTGGTCACAGACCTGATGCTGAACAATTTCGGCGAGATTGTGGACGTGCAGTTCACGGCCGGTATGGAAGAGAAGCTCGATCAGGTGGAAGAGGACGGCATCGACTGGCACCGCATCCTGGCGGACTTCTATCCGCCGTTCGAGAAGGATCTCGAGACAGCGGACAAAACGGTGGAGCGCGTCAAGCTCGAGGACCGCGTCAGCGATGTGATCTGCGAGAAGTGCGGTGCTAACATGGTCTACAAGATCGGCCGCTACGGCGAGTTTCTGGCCTGCCCGAATTATCCGGAATGCAAGAACACCAAGCCGGTCATGAAGGAAACTTCGAGTTCATGCCCGAAGTGCGGCGGCAAAGTCGTGGAACGCAAGTCCAAGAAAGGCCGGCTGTTCTACGGGTGTGCTAACTACCCGGAGTGCGATTTCGTCTCCTGGGATCTGCCGCTTGACGAATCGTGTCCGGAGTGCGGCGCCTATATGGTAAAAACCCGCGGCCGCAATGGCGGAAAGAAGTGCTCCAATCCGGATTGCCTGACAAACAAAAAGAGCAAGAAAGATGAAGCCGCCGAGAGCTGAGGTCGTTGGCGGCGGTCTGGCCGGCTGCGAGGCTGCCTGGCAGCTTGCGGAGCGCGGTATTGAGGTGACGCTGCGGGAGATGAAACCGGTGCGGCGTTCAGATGCTCACCGTTCAGACGGACTGGCCGAGCTTGTCTGCAGCAACTCGCTGCGGAGCGACGACATCCGCAATGCCGCCGGATTGCTGAAGGCAGAACTGGAAACGCTTGGTTCGCTCGTCATGCGCGCTGCGCGGGAGAGCAGCGTGCCGGCCGGCACGGCGCTGGCTGTGGACCGCAGTGTCTTTTCGGAGCGGATCACCGGCCTGGTGGAATCGCATCCGCGGATCAGGGTTGTCCGCGGGGAAGTGACTGAGGTGCCCGACGGCCCGGTCATCCTCGCGCCAGGGCCGCTTTGTTCCGACGCCCTGTCTGGCGCAGTGGCTGAACTGACAGGCGCTGCATATCTGTCGTTCTACGATGCCGTGGCGCCGATCGTGGATGCGGAGACAGTGGACAGGTCGAAAGTATTCTGGGCGAGCCGCTATGAGCACGGCAGTGACTACCTCAACTGTCCGATGAACAGGGAAGAATATGAAAGGTTCCACGCGGCACTGGTCAAAGCAGAGCGCGTTCCGGTGAAGGGTTTCGAGACCGGCCGCGTCTTTGAGGGCTGCATGCCCATCGAAGAGATGGCGGACCGCGGCCTGGACACGATGCGGTTCGGTCCACTCAAGCCGGCCGGCATTGTGCATCCCGTCACAGGCCGGCCCTGCTACGCGCTGGTGCAGCTGCGGCGCGAGAACGCCGGCGGCACTATGCTCAATCTGGTGGGATTCCAGACCCATCTGCGTTTTTCAGAGCAGCGGCGTGTGTTCGGCATGATCCCCGGACTGGAAAACGCGGAGTTTCTGCGCTACGGGGTTATGCACCGCAACACGTATATCGATGCGCCCCGGCTGCTAGACGGAACCTTCACGCTCCGCAGGGAGCCGCACGTGCAGTTTGCTGGGCAGATCACCGGCGTTGAGGGCTACATCGAGAGTGCAGCAAGTGGATTTCTGGCCGGCGTCTTCCTGGCTGCGCGTCTGCTCAGGCTGCCGCAGCCGCAGTTCGATAATACGACGGCGCTGGGCGGCCTGATCGCCCACATCACCAACGGTGCGTCCGCCGATTACCAGCCGATGAACATCAATTTCGGCCTGATGCAGCCGCTGGCTGTGAGAATCAGAAACAAACGTGAGCGGTCCGAGCAGCTGGCCCGCCGGGCTCTCGACAATATCTGTGCGCTGCGGGCCGGCAGTCCGCTCTGGCAGGCGGACGGCAGCACTTGCGGATGAGCAGGCAGGCCGACGCAAAGGAATCCGCCTGAAGGCGGATGGAGCCAGACAAACGTGAGGAGGAGCGGTTTCCTCACCCGCCGGATGCGGGAGTCCCGAGGCCGCATCCGAGTCAAGCACCCACATCTGAAGTCACGGGCTTGAAAAAGCCCGTACTTGACGAGCCTCAGTCAGCCGGTACGTGATTGGTCGGGGCAGAGATGGCTGCGTCGTCATCCGGGAAACAGGCATCTTTGGATCTGCAGCCGAGTCCGGAGCTCTGCGGCATATGGTTAAACAGTCCTGATGGGTAGGGACAGTGCTGTATGCACTAAGCCCCGGAACATCCCTGGCGATGGCTGCGCTACTCCGCGAGGAGACTTACTTACCTGGTCTATGTACTGAACAAAGACGGAAAGCCTCTCATACCGACAGAACGGTACGGGAAGGTCGGAAGAATGCTTCGGGGCGGCGCACGACAGGCTCATTCGCTCTGAAGGCATTCTAGTGGAAGAAAGTCACAGATGGTGTCATGTGCAAGAAGCTCAGACTCCTGGAGGAACCAAGAGGATATCTGCAAGCAAAGGAGGTGCGGGATTTCCTCTCATGACTGAAGTCACGAGTATCCATCCCGCAAGCAAATGAAGCTGAAAGGAACAACCATACTCGCTGTGCGCCGGGACGGGCAGTGCGTGATTGCCGGGGACGGGCAGGTCACGCTCGGGGAACAGACCATCATGAAAGCGAACGCACACAAAGTCCGGCGGATATATAATGATACTGTCGTGATCGGATTTGCCGGTTCCGTTGCCGATGCGTTTGCTCTCTCGGAGCGCCTAGAGGAAAAGCTCGAGGAATTTGGCGGCAGCCTTTTGCGGGCTACGGTGGAGCTGGTGCAGCAGTGGCGGATGGACAAAGCCATGCGCCGCCTGGAAGCAATGCTGATCGCGGCGGATGCGGACAACCTGCTGATTGTGTCCGGAACCGGGGAGATCATAGAGCCGGAAGACGGCGTCTGCGCGATCGGATCCGGCGGAACCTACGCTCTGGCTGCGGCGAGGGCGCTGGTCAAGAACACAGACCTGCCGGCTCGTGAGATTGCTCGCAAAGGACTCGAGATTGCAAGCGAGATCTGTGTGTTCACGAACGACAACATCATCCTGGAGGAGGTCTGACATGTCCTATCTCACGCCCAGGCAGATTGTGGAAGAACTGGACAAATATATTATCGGGCAGGACAAGGCCAAACGCACCGTGGCCATTGCCCTGCGCAACCGCTACCGCCGCAGTCAGCTTCGGGACGAGATGCGGGAAGAGATTGTCCCGAAGAATATCATCATGGTCGGTCCGACCGGAGTCGGGAAGACGGAGATTGCCAGGCGCATCGCCCGGCTGATGGACGCGCCTTTCGTTAAGGTGGAAGCGACCAAGTTCACGGAGGTCGGCTACGTGGGCCGCGACGTGGAATCCATGGTGCGGGACCTGGTCGAGGCCTCGGTGCGTATGGTCAAGAAAAGACGCCTGGAGATGGTCCGTGAGCAGGCGCGCGTGAACGCCGAGGAACGGCTTATTGAGCTGCTCGTGCCTTCGAAGCGGGAAAATCGGACAGGCTTTAACCCATTTGCTCTGCTGATGGACAGCAGCGCCAAAAAGACGGAGGAGAGTGCGGAAGAGACGGGCCAGAGGCAGCAGCGCAAGGAAGAAATCCGCGACCAGCTGCGCAGCGGCCAGCTCGAGAATGTCGTGCTCGAGCTGGAGGTGGAAGTGACTTCCGGCGGAAACGTGGAGCTGCCGGGCTTCGGCGGCGAGAGCATGAACGATATCTTAGGCGGAATCCTGCCGCCGCGTACAAAGACGCGGCGCGTTTCCGTAAGCGAAGCGCGCAAGATCCTCGAGCAGGAAGAGTCCGAAAAACTCATCGATATGGATGAAGTGATCGAGACGGCCATTGAGCGGGCGGAGCAGGACGGCATCATCTTCCTCGATGAAATTGACAAGATTGCCGGCAAAGGCAGCTCGCACGGCCCGGACGTGTCCCGGGAAGGTGTGCAGCGGGACATCCTGCCAATTGTGGAAGGCAGCACAGTCGTGACCAAATATGGTCCGGTCAAGACAGACTACATGCTGTTTATCGCTGCCGGGGCATTTCACGTCGCCAAGGTTTCGGACCTCATTCCGGAGCTGCAGGGCCGCTTTCCGATCCGCGTGGAGCTTGACTCGCTCTCGAAGGCAGATTTCGAGCGCATCCTGACGCAGCCCAAGAATGCGCTGACCAAACAGTACCGGGCTCTGCTCAGTACAGAGGGCCTCGAGATCGAGTTTACCGAAGACGCGCTCGGGCGCATTGCCGAGATTGCCCAGCTGGTCAATGAGAACACGGAGAATATCGGTGCCCGCCGCCTGCATTCGGTCGTGGAAAACCTGCTCGAGGAGGTCTTCTTCGAGGCGGACGGTACGCAGGAGCAGGACAGACTCGTCATCGATGCCGAGTACGTTTCCAGGCACCTCCAGAAAGAGGAAACCGAACACAATATGCAGAAATATATTCTCTAGAGCAGCAAAGAGGAGAGCAGATTTGGAGACAGTGGAAGCGAAACGGACCCGGTCGGTCCGCAAGTCGCGCGGCGAAGTCAGGAAAATGAAAGGACGGCGCCGGGAAGGGGAAGGTGCGCGCCGCTCTCCATCCCTTGACATTATCCCGCTCGGGGGCATCGGGGAGATCGGCAAGAACATGACGGCCTTCATGTACGGGGACGATATCATCATCGTGGATGCCGGTCTCATGTTTCCGCGGGAGGAACTGCTGGGTGTCGACTATGTCATACCAGATATTTCTTTCCTGGAAAAGCACCGGGACAAGATCCGCGGAATCTTCCTGACGCATGGACACGAAGACCATATCGGCGCTCTGCCGTACGTGATCCCGAAACTGGGTGTCCCGGTCTACGGCACCGTGCTGACGCTCGCACTCGCGGAGGCACGCCTGTCCGAGCATCCGGACGTTGAGTACGACTTCATACCGGTCAAGGCCGGACAGACGGTCAAGGCCGGCAGGTTCGAAGTGGAATTCCTCAAGGTGAGCCACAGTATCGACGATGCGGTGGGACTGGCTATCAAAACGCCGATTGGAACAGTGGTGCATACCGGAGACTTCAAACTGGATCTGACGCCGGTGGGCGGCAAGATCATGGACCTTAACCGTTTTGCTGAGCTCGGCAAGCAGGGCGTGCTAGCACTGCTATCAGACAGCACGAATGCAGAGCGCCCCGGTTTCACCATGTCGGAGAGCGAAGTCGGGGAAACGTTTGTCAACTACTTCCGTCAGGCAAAGGGCCGGATCATCGTGGCTTCCTTTGCCTCCAACATCCACCGCATCCAGCAGGTGATCGATGTGGCACGCATCTATGGGCGCAAGATCTGCCTGAGCGGGCGGAGTATGATCAATGTGGTCGCCTCGGCCCTCGAGCTCGGCTATCTCAAGGCGGATCCGGACGCTTTCGTGGAATTCGACGAACTGCCGAAGCTGCCGGACAAGGCTGTCGTGGTTCTCACGACAGGGTCGCAGGGAGAAGCCATGTCCGGTCTGTCGCGTATGGCCTCCGGTGAGCATCCGAAGCTCAGCATCAAGGAAGGGGATCTCGTGATCATCTCTGCCTCCCCGATTCCGGGCAACGAGCGCGGTATCTCGGACATGATCAATCTCCTGTACCGCAAAGGGGCAAGCGTGATCAACGATGCCACCGACATGGTACATGTCTCCGGACACGCCTGCCAGGAAGAACTGAAGCTGATGATGACGCTCGTCAAACCACGCTATTTCATTCCGGTTCACGGCGAATACCGTCATCTGTACAAGCACGCGGCACTGGCGGAGAAAATCGGTATCCGGCCGGAAAATATTTTTATACCGGAGACGGGCACGGTCATTCACGTCAACAAGAAGTCCGCGACGCAGAAAGGCACCGTGCCTTCCGGCAGTGTTCTTGTCGACGGACTCGGCGTGGGAGACGTCGGCAATGTGGTTCTGCGCGACCGGAAGAAGCTCGCTTCAGACGGGCTCTTTATCGTCGTGGTGACACTCTCTCGCAAAGGGCAGGAGCTGGTGACGACGCCGGACGTCGTTTCCCGCGGATTTGTGTACATGAGAGAGTCGGAGGAGCTGATGGACGAATCGCGCCGGCTGGTGGAGGACATTGTCAGCGGGAACTGCCGGGATCGTTCGTGCGATCAGTCGGCCCTGAAGAGCCAGATCCGCCGGGAGCTGTCAGATTTTCTGTATGAGAAAACAAACCGGAACCCGATGATCCTGCCAATTATCATAGAAGTTTAAGACGGAGAGCAAGTGTCATGGACATCTACGAGGAAGCGGCCAGGCTGGCCGAACAGATCCACGAGAGCGACCAGGTACAGACCTACCAGAGACTCAGGGATGAGGTCATGAAAGATCCTGGCAACAAGAAGCTCATTGAACACTACAAGGAAATGCAGTTTGAGGCTCAGAAACAGATGATGGCGGGCCAGGAGCCGCAGCCTGAGCTGATGGACAAGCTGACCAAGATGGGCGAAGTGCTCAACTTTAATCCAAAGGTGACAGAGTTCTTCGCCGCTGAGTATAACATGCGCATGCTGGCCCATGACATGCTGAAGATCATCGCAGATGCCTGCGGTCTGGAAGACAACTGGTTGGAGGAGTGAGCCTTTGGCGGAGCAGCAGGAAAGAAGCGAGCGGCGGCGCCTTGATGACCGACCCGGTCAGATCCCGGTCCCGCAGCCGGTGCCTGAGCCGGAGGAACAGAAGAAGCGCAGCAGTTCGTGGGGTTTTTTCCGTCCGATTGTGATTGCGGTGATTGCGCTGGCGATTGTGGGCGGTGCTGCCTTCTACCTGTACCGCGACGTGCGTGAGCGGTACCTGGAGCCGGTGGAGCCCGGAAGCCTGGCGGGAGTGGAGGTAACCATACCCAAAGGGTCGTCCCTGTCGGATATTTCGGAAATTCTCTACGAAAACAATCTGATCCGCAACAAGCAGGTCTTCAAGTTTTATACCGACTTTACCGACAACGCCTCAAAACTGAAGGCCGGCACCTACACCCTGACCAAGGGGATGGATTTTGATGACATTATCTACACCCTGCGGCAGAGCACGGATGCGGCGCCGACGGCCAAGGTTACGCTGCCTGAAGGCCTGACAATCAACGCCTTCGGCACTATTCTCAGCGACAACGGTGTGATTGACGGCAGCGGCGGCTACCAGGAGGTGTGCGTGACGGGCAAAGGCGTGACGCTGCCTGCCGCGCTGCTTGACCCGGACCTGGATACGTCAGGACGTGCCTATCTGCTTGAAGGGTACCTGTTTCCTGACACCTACGAGTTCTACACATCTTCGGATCCGGCTGAGGTTGTCAGAAGACAGCTGGCACGGTTTGACGAGATTTTCACCGAGGATCTGCAGCAGCGGGCCGCCGAGCTCCATATGACGCAGGATGAGGTGATCACGCTGGCCAGCATCATTGAAAAGGAGGCCAAGACCGAGCAGTTTGCCCAGGTCTCCGCAGTCTTCCACAACCGTCTTGCCGAAGACATGCCGCTGCAGTCCGATGCGACAGTGAGCTACGGGCTGGGAATAACAAACCGCATCAACCTGACGAGCGATGAACTGCAGGCAGAGAATCCGTACAATACACATGTCCGGACCGGACTGCCGGCCGGTCCGATCTGCAACCCGGGACGGGCGGCCATCGTGGCGGCGCTCTACCCGGACGAGGACTTCCTCGATGAGGGATACCTGTACTTCACGCTGACGGATCCGGAGGAAGGAACGCTCGCGTTCAGCCGCACATTCGAAGAGCATGAGGCTCTTGTTGAGCAGTGGCGGCCGGCATGGACGGCCTGGGACGCGGAGAACGCCCAGTGACGATGGAACTGCTCGCACCGGCTGGAAGCCCGGAGTGTCTGAGGACAGCGCTTTACTTTGGGGCGGATGCTGTTTATGTCGGACTCGAACGGTTCGGGCTGCGGGCTTTTGCGGAGAATTTCACACCGGAGCAGCTGCGGGACGGAGTGAGACTGGCTCATTCCCAGGGCAGACGGGTCTATGTGGCGCTCAATGCGCTGCTTGGCCCGGAAGATCTGCCCGCACTGCGGGACGTTCTTGCGGACCTCGCGGAGATCGGACCGGATGCTGTCATCTTTGCTGACCCTGCCGTACTGATGACTGCCCGTTCGGCACGGCTCGACATGCCGCTGCATCTGAGCACGCAGGCCTCGACGATGAATGAAGAGTCGTGCCGGTTCTGGATGGAAAACGGCGTGAAGCGCATCATTCTGGCGCGAGAACTGAGCCTGGAGCAGATTGCTGTGCTGCGCCGTGGCGTTCCGGACGGGCTGCAGCTGGAAGTGTTTGTGCATGGAGCCATGTGCGTTGCTTACAGCGGCCGCTGTCTGCTCAGCACAGCGCTGACCGGGCGCAGCGGCAATGACGGACGCTGTGCCCAGCCTTGCCGCTGGAGCTATGAGATCTCAGAAGTGGGAGGAGATGGTCGCCGGTTTCCGCTTACCGAGAATCAGCAGGGCACTTTCGTGCTCAACTCCAAGGACCTGATGATGATCGATCATCTTGCGGAGCTGCGCCTTGCGGGGGTGGACAGCCTGAAAATTGAGGGCCGCAACAAATCAGCCTACTATGTCGCATCGGTGGTCAGCGCCTACCGCCGGGCACTTGACGCGATGGAGCAGGGTGTGCCGGCAGATCTTGAGGCGCTGCGCAGCGAGCTGCTGGCCTCCTCTTCCCGACAGACGGGCACCGGCTTCTTTTTTGGAAGAAAGCAGCAGCAGGATCCGAAACGCACGGAGCTCCCGCGGCAGTACACATTCGTGGGCAGAGTTGTGGAGAATCCGGGCAGCGGCTATGTGACCGTGGAGCAACGCAACAAATTTGTGCGCGGCGACCGTCTGGAAGTGCTGAGCCCGAACCTGCAGGGCGCTTCTTTTGAGGTGGGGGAAATCTGCACACTGGACGGCGGGATGAGAAGCGAGGCGCCGCACCCGCAGGAGCTGCTGCGCCTTGCCTGCCCGCTGCCGCTCTCGGCGGGCGATCTGCTCCGCCGGCGGGACAGCTGACTGTGCGCGGGTTATCCACCGCCCGCGGACCTGGGACCGGAGCAAGTGTTTTCCACAATGCGGACAGAATGGTTCATTTCGGCCCCAGGCAGTTCAGGAGCTTTTCCACGGGCAGCAGCTATTCCGGCGGGCCGCGAAACGGGTGCACCGTCCGGAGCTGACGTCATGCGGGGACGCGTGCGGCCGCGGATTTCCAGCGGGCGCCGCAACGCCCGAACAGACCGGCGGACGGCGCCAGGTACATGTCCGCTGCAGTCGTGTCGACTACCTGGACAACCGCGCGAACCGGGCGGCAGGAGCAATGCTGTCTCCAAGCTGCGGAACGTCGTTCATACTGGAGGATGGAGACTGCTCTGACATAAGGAGGCAGGCGGCAATTCCTCCCCCGCCTTAAGGAGGCGGGAGTCTCCTTGCCGCGAGTTGATGAACGCAGTGGTGTCAAATATCCTGGCGCAGGGAACGGCGGAAGACTATCTGATCTGCTCACCTGACAACGTGCGCTATGTGACCGGTTTCAGCGGTCACGATTCCCAGGTGCTTGTGACTGCCCGCGGCGCACAGCTTTTCACAGATTCGCGCTACGCAGAGCAGGCGAAAAAAGACGTCGGCCCCGACGTTGCCGTGCAGGTGACGACAAGGGAAGAACGCTATCCAGCCATCCGGGATGCGCTGTATGCCGACCGGCCTGTTCTGCTCGGGATCGAGGAAGACTACATCACAGTCGCTGATTTCGGCCGTCTCAAAAATGAGCTCGGCGTGCACAGCTTCGTGGATATCTCGGAAATGCTGCTTGAGCTGCGATCTGTCAAGACGCAGCAAGAGATCGACCTGATTGCTACAGCCTGCAGGGCAACAGAAGAGGTTCTCGAGGCTGTGCTGCCGCATATCGGCACCGGAGTCTCCGAATTCGATATCCGCGCCCGTCTCTACTATGAAATGAGCATCCGGGGCATGGACAGCGCCTTCGAACCGATAGTGGCCGGCGGACCGAACAGTGCCATCCCGCACGCGACAACCACGTCGTATAAGCTGCAGGAGGGCGATATGCTGACTCTCGATTTCGGCTGCCGCTTCCAGGGCTACTGCAGTGATATCACGCGGACCTTTGCAATCGGCCGCGTTGACGCTAAATTGAAAACCATCTATGATATAGTGGAACAAGCGCAGAAACGGGCTTTGGACACGGCTGAGATCGGAATCAGCGCTGCCAAGGTTGACAGCGCGGCCCGCCGGTTCATCCAGAAAAAAGGGTATGCGGAGAACTTCGGGCACGCGACCGGACACGGCGTTGGCCTGCAGATCCATGAGCTGCCGCTGATCAGTGCCGCCTCCAAGGCTGTGATCGCAGAGGGAAACGTGTTCACAATCGAACCGGGCATCTATGTGGAAGGCCTTGGCGGCGTCCGTATTGAAGATACGTGCGTGGCCGGAATCGGCAGTCTCTACACGTTCCCCAAAGACCTGATCGTTTTGTGAGTTTCCTAAGGAGGACCAAATGGTTTCAGCAGGTGAGTTCAGAAAAGGCATGACCGTGGAAATCGATGGTGGTGTCTGGCAGATTGTGGATTTTCAGCATGTCAAGCCCGGCAAGGGAGCCGCTTTTGTGCGCACAAAAATCAAGAATGTCGTCAACGGCAACGTGCTTGAGCGCACCTTCAATCCGACAGAGAAATTTCCCAAAGCCCATGTGGAAAAGAAGGACATGGAATATCTCTACTCGGATGGAGACATTTTCCACTTCATGGATACGGAAACGTACGAACAGCTGCCGCTGAACCGCACCCAGGTCGAGGATGCGCTGCCGTACATCAAAGAAAACATGAACGTGACGATTCGCTTCTTCAAGGGTGAGCCCTTCTCGGTGGAAGCGCCCAACTTTGTTGAGCTTGAGGTGACAGAGACAGAGCCCGGCTTCAAGGGGGACACAGCCACAGCCGGCAACAAACCGGCGATTATGGAGACCGGAGCCAAGATTATGGTGCCGCTGTTTATCAGCACCGGCGACCGTATCCGCATCGACACCCGTACCGGGGAGTATATGGAACGCGTCTGACGCTTCGCCGTTTAGGCGCTGTGCGCACGCGGTATTATGAGTTAGGAAGCGGCCGTCTCGCAGGGGACAGCCGGACAGCGGGCCTGGCTGGCTGTCCACAATTTTTTTTCAGACAATGGAGGCAAGGAAGCTATGGCAGACACAAGCTTGAGCACACATGACAACACTGCGGTCAAGAAGGAAAGCAATGGTACCGTCACTTTTGCGAGCGAAGTAATCGCCACAATCGCCGGTCTGGCAGCGGCGGATATTCCGGGCGTGGCCGGTATGAGCGGCGGCATCGCGGACGGAATGGGCGAGCTGATCGGACGCAAGAATCTTTCCAAGGGCATCAAGGTTGAGGTCGGTCAGGAGGAAGTTGCGGTGGATATCGCTATTGTGGCTGAATATGGCCGCCCGATCACCCAGGTTGCTGAGCAGATTCAGAGCAGCGTCAAGAAGGCGATTGAGACCATGACCGGTCTGAAAGTTGTCGAAGTGAATGTTGCTGTTCAGGGCATCCGCTTCAAGGAACAGCAGCCGCAGCAGCCGGCCGCTGCAGCGGAGACGCAGGAAGAACAGAAGCCGGAGCCGGCAGCCCCGCGCGTCAAATAAGACAGAGGTTTCTCCCCGGTCCGAACCGGGCAGGTTGCTAGGAGGCAGACCATGAGAATGAGCGTTGGCATGAGAGTGCTGCTCACCATCTTTCTGGCGGTGATTATCGGCTCCCTTATCTTCATTCTGATATCCATGTTCGGGTTTGTGAGCTCAGGGCCGCTTGAGAGCGTGGCGGCAACGGCACTGCACGGCGGTTTCTGGTATAAGTTCCTCTATGCAGCCGTATGTGTGGTTCTGATCGTCATAGCGTTTATCATCATGTTCTTCGGTATGCATAAGCGTCCGGCGGCCGTTGCTCAGGTGGCTGACTTCAACGGCGGCTCGATCGTGATCACCGTGAAGGCGATCGAAGAGCTGATCCAGAGAGAGATCACCAATACGCGGGAGATCAAAGCTGCGCATACGCGGGTGGTGTCGCACGGTGATTATGTAGACGTTTCCACGAATCTGTCGGTGCTGCCGAACGAGAATATCCCGGACGTTACCAAGGCGCTGCAGGCGAAACTGGAGAATGAGATTCAGTCGCAGACCGGCGTGCACATCCGCGATATGAAAATCACCGTGGCGGATGTGGAGGACAGCAAGAGCGGCATGACCGCCCCCCGCGTTTCCTGACGGGAGGCCGACATGAAGTGGATCCTTGAATGGATTTCGCAGAACCGCGGACGGTTCATCGGGCTCGTGTGCGGTCTGGCAGTCGCAATCCTCTTTCTGACGATCGGTTTCTGGGCCACATTGCTGATTGTGGTCTGCACCGGTGTGGGAGCTTACCTCGGAGCGCATCCGGAAGTGACGGAGCGCATCCCTGACTTCTTCAGACGTCTGTTTACGAAGCCGGGAGAACAGTAGTATGGTAAGACGCAACGCCCGTGAGGCAGCCATGCGTATGCTCTACGACTACGACATGCACGGATCGGACGGTCAGGTGATCTTTGAGGAAGACGCGCCGCATGTTGTGGATGTCCGCACCCTGGGCGATGCGGACCGGGAGTACCTCGACAGGATCTCGCAGCTGCTGCCGGAATCTCTCGGGAAAGTGGACGAAGTGATCGAAGCCAATTCAAAGAACTGGCGTTTCGAGAGAATTTCGAAGGTGGATCTGGCCATTCTGCGGCTGGCGCTGCTGGAGATCATGTATCTTGAGGTTCCGCCTAAGCTGGCGGTCAATGAAGCCGTAGAGCTTGCAAAGAAGTATTCTACTGACAAAGCGTATAAGTTCGTGAACGGGCTGTTAGGCGGCTACCTGAACAGCAGATAGACGCGGGAACAAGAAGGACCGGTGCACCCGCATCGGTTCTTTCGTATATAAAGACAGATTGCAGGAGGACGCATCATGGCAGAGATCATTGATGGAAAGAAAATTGCGGCGGACATCCGCTCCTCGCTGAAGCAGCGGATCGAAGAACTGAAAAAGACCCGGGGGCGGACTCCGGGGATTGTCGTCATCCTGGTTGGAAACGATCCGGCGTCGCAGATCTATGTCCGCAACAAGAAGCGGGCCTGCGAGGAAGTCGGAATCAGCTCGCGGGTGCACCAGCTGCCCGAGACGGTCACGCAGGGTGCTCTCGTCAGCATCATAGAAGGCTACAATAATGATCCGGAAGTGGACGGTATCCTGGTGCAGCTGCCGCTGCCGGAGCAGATATCGGAAGAGCAGATCCAGAATGCCATTGATCCGCGCAAGGATGTGGACGGATTCCATCTTCTCAACGAGGGTGCGCTGTTCAGCGGCCGCAGCGGGGTGCTCTCGTGCACGCCGCAGGGGATCATCGAGCTGATCCGCAGCACCGGCACAGAGATAGAAGGCAAGCATGCTGTCGTGGTCGGCCGCAGCACCATTGTCGGCAAGCCGGTCGCCATGATGCTGCTCGAGAACAATGCAACGGTAACGATCTGCCACTCACGCACACCAGATCTGGCTGACAAATGCGCGGATGCGGATATTCTGGTTGTTGCAACCGGTCAGCCGGAACTGATCGGTGCGGACCATGTAAAGGAGGGCGCAGTGGTCATCGACGTCGGCACCAACCGGGTCGGCGACAGCCTTGTCGGCGACGTTGATTTTGAGGCCGTGAGCGAGAAGGCCGGCTATATCACGCCGGTGCCCGGCGGCGTCGGACCGATGACGATTGCGATGCTGCTCGCCAACACGGTGGACAGCTACGAGCGGGGCCATTGAGTGATTTCACAATCTCTGTCGCGCAGCTGAATGGGTATGTCGGCTCCCGGCTTGCTCAGGACGCCTTTCTGCGTGATGCATGGATCGAGGGAGAGATAGAAAAGCCGGCGGTTCGCCACGGTATCGCCTACTTTGCCCTGGTGGATGAGGAGGCGAGCGTCGACTGTCTGATCTTCCGCGATGACCTCAGCCGTATGGAAAGCATGCTGATGAACGGTCAGCGGGTGAAAGTCCAGGGCGTGATGAGCCTGTACCGCCGCACCGGCCGTTTCCGCGTACAGGTCAGGAAGATGCAGCTGGCGGGCGTCGGCGAGATCTTTCTGCGGCTGCTCGAGCTTAAAAACCGGCTGGAAGCAAGAGGATTGTTCGACGTGCGGCGGAAGCGTCCGCTGCCGGCCCTGCCAAGACGGATTGCTGTTGTCACCTCCCGCGAGGGGGCTGCGCTGCAGGATATTCTGCAGGTGGCGGGACGTCGCAATCCCGGCGTGGCCATTGACGTGTACCCGGCCCTTGTACAGGGAGAACGGGCTCCGGCTTCGCTGGTGCGGGCGATAAGCCGGGCGAGTGCGGACGCACGCGCGGACATCCTGATTGTGGCGCGTGGCGGCGGCAGCGCAGGTGACCTGAGTGCTTTCAATGACGAGGGAGTGGTGGAAGCGGTCGCCGCTTCGAGGATTCCGGTTGTGAGCGCTGTCGGCCATGAGACAGACGTATCGCTCTGCGATCTGGTTGCAGACAGACGGGCACCGACGCCTTCCGCGGCAGCGGAGATTGCCGTTCCGGACCGGGACCAGATCATGGAGCAGCTGCGCACGTTCAGGCGCGGTCTCGGGATCGCGATGCAGCAGGTGCTGGCGAAAAGGCATTCGCAGCTCCAGGCGGAAAGCCGGGCACTGCGTTCACTTGCGGTCACGCAGAAGCTGGATATCGTGCGCGGCCAGCTGCGTTTTTTTGTGCGTTCAGGACTTCAGCAACTGCAGCATCTGCTGGAGCGGCGCAAAAGTGAGCTGCGTGCGCAGCTTAGCCGGCTGGAAGACCTGAATCCGGGACGCATCCTCAGGAGCGGCTATGCCGTCGTGGTGCGGGACGGCCGCCGGATACACAGCGCCGCGCAGCTCAGACCGGACGATCATGTGCAGCTGCTTTTTGCAGACGGACACCGGTCTGCCCGAATACTGGAGGATGCGCCTGATGGAAGAACAGAGAAGCATTGAGAGCTATCTCGAGGAACTGCGGCACATCAATGAGGAAATGACGCAGGAGAATATCCGCATGAACGAGGCTCTCAAGTTGTATGAGAAGGGAGTCAGCCTGGTACGGGAAGCAGAAAAGATGCTCGAGCAGTACCAGCAGCAGATAGAAATAATCGAAACGGCAGACTGACGTTTCGCGGCAGCACAGAAAGGAGCGCGGCAACCAGGCTTCGGCCGGGAGCCGCATTTTTATGACGACTGAAGATTACCGGGAACTTGTCAACGCCCGGCTCGAAGAGCTGCTCTCACAGGACATAGCATATCCGGCCCTGAAAGAGGCAATGCACTACAGCATAGCTGCCGGTGGCAAACGACTGCGGCCGGTGATGAATCTGATGGCCAATGCCATGTTCGGCGGCAGCCTGGAAGAGTGCCTCGACGTGGCCTGTGCCATTGAGATGATCCACACCTATTCCCTGATTCATGACGACCTGCCCGCCATGGACAACGATGAGCTGCGCCGGGGACGTCCGACGAGTCATGTCATGTTCGGAGAGGCTTTTGCTGTGCTGGCCGGCGACGGACTGCAGGGTGCCGCTTATGCAGTGATGATTGACAATGCTCTGCGTTATGTGGATAACGCAGAACGTCATCTGCGGGCCATGCGGACCGTAGCCAGAGGAGCCGGAGTGCAGGGCATGCTGGCGGGTCAGTCGGCAGACATCGAAAGCGATGGCCGCGAACTCACTGAGCATGAACTGCGGTTTATCCACACTCATAAGACGGGCGACATGATCACGGCCTCCCTGGTTTCGGGTGCGGAGCTGGCAGGTGCCAAAGGGACAGATATTGACATGGTGCGCGCTTTTGGAGAGCATATCGGCGTGGCTTTCCAGATTGTAGACGACATTCTCGATGTGGAGGGAAGCAGCGAAGAGCTGGGGAAAACACCGGGCAAGGACGAGCGCGACCAGAAATACACTTTTCCACGGCTGTTCGGAGTGGAGGCGTCACGGCGGATGGCTGAAGAGAACACGCAGCAGGCAGTGGACGCCCTGCGGCCTCTCGGCGAGGCTGGCGGACCGCTTCGGGAACTCGCACTGAGGATGCTGAGGAGGAACACGTAAAGTCATGCAGATTGCGATCGACGGACCCGCCGGCGCGGGGAAGAGCACGGTGGCCAGGGAGGTGGCAGCGCAGCTTGGTTTCAAGTACCTCGACACGGGAGCCATGTACCGGGCAATTGGTGTCGCCCTTGCGGATGCCGGCATTGACACAGCAGACGGGGCGGCGGTCACGGATGCTCTGCCTTCCGTGGAGATGAAAGTGGAATTCGACGGTGACTCGCAGAAAGTCTGCGTCAACGGTCAGGATATGACCGGCAGGATCCGCTCACCGGAGGCGGCGATGCAGGCAAGCAGCGTCGCCGCCTTTCCAGGCGTCCGCGATAAACTTGTTGAGCTGCAGCGGCGCACGGCGGCCGGCTACGACATCATTATGGACGGCCGCGATATTGGTTCGTACGTCCTGCCTGACGCGGACTACAAGTTTTACCTGACGGCTTCGCCGCGGGCCCGCGCGGAGCGCCGGCGGCGTGATCTGCTGCGCCTTGGACAGGACGTGAGCGAAGAGGAAATCGAAGCGGAGATCCGCCGCCGGGATGCGCAGGATATGCACCGGGAGTATGCACCGCTCAGACAGGCTCCGGATCAGGTGCTGATCGACACGACCGCCATGTCTCAGCAGGAGGCTGCTGCAGAGATCCTGCGCATCGTACGGGGGCAAGCATGATCTACGCTTTTACGTGGCTGCTGGCTGTCCTGGTGCTGAAATTCAGCTTTTTCCTGAAGATCCGCGGGGCGGATAACTGCCGGCGGATCAAGGGCGGCTTTCTGATTGTCTGCAATCATCGCAGCAACTGGGATCCAATTGTGCTCGGAATGAGTGTCCGCGGCCGGCCGGTCTGGTATCTGGCCAAAGAAGAACTGTTCCGGCATCCGCTGGCCCGTTTTTTCCTGACCCGTCTGCACGCTATTCCGATTTCCCGCGGCAGCGGCGACATCGGTGCCGTAAAAACTGCGATCAAGGCTCTCAGGGAGGGTAAGATTCTGGGCATGTTCCCGGAAGGCACCCGCACCCGGGACGAGGGCCTGCAGCCGTTCGAAGCAGGTGCCGCACTGCTGGCACTGCGGAGCGGGGTGCCGGTCGTGCCGGCCTACATCCGGGGAAAGTACAAGCTTTGGCATCGGGTCAGCATTACCTACGGTTCCCCGGTGAACCTTACAGAAATGTTCCCGGGCCGGGTCAATTCTGTCCAGGTGGAAAAAGCAACCGAGGTTCTCTACAAGGCTATGCAGGATCTGGCAGGCCGGCCATGAAAGAGATTCGCACTGCTTCTACGGCCGGCTTCTGCTTCGGCGTCAGGCGGGCTGTCTCCGCAGTGGAGAAAGCGGCCGGTTCGGACAGTCCTCTGTTCACCTTCGGAGAGCTTATCCACAATGAACATGTTGTGCGCGGCCTGCAGGACAGAGGAGTTAGGATTATTGATTCGGCCGCGGATCTGCCGCCCGGAGGGGCGGTCACAGTTGCCGTCCGTTCGCACGGTGTGGCTCCCGGAGTCTACCGGGAACTGGAAGCGGCCGGAGCCCGGATCCTGGATCTGACCTGCCCCTTTGTTCGGAGAATTCACCGCCGGGTGCAGAAGGCGGCCGGCCGGCAGGTTCTGGTTGTCGGTGCAGCATCGCACCCAGAGGTGCAGGGAATCTGTGGATGGGCCGGTGGCGGGTGCCGCGTGCTCGAGAGTCCCAAGCAGGCCCGGCGCCTCGGACAGATCGGGCCGGCTCTGATTGTCGCACAGACCACGGTGCCCCGCTCTCTGTTCACCGCAGTAGTGGACGCAGTGGACAGCAGCGACCTCGAAGTGTTTGACTCGATCTGCGATACCACACAGCGCCGTCAGGAGGAAGCGAAGCAGCTCGCCCGCAGCTGCGACCTCATGATTGTCATCGGCGGTGGACACAGTTCCAACACGGCCAAGCTTCGGGACATCTGCACTGCCGAAGGCACTCCGGCTCTGCGTGTCGCCGGACCGGATGACCCGCTGCTTGAAAAAGTCAAGGATCATGATATAATAGGAATAATTGCGGGCGCATCGACGCCCGATTGGTTAATCAGGGAGGTAAAGGCACGCATGAGTGAAGTGGAAAACGTACAGGACACTGTCGTCTTGGACGGGGAAGCTGCCACAGTGACGGATGTGGCGGCAGAAACCGTGGACGCTGCAGCAGACACCGTGACGGAGGCAGCTGCAGAGACAACAGAAGCCGCTGCAGAGGAACCCGCAGCCGCTGAGGTTGTTGCAGTCGCCGCTGAGGAGGAAGAGTCCGACGACGACGCGTCCAAGACAGATGACGAAGACTTCATGGCGGAAATCGAGAAGTCTTTCGTGTTCATCAAGAGAGGGCAGATCGTTACTGGTACTGTTGTCCAAGTTTCCGAAAATGAGATCTGCGTTAACATAGGCTACAAGTCGGACGGCATTCTCCGCCGGGAGAACCTGACGCCGACCGGCGACGCCAATCCGCTGGAGCTCTTCAAAGAGGGCGATGAGATTGAGGCGGAGGTCCTGACGCTGAATGACGGCGAAGGGAATGTCGTGCTCTCCCGCAAGTCAATTGAGTCCAAGCTGAAGTGGAAAGAACTGCTTGACAGCATGGATGAGGACCAGATCTACACCGTGAAGGTGGACAAGGTTGTCAAGGGCGGCGTTCTCGCGAAACTGGAAGGATATGACGCATTCATTCCGGCTTCTCAGCTTTCTCTCAAGTATGTGGAGGATCTGACGCAGTTTGTCGGCCAGGATCTGGAAGTCAATATGATCGAAGTGGACCGCCGTCAGCGCCGGTTTGTCCTCTCGCACAAAAAGGTACTGCAGAAGCGGCGCGAGGAAGAGGAAAAACGGCTCTACGATACATTCCACAAGGGCGACAAGGTTACCGGCAAGGTGAAACGCCTCACGGACTTCGGTGCGTTTGTGGATATCGGCGGTGTGGACGGTCTGCTGCATGTGACGGATATCTCCTGGACGAAAGTCAAGCATCCGCAGGATGTGCTCAGCGTCGGGCAGGAGGTTGAGGTTCTGATTCTGAACGTGGATCCGGAACGTCACCGCATCTCGCTCGGTCTCAAGCAGCTGCAGCCGAAGCCGTGGGATCTTGTCCCGGAAAAGTATATCAAGGGGGACACTGTGGAAGGCACTGTGGTGCGCATCATGCCCTTTGGTGCGTTTGTGTCGCTTGAACCGACGATCGACGGCCTGATTCACATTTCCCAGGTGACAACGCGCCGTCTGGAGCGGGTGGAGGAGGAACTCCACATCGGTGACAAAGTGACAGCGAAGATCCTGGATGTGGATCCGGCCAAGAAGCGGATCAGCCTGAGCCTGCGGGCTCTGATGGAGGACTCGCGGCCGCCGCGTGAGAGGCGCGAGCGGCGCGGCGGCGGGAATTCGGACCGCGGTTCGGATTATGACCGCGGCGGCTATGATTACAAGCTTCCGCCGGTGCAGAATGTGACGGTTTCTGTCGCAGATGCTTTCGGCAAGGCAGAAGAAGCAAAAGAAGACTGACCGGAAAAGCAGAGGAGCTGCAGCCGCTGGGTATGCAGCTCTTTTTTTTGAGGCGGGGAGCGCGGCAGACAGGAGCTGCTGCAGGAATGAGGCCGTCAAGGGCGGCGTATTGGAGGATGAAATGAAATCACTGGAGGAGCTGGCTGCAATCCGCGAGCGTGCGCGCCGTCAGGTGGAGCTTCGGGACAAGGGCGCCGCCAAGAGAGTGGTGGTCGGGATGGCAACCAGCGGCATAGCCGCCGGAGCCAGGACGGTGCTGCGGGCTGTGGTGGACGAGGTTTCGGACCGCGGGCTCAGCGATGTGGTGGTCTCGCAGAGCGGAGCAGTCAGCCGCGGCGGTCTCGAGCCTGTCGTGGAAGTGGAACTGCCGGGACGCGAGATAATCACGTACGTGCATGTGCAGCCGGAGATGGTGCCGCGCATCGTGGAAGAGAGTCTCGTTGGCGGAGAGCCGGTCGAGGAGTACACCCTCAGCTTTTACGAGCGGCAGAATTCGTAAGGAGGCAATGAATTTGGATGCATATCGTACCCACGTCCTGGTTTGCGGCGGGACGGGCTGCACGTCGTCGGGTTCTGGCGAAGTGATCAGTGCGTTTGAACAGGAACTGGAAAAGAATGGCCTGAGCGATGAGATAAAAGTAGTGCGCACGGGCTGTTTCGGTCTGTGCGAGGCAGGGCCGATTGTGATCGTCTATCCGGAAGCGGCATTCTACAGCCGGCTCAAAGCGGAGGACGTACCGGAGATTGTGGAGGAGCATCTGCTGAAAGGCCGGGTAGTTGAGAGGCTCCTGCATAAGGATGAAGAGCGGAATGATATTGAGACCACGCTCGACGAGATCGATTTCTACAAAAAGCAGCACCGGGTCGCGCTGCGCAACTGCGGCCGCATTGATCCGGAGCAGATTGATGAGTACATCGCCTACGACGGCTACCGGGCGCTTGGCGAGGTGCTGACCAACATGGAGCCGCAGGAAGTGATTGATCTCATGAAGGCCAGTGGTCTGCGCGGACGCGGCGGCGGCGGTTTCCCGACGGGCGTAAAATGGCAGTTTGGTCACAACGCGAAAGGTGACCAGAAGTACGTGATATGCAATGCAGATGAGGGTGACCCCGGCGCCTTCATGGACCGCTCTGTGCTTGAGGGCGATCCGCACAGTGTGCTTGAGGCAATGGCGATTGCCGGCTATGCCATTGGCGCCAACCAGGGCTATATCTATGTTCGCGCCGAGTATCCGATCGCTGTCAAGAGACTGGAGATCGCGATCAATCAGGCGCGGGAGTACGGCCTGCTCGGCAAGGACATCTTCGGTTCGGGTTTTGATTTCGATATCGAGATCCGTCTCGGTGCCGGGGCCTTTGTCTGCGGGGAAGAGACCGCGCTGATGGAGTCCATCGAGGGACGCCGCGGTCAGCCGCGGCCGAAGCCGCCGTTCCCAGCGAACAAAGGTCTGTTCGGCAAGCCGACGATTGTCAACAACGTCGAGACGTTTGCAAACATACCGCAGATTATCCTGAACGGGCCGGAATGGTTCGCATCGATGGGCACCGAGAAATCGAAAGGGACGAAGGTTTTCGCCCTGGGCGGCAAGATTGTCAACACGGGCCTGGTGGAGATCCCGATGGGAACAACGCTGCGCGAGGTTATCTACGAGATCGGCGGCGGTATCCCGGACGGCAAAAAATTCAAGGCTGCCCAGACCGGCGGACCTTCCGGCGGCTGCATTCCGGCTGAGCACCTCGATCTTGAGATCGACTACGACAACCTGCAGTCGATCGGTTCAATGATGGGCTCCGGTGGTCTCATCGTGATGGACGAGGACAACTGTATGGTCGACGTGGCCAAATTCTTCCTGGATTTCACAGTCGACGAGTCCTGCGGCAAGTGCGCTGCCTGCCGAATCGGCACCAAGCGCATGCTGGAAATCCTCGAGCGGATCACAGCCGGCAAAGGTGAGCCCGGAGACATTGAAAAACTCGAGGCTCTCGGCGAGAGCATCAAGGCCGGCTCCCTCTGTGGTCTGGGGAAGACAGCACCAAATCCGGTTCTGTCCACAATACGCTATTTCCGCGACGAATACGAGTCGCATATTTACGACAAGCGCTGTCCGGCGGGCGTGTGCCAGGATCTGATCGCTTACAGCATCGATGAAGACAAATGTGTCGGCTGCGGCGCCTGCGCCCGTGCCTGCCCGGTCTCGGCCATTTCCGGAGAACGCAAGCATCCTTACCATATTGATGCGGACAAGTGCATCACGTGCGGCGCCTGCGAGAAAGCGTGCCGCTTCGGCGCCGTCAGGCATTAGAAAGGGGCAAGCAGATGGTTACACTGACAATAGACGGGATCAAGGTAGAGGTCCCGGAAGATACCACAGTGCTCGAGGCCGCCCGCCAGGCGCACGTGCACATTCCGACGCTCTGTTTCCTGAAAGACATCAATGAGATCGGCGCCTGCCGCATGTGTCTGGTGGAGGTCAAGGGCAATGCGGCCCTCCAGGCAGCGTGTGTGCTGCCCGTGAGCGAAGGCATGGAGGTCTCAACGAACAATAACAAGGTGCGCGAGACCAGAAAGACGATCCTGGAGCTGATCCTGTCGAATCATGACCGTGAGTGTCTGATGTGCTCGCGCAACCGGACGTGTGAACTGCAGCGCATGGCGGAGGAGTTTGGTATCCGCAGCATCACCTATGACGGGGAGCGGCTGCGTCATCCCCTGGACCTGCATTCACCGAGTGTTGTACGTGATCCGAACAAGTGCGTTCTCTGTAAGCGCTGCGTGTCCGTGTGCGACCGCGTTCAGACCGTCGGTGCGATTGGAGAGACGCAGCGCGGCTTCCACACTATTGTGGAACCGGTCTGGGGTAAATCGCTGGCAGACGTGCCGTGTGTGAACTGCGGCCAGTGCATAGCCAGCTGTCCGGTTGGTGCACTGACGGAAAAAAGCAATGCCGATGAAGTCTGGGCAGCGCTGAATGATCCGACGAAGCACGTCATTGTGCAGCCGGCCCCGGCTGTGCGGACTTCGCTGGGTGAGGAATTCGGCATGCCAATGGGCACCCGCGTTACCGGCAAGCTCGCAGCGGCGCTTCGACGGCTGCACTTTGACCGCGTGTTTGATACAGACTTCGGCGCGGATCTGACGATCATGGAAGAAGGGCACGAGCTGATCCACCGTCTCGAGGAGGGCGGAACGCTGCCGATGATCACGTCCTGTTCACCGGGCTGGGTCAAATTCTGCGAAACTTTCTATCCGGACATGATCGATAATCTGTCGTCCTGTAAATCGCCGCATCAGATGCTCGGTGCGATCGTCAAGAGCTACTATGCAGAGCAGCAGGGAATCGACCCCAAGGACATCTTCATGGTCTCTGTCATGCCGTGTACAGCCAAGAAGTACGAAAAGGACCGGGACGGCCAGGGCACCGAAGAGGTCCGGGACGTGGACGCTGTCCTGACAGTCCGCGAACTCGCGCAGATGATCAAGGACGCCAATATCGATTTTGCGAGTCTGCCGGACGAGGACTTCGATGAGTTCCTCGGAGAATCCACTGGTGCGGGCGTCATTTTCGGCGTAACGGGCGGCGTGATGGAGGCGGCGCTGCGCACTGTTGCCGACGTGCTG
Organism: Clostridia bacterium; assembly: GCA_014805015.1. GTDB lineage: Bacteria > Bacillota > Clostridia > Christensenellales > Christensenellaceae > JAAUYQ01. Next base: position 56,241 of record JAAUYQ010000093.1, on the reverse strand, counting down.
GCCGGTGAGGACCTGCAGAAGATCGATTTCCAGGAGGTCCGCGGCATCGAGGGCATCAAGGAAGCTTCCGTGAAGATCGGCGAGCACGAGCTGAACGTGGCTGTGGCCCATGGCCTCGGCAATGCCCGCAAACTGCTTGAACTGGTGAGATCCGGCGAGAAGCACTATGATTTCATCGAAATCATGGCCTGTCCCGGAGGCTGCGTAAACGGCGGCGGTCAGCCCTTTGTCCCGGCCTACATTCGCAACGAGCGGGATCCCCGTGTGGTCCGGGCGGCTTCTCAGTATGACGAAGACCGGGAGAAGGTATTGCGTAAATCGCATCAGAACCCGAAGATTCAGGCACTCTACGAAGAATACCTCGGCGAACCGAACAGCCATAAGGCGCATGAACTTCTGCATACTTTCTATGAACCGAAAGAAAAGTTCCCGAAGGGCGGCGCGCATGCCTGAGCGGCCGTAAAACGAAAAGAGCAGGGAGACAGCCGAAATGCTGACCTTCCTGCTCTTTTTTTGGCCTTGTTCCCCGGACCGTCAGTCTGTTCCGAGCAGATCACGGTCCTCGATCAGATTGCCCATGTCATACATGCCCGGCGCCTGCTTGGCCAGGAAGACCGCAGCCTGCAGAGCCCCGTCAGCAAAAATCTTCTTGCTGTAGGCCCGGTGCGTCAGGACAACCTCTTCGTCCGGACGGATGAACATGACGTCGTGGTCGCCGACAATAGAGCCTCCGCGAACTGAATGAATGCCGATTTCGTTCGGCGCCCTTTTCTCGTGCCGTTCATGGCGCGCATAGACGACTTCCATGCTCCCGGGAAGTTCTTCCTGCACGGCATCCGCGAGGGCAAGCGCGGTGCCGCTCGGCGCGTCCACTTTTTGATTATGATGCCGTTCCACAATTTCGATGTCGCTCGAAGTTCCCAGAATGCGGGCTGCTTCGCGCGCCAGATAACGGAGCAGATTTACCCCGACGGAAAGATTGGCTGAGAAAAAGACAGGGATTTCCTGTGAAGCAGCGTGGATGGAGGCGCGGTCGGCATCACCGTAGCCGGTTGCGGCTATGACCGCTCCAAGGCCGCGCTCGCGGCAGAAATGAAGCAGACTGCCGAGCAGCGCCGGGGACGAGAAATCAATCACGACATCAGCGCTTTCCTTCACGTCGCTGAAGCTGGGATAGATGGGGAAACCGGGACTGTAGTCCGGATCTTCCTGTATATCCACCCCGGCCACGATCTGCACACCCTCCGTCTCGGCAGCCCGGCTGCTAACCGTACGGCCCATTTTGCCAAGCACACCGGCCAGAATCACCTTTACCATATCAGAACTGGTCCAGAAGACCAAACACCTCCATTTCCTTCTGCAGCTCGCGGGTCTTGTCCTCCGCCAGCGGTGTCAGCGGCAGCCGTACATCGCCCATGTCGAATCCCATCAGCGACAGCGCCGTTTTCACGGGAATCGGGTTGACTTCTGAGAAGAGGGCCCGGACCAGCGGATTGAGCTCAAGCTGCATGCGGCGGGCTGTCTCGTGGCTGCCGTTCTGGTAGCTGTCGACCATGTCATGCACGTACCCCGGCATCAGGTTGGCGGCCACGGAAATGACACCTGAGCCGCCAAGCGAAAGGACGGGCACAATCTGGTCATCATTGCCGCTGTAGACGGCGCCCCGGCCCTGGGCGGCGTGCGCCATGTCAGCTACCTGCGAGATGTCGCCGCTCGCTTCCTTGATTGCCTCGATATGTGGATGGAGCAGCAGTTCACTGAACTGTGCCGCGCTGATATTGACAGCAGTACGACCCGGCACGTTGTAGACGATGACGGGAAGCCTGCCGGCGTCTGCGATCGTGGTGAAGTGCCGGATGAGGCCGTCCTGACTGCATTTATTGTAGTAGGGAGTCACCGCCAGCACCGCGGCGGCACCCATATCGCGGGCGCGGGCCGCGCTTTCGGCTGCAGCGCGTGTATTGTTGCCTCCAACCCCGACAATCAGGGGCGTGCGTCCGTCAACTCTGCGGAAAACGAAGCGCAGCAGTTCGTCTTTTTCTTCCGGCGACATGGTGGCAGGCTCGCCGGTCGTTCCCAGGACCAGAATGGCATCGGTGCCGCCTTCGATCTGGAATTCAAGCAGGCGCTCCAGCGTCGCGAAGTTGATGCCGTCGTCCGTGAACGGAGTTGCCAGGGCGACAGCGGAACCTGTAAAAATCATGCTCTGTCTCCGCTCTGCATCTTGATCCACTCCTCAGCTATCTGCACAGCGTTGGTCGCCGCGCCTTTGCGGATGTTGTCGGCCACGACCCAGAGATTGACGCCGTTCGGGACAGACCGGTCGCGACGGATGCGCCCCACGAAAACCTCGTCGCGGCCGGCTGCCGTGAGCGGCATCGGATAGGTCCCGGCCGCGCTGCCCGATTCCGTTTCATCCTGCACGACAAGGCCCGGCGCGCTGCGCAGCAGCTGCACGAGCTCGTCGAGTTCGAACGGCTTTTTCAGCTCGGCATTGACCGATTCGCTGTGACCATAGTAGACAGGCACCCTGGCGGTGGTCGCTGTAATCCGCATGCCGGGATCCCCAAGGATCTTGCGGGTCTCGTTGATCATTTTGAGCTCTTCTTTTGTGTAGCCGTCCTCGTCAAAAACATCGATCTGCGGCAGGATGTTGCCGAAAATCGGGTAGGGGAATTTCTCCGGCGGATCACCGCTGATGCCGTTTTCAAGATCCCGGTAGCCGCCCATGCCCGCTCCGGAGACAGCCTGGTAGGTGGAATAGACCACCCGCTCAATGCCGTATCGGTCATGCAGCGGCTTCAGAGCGACCACGGCCTGTATGGTGGAACAGTTAGGGTTGGCGATGATGCCTTTGTGCTCAGCGATGTCCTGCGGGTTCACTTCCGGCACAACCAGGGGAACGTCTTCATGCATACGCCAGGCGCTCGAATTGTCGATCACGAGAGCGCCATTCTCGGCAGCGATCGGAGCAAAGCGGCTGCTGACGCCGGCTCCGGCCGAGAACAGGGCAATATCCGTCCTGCCGTCGTCGAAGCTGTGCTCGTTCAGCTCCTCGATCTCGTAGGTGCGGCCCATAAATTCCACCTCCCGGCCAGCACTGCGCCGGCTGGCGAGCAGGCGGTAGCTTGCAGCCGGCAGTTTCCTCTCCTCGAGAACCTGGAGGAATTTCCTGCCGACCATACCAGTTGCGCCGACCACGGCGATATTGTATTCTTTCATCATTTCGCGGCCAGGCGGCTTTGCGCCCGCGGGCAGCTGCCAGATGCCGCATACTCCTTTTCTCTTGTCTGTCTCCGCCGCCGGAAGCCGGGAGCAGGAGCCGTATCCGCCCGGCAGACCGCAGCGGCGGGGCCGGGCGCAGGGAACCAGACACGCCGGGTCCCAGTTGTCCGCAAACGAAAAATGGCGGCCTCATATGCCGCCGCCGGAAATTCTGCAGCGCACCATGGATCATGACAGTCGGACGGCTGTTGACCGTCCGCCCAGGAGCAGGAAGCCGGCTGCGACCTGTCCTTCGGCGCCGGTGCCTTTCAGCTGCGGTGTGCGGTTCATGGCCGGAACCTGACGCAGCGTACTGATCACGAGGCGCACCTCTGACGGATTTCCAGGACGAATTATAGCAGAGCAGCCGGGGGAGGTCCAACAGATCCTGTACCTGCCTGAGGCGGGCGTGGTATGATGAAGCGTGAGCGCAATGAGAGTAAGAAAATGTATTGCAGAAAAGGCAGAGGAGCTGCGCGGTATGCGCCGCGATCTGCACCGCATCCCGGAGACGGCGTTTGAGGAATTCAAGACCAGTGAGTACGTCGCGGTACGTCTTGAAGCCATGCATCCGGACAGACTGGAGATCTATCTTGGGACGGGTGTAAAGGCTGTTTTCCTGGCACCCGGCGCCCGCCGCACAGTCGCCATCCGGGCGGATATGGATGCTCTGCCGGTCAGTGAGCAGACCGGACTGCCGTTCGCCTCGGAGCACCCTGGCAGGATGCATGCCTGCGGGCATGACGGACACATGGCCATCGCGCTTCTGACCGCACAGATTGTCAGTGCTGCGCGCAGCCGGCTCGACACCAACTACGTATTTCTGTTCCAGCCGGCAGAAGAGACGACCGGCGGGGCCGCACCTCTGCTTGAGGCCGGTGCCCTGCAGGATCCTTCTCCGGAAGCACTGTACGGTCTACACCTGTGGCCCTTTATTGAGGAAGGAATGCTTGGCCTGCGGAGCGGTCCGCTCATGGCCGGCGTGCGCGAAGTCGATATCCGCATTCTGGGCCGCAGCTGTCATGGGGCCCGCCCCCAGGACGGAACCGATGCCATAGTAGCCGGGGCGCAGCTCATCGGAGCCATTCAGACCATCGTATCCCGCAGTGTCGATCCAGAGCAGGCGGCTCTGTTCACAGTAGGGCGCGTCGAGGGCGGCAGTGCCCGCAATATTATCTGCGGTGAGCTGCGGCTCGAGGGAACAGTGCGTGCTTACTCGGCCGAGGTGCAGGCCCTGATTGCCAGGCGGACCGGCGAACTCCTCAAGGGACTCGAGACCATGTACGGAGTCAGGACTGAAATGACCGAGGCAGCCTCCTATCCGCCGGTCGTCAATCCGGAGGAACTCTTTGCAAGGGTGGAGCGGTGCTTTGCGCCCGACGAATGGGTCACGCCGGACCGGGTCATGATCAGTGAGGATTTTTCCTTCTACCAGCAGGTTATGCCGGCCTTTTTTGCCTTTCTCGGCACGGGCAGCAGCAGCTGGCATGAGCCCCTGCACAGCAGCCGTTTCAGTTTTGATGAGCGCGTGCTGGAAACTGGGGTGGAGTATTACCTGCGGGTCACCGGCTTCCCTCAGGACGAGGCTTCATGAGTACGGATTACAACAAACTGAGCGAAGTATACGATGAGCTGCTTTATGATGTCCCGGGAGCAGAGTGGGCCGAGTACCTGATCAAGCTGCTTCCAGGACCAGGACCGCTGTCCCTGCTTGAGTATGCATGCGGCAGCGGCCGCCTTACCCAGGAGTTCCTGCGGCGGGGACATACTGTGATCGGTGTTGACCGGGCCGAAGGGATGCTGGCGCAGGCGGCAGACAAACTGCGGCCACTGGGAAGACCCTATCAGCTGGCCTGCTGCGATATGACTGAGTTCCGCCTGGTGCGCCCGGTTGATGCGGCAGTGTGCGGACTAGATGCAGTCAATTATCTGACGACGCCGGAGGAGCTGAAGAGATTCCTGGACGCTGCAGCCGCGAACCTACGTGATGGCGGCGTGCTGCTGTTTGACATCTCCACGGTCTACCGCCTGCAGCATGTGCTCGGCAATGAATTCTACTATGACGACGGCGAGAATCAGACACTGTTCTGGCAGAATCATTACGACGAGCAGACGGCACTGCTGGAAATGACCCTGACAGTGTTCAGCCGGGAGGACGGAGAAACATACCACCGGTTTGATGAAGTGCACCTCATCCGCGGCTGGAGCGAAGAGGAGATCCGCCGGGCCCTCGGCACCGCCGGCTTCACAGGAGTGGAGGCCTTTGCTTTCGGCACAGAGCATCCGCCGCAGGCAGACTGTGAGCGGATTGAATTCCGTGCAGTTAAAAGGAGCTAGTTTATGAAGAAAGACAACGATATTCTGCTGCAAGGTCTGATCGGTGAGGATATGGCCGTCTACGCCTGCGACATCTCGCGTCTCGTCGAGGAGATCCGCCAGACGCACGATGCATCCCCGATTGCCACGATCATTCTCGGCCGCGCCCTGGCTGCGGCCGTCATGATGTGCGCGACGCTCAAGAACGATACCGACAGGCTGACGCTGATGATCAACGGCGGTGGACCAGTCGGCAACATCATTGTGGTCGGAAATGCCGAGCTGGAGATGAAAGCGTATGTCGGAGACCCCGGCGTTGACGTGCCTCCGGGGGACAAGCCGGGGTTCAACATAGCCGGCGCAGTCGGAACGGACGGCTTTGTTACTGTGTCCAAGGACCTCGGGCTGCGCGAGCCATATGTGGGCCGGACGCCGCTTGTAAGCGGCGAAATCGGTGAAGATATTGCTGCATACTACCTGCAGAGCGAGCAGCAGCCTTCTGTCGTATTCGTAAACACTTGGCTGGAGACAGACATGAGCGTGATCAATGCCGGCGGCATCACGATCAAGCCGATGCCCGGCTGCAGCGAGGAAATGCTGACGGAAATCGAAAACCGTATCGGAGAAATCAGCAATTTCCCGATGTATCTGATGAGCGAGGATATTGACAAGGTTATGGACCGCATCTTTGCTGGCATGGATCTGACCATTCTGGAGCGGCGGCAGCCGCGGCTGGTCTGTGACTGCTCCAAGGAACGCTTCGCCGGCGTGCTGGCGACGCTCGGTCCGGAAGAGCTGACCAAAATGATCGAGGAGGACGGCGGCACTGAAATCGTGTGCAGTTTCTGCAACAAGAAGTACAATTTCGACGCGGGCGAACTGGAGGAGATCCGTTCTCATGCGAGCGCGCCAGAGCAGCCGTCTGCCGGCACGGAAGGGGAACCGAATGGCGGATGAGACGCAGACCGATGCCGCCGGCTCTTCTCAGTCCGCAGAAAGCTGTCTCTCAGCCGGACGGCGGGCGCTAGAGAACGGCGACTTTCCCGGCGCTATCGAAAATGCCCGCACAGCGCTGCGGCTGGCTCCGGCCCTTGGCGCGGCCCGTCTGCTGCTCGCAGATGCACTCTCGGAAGTGCACCAGTATGATGAGGCTCTGCGCTGGCTTTTTACTGTTGCCGGCACAGAAAAAGAACTGGAGCCGGAATGCACTTTCCTGCTGGGATCCATCCTGATCTCCTGCGGTGATTACGCCGGCGCGCAGAATGCCTTCAAGGATTACCTCCACCTGGCGCCCCGCGGCCCTCACGCCTCCAAGGTCCGGGAGATGCTGGCCTTTCTCGGTGCAGAACAGGACGGTGCGCTCGGCTTCTTTACCGACGCCAGTGAGCATGAGGCCCAGCTTCAGGTCGTGCAGGCAGTGCGGCACATGGACAGCGGCCGTTTCGACCGGGCCTGCCAGATCCTGCAGGCCGTTCCAGCCTCTCAGGCAGGTACGCCTTACGTGCGTAATAATCTTGCCATGGCCTGCTACGGTCTCGGCCAGACAGACAAAGCGCTTGAGCTGACGCGGCAGGTGCTGGCAAATGAACCGGAAAACGTCCCGGCAATCTGCAATATGGCGACTTTTCTGAGCGGTTCAGGGCGTGCCGAGGAAGCGGTGCCCTATCTGGATCTGCTCGACAGCATCAGCCCCGGCAGCGACGAGAAACGGTTTCAGATTGCTGCGCTGTTCTGCGAGCTTGGCCAGCATGACCGGGCTTACCGCCATATGCATGCATATAACAGCCTGTGTCAGCGCAATGTGCAGAGTCTCTTCAGTGAGGCCGTGGCAGCCTGTAATACTGGCCGCGGCACGCAGGCGGTGCAGCTGCTCACTGAAGTGCGGCGGATTGAGGAGTCCCGGATTGTGGCCGACTACTACCTGCAGCTTCTTAATCAGGCGCTGCGGGATGACGCTCCTCTTCCGCAGCTCAGCTATGTCTATGCGCTGCCGTCCGAGGAGACCCTCAGACTGCACAGCAGACTGAACGAGTATCTGCGCCTCGACAACACAGATCTCTACAGCCGCTGGCAGGACGACGCTGACTTCGAACAGCTGCTTCTGTGGATGGTCAAGCACGGGGATGAGAATGTTCGTCTGGCCTGCCTGGCTCTCATCCAAGGATTCGGCGACCGGAAGGCCGAGGAGATGCTGCGCGGCTTCCTGCTGATGCGGACGCTGCCGGACACCCTCAAGCAGGAGATAGGAGCGCACCTGGCCGCGATGGATGTAACCGGGCCTCTGCCGGTAAGCCTCGGCGGGGAGCTCAACATGGTAGCCTGGGAAGATGGCGGCAGCTCTGCTGCACCGGATCCGGACCGGGCGGCAGAGCTCGCGCGGGAGGTTGCGGTTCAGCTGGAGCGGCCGGATGCCGGGGAGGGAGCGGCCGCTCTGCTCCGACAGTCTGCAGGCAGAGCGGCCCTGCGGGAGCCGGCAGCCTCTGCAGCTGCAGCACTGTGGGTGGCCGCAGGCAGCGCCGGAACGCCGCTCAGCCTTGAGGAAACCGCCAGACAGTGCGGCGCACCGCTTGCAGAGGTTCAGAACTGCATCGATGCGATCCTTTCCTGACGGCGGCATACAAAGGCGCACCAGGTGTCCGCGCGTATGGACGCAGAAAGCAATTAGAAGGAGGACGGCAGCCTGCTTCCCTGGAAAGCAGGCTGTCTTGGCCGTATACGAATGATAGTCACAGGTTTAACGCACGTAGGGAATGTCCGGTCGACAAATGAGGACACCGTTCTGATCGCAGCCGGGGAGATGCCCCGCTACGCGCTGGTTGCGGACGGGATGGGCGGACATGCCGCCGGGGAAGTTGCATCTTCCGTCGCGGCTGCGGCTATCCGCGAGTATATCGAGCGCCTCGGGTGTGAATCGCTCGACGAAGATCAGATCGTGGATGCCTTCCAGTATGCAAATGACCAGATTCTGCAGCACATGGCTGCACATCCCGAGCACAGCGGCATGGGGACAACACTGACGTTTGCCTACATGGAGGATCGCTCCCTCACTGTGGGCCACGTGGGCGATTCAAGTGCCTATCTGGCAAAGAACGGCGGGCTCAAGAAGATTACGCGCGATCACACCTACGTCCAGAAGCTGATTGATACCGGAGCCATCCGCGCGGAGGCGGCTGCGGACTTCCCGTTCCGCAATGTGATCACAAGGGCCCTCGGCACGTCCCCGCTGCAGGTCGACATCTACAAGGAGCAGTGGATGCCGGGAGATCTGCTCCTGCTCTGTTCGGACGGTCTCACTGCGTACGCCGACCGGGACCATCTGCTTGCAGAGCTAGCCAGCGGCGATTCAGCGCCCGAAATTGCCCAGCGGCTGCTCGACTTTGCCCTCGAGCAGGGCGGACGTGACAATATTTCGGTCATTGTTGCTGAGAATCCGGATGGGAAGGCCTGATGGCCGAGAGAGACAATCTGCTTGCGGGCCGCTACCGCCTGCTCGAGAAAATCGCGTCCGGCGGCTCAGCGCACATCTACCGCGCTCTCGATGAAAAAACGCAGCAGATCGTGGCAGTCAAGATCCTGAAAAAGGAACTTACGAAAAACTACGAGTTCGTGCAGCGCTTCAAGAAGGAAGTCCAGGCGTCCCTGAAACTCAGACATGCCAATATTATCCGCGCTTTTGATGCCGGCCTTGACGGCGACCGCTACTTCATCGTGATGGAGCTCATCAACGGCCGCACCCTCAAGCAGCTGATCACAGCCGAAGGACCACTTCCTCCCAAGTATGTCGTCTCTGTGGCCAAGAAACTGTGCCTGGCTCTTGAGTATGCGCATGTCAAGGGGTTCATTCACCGGGACATCAAGCCGCACAATGTCATGATCGATGAGAGCGGTGAGCCATATATAGCGGACTTCGGCATCGCCCGGAACATGGCTTCGAACACGATCACGAGTGAGGAAAGCGCCGTGATGGGTTCGGTGCATTACTTTTCGCCGGAACAGGCGAAAGGCGAACGCGTCGACAAGCGGACGGACATCTATTCGCTCGGCGTGCTGCTCTATGAGATGCTGACGGGAACGGTGCCGTTTGATGCTGACTCGTCTGTCGCCATCGCACTCAAGCACATTAATGAGCCGACCCCGGAGCTGACAGATGTGCCGATGAGCCTGAACCGGATTGTGCAGAAGGCAACGCAGAAAGACAAGCACTTCCGCTACAAGACGGCCTTCAACATGTACGAGGATCTGGCGCGGGCCCTGTCGGACCCCGACGGTGAGTATGTCAAGTACACGGAAAGCAAACGGTCAAAGCAGCACGCGCAGGGCGCCCAGGCAGCCCGGCCGCGAAGGCGGCTGGCGAAGGTGGCCCGCTGGGCTGCGGTCTTTGCCGGCCTGACCCTTGCCGTTGTCTTCGGCATCTGGGGCTTTATCCGCGGGCAGGTCCGCGCGCAGATGCTTGTGCCGCAGGTGGTCGGCGAAACAAGCACAGAGGCGAGCACGATTCTCACGGATGCCGGATTCCATGTGCGGGTCATCGAAGAGAATTCCGACCGTGCCGCCGGCGAGGTAATCCGGCAGAGCCCGGAGTACGGCAAATCCGCGGCTGCCGGCACCGACGTCGTTCTCTACGTGAGTCAGGGCGTCGGCGCCCAGAAAATGCCGTCCGTAACCAATATGCCTGTCGACCGGGCCAAACAGATCCTGCGCAGCGCGGGCCTCACGGCAACGATTGTGGAGGAACCGGAGGGTGAGATCTCCATCGGATATGTACTTGAGCAGTCGCCGCCGGCCGGAGCCGACATCGCTGCCGCCACGGATGTGGTCCTGACTGTCAAAGTTTCGACTGAGGGATACCTCATCACAGTACCGGATGTGACCGGACAGCCGCTGCCGGACGCGCTCAGCATGCTCACGGATTCGGGCTTCTCGGAGGTAAAGCTCTACGAGATGGACGACGAAGGCTACGGCGGTTCGCTGAGCGGTGAAGTGTACAGCCAGGATCCGGAAAGCGGTTCGGAACTCATGAGCAGCAAGCCGGTTTCGCTGCATTACTGGGCATATGACTATCCGGACTACATATATACCGGCGAGGTGGCAGTCCGTGCTGACCGGGATCAGACTTCAGTGCAGGTTGGTATTGTCGGGGAAGTGGATTCGGTGCCCGTCTGCAGTATTGTTGCCGACACGCTCGTTGAGGAGGGCACGCATCAGATTGAACTCTCGCCGCTGTCGGTTGATGCAGATACTCCCACTGTACAGGCTGAACTGGTCGTGTACGTGGACGACGTGCCGCTGCAGAGCCGGCACGTAGAACTGGAAAGGGTGGACTGACCCACGGAAGGCAGGATCAAAAAGGCAGTCGGCGGTTTCTACTATGTGGAGACAGAGACGGGAATGCAGGAGAGCCGGGCCTGCGGCCGCTTTCGTCTTGAAGGCATCAAGCCGCTGGTCGGGGACTACGTGACCCTGGAAAAAGAAGCCGAAGGAGCGACAGCGCTGGTCACGCAGATTCTGCCGCGCCGCAACGAGCTGACAAGGCCGCGGGCAGCCAATGTGGACATGCTTGCCGTTGTTCTCAGCCCCCGCAAGCCGCGCAGCGACCTGCTACTGTGCGACAAACTGCTCGCCGAGGCCCGCCGGCAGGCAATTGCCCCGGCTGTGATCATCAACAAGACCGATGCCTGGCCGGAGCTTGCGGCGGAGCTCGGACGCGAATACAGAGATGCAGCCGATGTGTATCTGGTCTCTGCGCAGACCGGAGACGGCGTCAGGGACCTGGCGGAGGCGATGAGAGGCAGGACAGTATGCCTGACAGGCCAATCGGCCGTCGGCAAGTCGTCGCTTCTCAATTGTCTGGCCGGCAGCAATGTGCGGGAAACAGGCGGCCTCAGCCGCAAAACAGACCGCGGACGCCACACGACGCGGTCTGTGGAGATCATCGATATCCCTGCATACGATCTGGCGCTGATCGATACGCCGGGCTTCTCGGTGCTGGCATCCCCGGAGGAGGTCGACAGACCGCTCGCGGAGTTCTATCCGGAGTTTGCGCCATACGCCGGCAGGTGCCGTTTCGACAGCTGCCGGCACGACAGGGAGCCGGACTGTGCCGTCAAAGCTGCTGTGGAGGCAGGGGCAATTGAACGGGGGCGGTACGAGCGCTACCTGAAGCTACTCGATGAAGGACAGGGAAGCCTGTAGAAAACGGAGAATGCTGTATGGTCAAAATTGCACCTTCGATCCTGTCTGCGGACTTTGCCCGGATGGAAGCTGGCGTCCGTCTCGCTGAGGAGGCGGGGGCCGACTACATTCACTGCGACGTGATGGACGGACGGTTTGTCCCCAATATCACCTTCGGTCCCAAGATGATCCGTGATCTGCGCCGTACCACCAGCGTGCCGCTCGATGTGCACCTGATGATTGAGGAACCTTCCAGGTACATCGAGGAGTTTGCAGCGGCCGGAGCAGATATCATCTCCATTCACTTAGAGGCTGAGCGGCATGTACAGCGCGCACTCAGTCTCATCCGGTCCTGCGGCTGCCGGGCCGGACTGGTCCTCAACCCCGGCACACCGCCGGACGCACTGCCTTTTTTGCTCGATGATGTCGACCTGGTGCTGCTGATGACAGTCAATCCGGGCTTCGGAGGTCAGAAACTGATCCCGGCTGTGCTGCCGAAAGTGCGGATTGTGCGGGACATGATCGGTCCCCGGGCAGTGGAGCTGGAAGTGGACGGAGGTGTGACGCCCAAGACAGCCGCGCTGCTCGCCGGTGCAGGTGCGGACGTGCTCGTTGCCGGCAGCGCAGTTTTCGGCGCGCCGGACCCTGCACAGGCCGTGCTGGCACTGCGGGAGGCGCAGTGAAAGCCCTGATTGTCGCCGGAGGCGCGCCGCCGCGGCCGGAGCTACTCAGCAGAATCTGCGAAGACTGCGAGCTTTGTGTCGCCGCGGACCGGGGAGCGGAGGCTTTCCTTGCAGCGGGCCTTGTTCCGGATCTGCTGATCGGAGACCTGGACAGCGCTGCAGAGAGAACGGCAGATCAGATCCGGGCTCTGGGCGCTGAAGTGGTGAAAGTGCCGCGCGAAAAGGACGAGACGGATCTGGAACTGGCGGCCCGGACCGTGTTTGAGCGGGGGGCGGAAGATGTGGTCATTCTCGGCGCCACAGGCGGACGTGTGGATCACCTTCTCGGCAACCTGGCCGTTCTGCGATGGTTCAGATCCCGCGGCGTGAGTGCCGAGATCCAGGACTCCATGCAGTCGGTCCGCATCGTCGACGGCTGCGGCAGTTTCCCGGCGGCGCCCGGCGAGACTGTTTCCATTCTCCCGGCCGGGGAGGCGGCCACTGTGAGCGCCAGCGGACTGCGCTACCCGCTCCGGGAGCTTAAGCTGCATTCAGATACGGCCCGCGGCGTCAGTAATGTGACGACCGGCGACGTGTTCACTCTCGAGACGCGGGGGCCCGTCTTTCTTGTCCGCAGCTTTTCCGTCTGAGAGCATAAAAAAAACGCCTTCGGTGAAGGCGTCCGTCTCGGCAGTTACACGTTGCGTTCCACTTTTCCTGAACGAAGGCAGCGGGTGCAGACATATTTGCGTTTGGGTGTACCGTTCTCCAGTACACGTACACGCTGCACGTTGGGCGCCCAAATCCGGCGCGTTTTTCTGTGCGAGTGGCTCACCTGGTTGCCCGCAGAGATCCCTTTACCGCACACTTCACAATACCTGGCCATACAAACACCTCCTCTGCCACAGTTTCGAACATTCCCAGTCTAGCACAGCCGCGCTTTTCTGACAAGACCTGCCAGGCGTGGCCGAGCAACGAGCTATGCTTGAATCAATGCATAGGTTCGGATAGAATAGTAACCGTCAAGGACTGCCCGGGAGCAGTCCGGCGCGCCCTCTACTGGGCAGCGCAAGACTCCGCGAATCAAGGTTGGCCGCGGCAGGAAAAGACCGGGGCCGGAACGATGAACGCCGACAGGCGGGAGGATTGAGAATGAGCGCAACAGTTACCAACGAATACGGGAAGGTCACCTACGCCGACAGCGTCATCGCCTTCATAGCCGGTCAGAGCGCTGCAGAGTGCTACGGGCTTGTGGGAATGGCCCAGAAGAACGTCGGAGAGGGTATCACGAGCATCTTCAAGAACGACGGCGGCACGAGCAAGGGCGTCGAGGTGGTAACAGACGGTTCGGACATGGTTTCGATCAAGCTCTATGTGACCGTAAAGTACGGCGTCTCGCTGGCAGCGGTGGCGGAGAATGTCATCGACAAGGTGAAGTATAATGTGGAGAACGATACCGGCCTGAAGGTCAAATCGGTCGACATTGTCGTGCAGGGAATCCAGCTGTAGGGAGAACTGTCTTGACAAAAACGCTCAACGGGAAGCAGTGGAAATCGATGGCGGCCTCCGGGGCGGCCATGCTGGATCGAAACAAAGAAACGCTCAATGCGCTCAACATCTTTCCGGTTCCGGACGGGGACACCGGAACGAACATGGGTATGACCGCAGCGGCAGCGGCGCGTGAAGTGGCGCAGATCGGAGATCCGGATCCGGATCTCCGGAAGATCCTTACTGCCATGAGCGCCGGGGCCCTCCGGGGGGCCAGGGGAAACTCGGGGGTCATCCTCTCGCAGCTGATGGCGGGCTTTGTCAGCGCCCTGCAGAACGACGGGCAGGACGGATATGACGTAGAGGCTTTTGTGCAAGGGATTGAAAAGGGAACAGAGCTTGCCTACAACGCCGTGATGCGTCCGAAGGAAGGGACTATTCTGACCGTGGCAGCCGATGTGGCCAAGGCTGCCCGCACTTATGCGGATAAGTACGACGATTTCGAGGGTCTGCTGGCCTACATAAATAAGAAGGGAAACGAATCGCTCAGCCGCACGCAGGAAATGCTGCCGGTTCTGAAGGAAGCCGGCGTTGTGGACGCAGGCGGAGCCGGCCTGATGGCGGTGCTGTCCGGCTTTCAGGCAGCGGTCGAGGGCCGTGAGCTTGACGCGAGTGAACTTCTCGCTGCCGAGAAACCCAAGACATTTACCGATGTCGGAGCCTGCGACCGGGAGATCGAGTTCGGATACTGCACAGAGTTCTTCGTGCGGCATATGTACCCGCAGATCCGCACGCGTGACATCAACAAGTTCCGGGAAAAACTCTCCACGATAGGAGACTGCGTCATCGTGGTCGGCGATACCGACCTGCTCAAGGTGCACGTTCATACGAACACGCCTGGAACAGCGCTCAACAGTGCCCTGCAGCTCGGGGAACTCTCATCGGTCAAGATAGACAATATGCGCGAGCAGCACCGCGAACTGGATGACGGTGCGGCAAGCGACAAGCCGGAAGCCGAAGTGGCTGTGACGGCGATCGCGAACGGGGAAGGTTTTACCGCGGTGTTTGAGGACTGCCAGGTCAAGAGCTTTGTGAACGGCGGTCAGTCGCTGAACCCGTCTGCCGACGAGATTGCCAGGGCAATCCGGGCCACGCGGGCCAAGCATGTCATCGTGCTGCCGAACAACAAGAATATTGTCCTGGCGGCGGAACAGGCCGCCAAGCTGGTGGATCAGGATGTGACGGTCATCAAGACGACCACGCTGCCGGAAGGTGTGGCAGCGGCGATTGCCTATGATCCGGAGGCGTCGGCAGAGACGAATGTGGAGAAGATGCGCGCTGCCAGCGAGGCTGTCTGGAGCGGCCAGGTCACGCATGCCGTACGTGATGCCCTCTTCAAGGGAGCCGAGGTGCGGAAAGGGGAAGTAATCGGGCTGCACGACGGGAAGATCGTCAGTTCCGGACACCGCTTCGAGTCCGTGGTGGCCAAGCTGCTGGCAGACATACCGGAGGAAACCGAGCTGGTCACAATCTATCATGGCAGCGATGTGACGCCGGAAGATGCGGAAAGAGTGCGGGCGGAGGCGGCGAAAGAGCATCCGGATATAGATATCGATCTGCTCTACGGCGGCCAGCCGGTCTATGACTACATTGTTTCAGCTGAGTAACACGCACAGGGCCGGGAACACCCGGCTCTTTCGCTGTGGCTGAGACGGTCGGACCGGGCAGCCCGGTCACCGTGCTTCCGGGAATCGGTCCGGTGTCCCAGGAAGCACTGGCTGCGGCCGGCATGGAAACGGTGCAGGATCTGCTCGACTGTTTCCCGGTAAGCTACAGAGACTACACGTCACCGCGCACACTCAGCGAAGCCGACAGCGAGCCGCATTTGTACAAGGCTGTCCTGCGCCGTCCACCAAGGGGAAACTGGGTGCGGGGCGGTCTGCACATCCTGTCGCTGGATGTGGCTGACGAGGATGGCAGTACCTGGGCCTCTGTGCGCATCTTCAACCAGCCGTACCTGGCAGCTGCCATCCAGGCGGCGGACTGCATCTATCTGGACGGGACCGCGCGCCAGGTGGAGGGACGGCTGACCTTCTCGGCTCCGGCCGTACTGACAAAACTGCCTGCAGAAGGCATCGTTCCCGTGTACCGCCGCCTCCCGGGACTGTCGCCGGCGCGGCATCGCCGGGCAGTGAAAGCAGCGCTGTCCATGCTGGCTTCCGACGATCCCTACAGCAGTTTTTTCCAGGAGCGTTATCGCTTGCTCAGCCGTGGGCAGGCCTACCGCGCCGTGCATGCTCCGCGCACGATGGCGGAGCAGGAACTCGGCCGCTACCGTTTTGCCTTCGAAAGCGGCCTGGTAAGCACGAGAATGCTGGATCTGGCCGGTGCGGAGCAGACCGCAGAGAACACGCGCATCATTGCTGCCGGCAGCCGGATCCATGACTTTGAGCAGAGCCTGCCGTTCACGCTGACTGGGGCACAGAAGAAAGTGATTGCGGAGATTGCAGCAGATCTGGAAGGCACCTGTATGATGAACAGGCTCGTCGAGGGCGATGTGGGCAGCGGCAAGACGGTAGCTGCCTTCTTTGCTATGTACGCAGCAGCAGCTGACGGTTTCCAAAGTTATCTGCTCGCACCGACGGAAGTACTTGCTTCACAGCACGCAGCGTCGGCGCGCCGGCTTCTTGGCAGCGACAAGGTGGTGCTGGTCACCGGCAGCATGTCTGCTGCCGAGCGGACAGCGGCTGCCCGCCGAATCCGCTCGGGGGAGGCCCCCTACATCATTGGAACGCATGCGCTGCTGCACGGAGAGGAGCGGCCGCCGCGTCCGGCACTGCTTGTTACGGACGAACAGCACCGCTTTGGCGTGCGCCAGCGCCGCACGCTGCTCGGCGACAACGGTGAAATGCACGCGCTCAGCCTGTCGGCCACGCCGATTCCGCGCTCGCTGGCGCTGGCAGTGGGAGGCATGTCGCGGATATCGGTCCTGGATGAGCTGCCGCCGGGCCGTCTTTCGGTTGAGACGCGGATGGTAGGCAGGAACAAGATCAGTGACATGTATGCTTTTATGGCGGAACACGCGCGGTCCGGAGAGCAGGCATTCATTGTCTGTCCGCTTGTGGAATCCGCCGACGGCAGCAGTCTGCACAGTGCCGAGCAAGTGTACACGGAGCTCTGCAGCCGTTTTCCGGACGTCCGCTTCGGTCTGCTGCACGGCAGGATGCCGGCAGCAGAGAAGCAGAGTGCCATGGAAGAGTTCAGGACCGGCAGAACAGCAGTCCTGGTGGCCACAACTGTGGTGGAGGTCGGCGTGGATGTCCCGGCAGCCACGCTCATGATTATTCATGATGCGGACCGTTTCGGTCTGGCGCAGCTGCACCAGCTGCGCGGCCGGGTCGGCCGCGGCCAAAGCCGGGCCTGGTGCTTTCTGACCTCGGCGTCGGCTCAGGCGCGCTCCAGGCTGAGCGTGCTTTGCCGTACGCAGAACGGGTTTGAGATCGCCGAGGCGGACATGCAGGAGCGCGGTGCCGGCGAAGTGCTTGGGCTGCGTCAGCACGGACGGGGTCCGGACGTTGTGGACATCCGCGACACTGCCATGCTGGCTGCCTACCGGGAGATTCTTGATGAGATGGCCGCCGATCCGCGTCTGCGCAGTGACTACATCTACACAGCAGAGCGCGCCGCAGAACGGCTGGACGGACAGCGGCGCGACGTGGGGTTCAACTGAAGGAGGAGACTTTGCAGGACGATTCACTCAAGCGGCATGCACCTGCGGGCACACAGGACTACCTGCCGGCTGCCTGCCGTCATAAGCGGTCGCTGGAGGCGGTACTCCGCGGAGTATTTGAGCGTGCCGGCTACGATGAGATCGAAACGCCGGTCTTTGAGCACTACGACGTGTTCACACATGACGCGGTGCCCTACGTGCAGGAAGAAATAGTCAAATTCTTTGACCGGCAGGGACGCATCCTGGCCCTGAGACCGGACGTGACCGGGCCGATCGCGCGCATGTCGGCAACAAAACTGCTGCCGTCACCGGAACCGCTGCGGCTCTTCTACATGGGCAACGTGTACGGCCTGCGCCGTCCCGGCGAGCAGGTAGAGAGTGCCCAGGCAGGTGTAGAGCTTATCGGAGCGGACGGTACCTATGCGGATGCCGAGACAGTTGCGCTTGCCATCGAATCGCTGCGCAGTCTCGGACTTGAATCTTTCAGTATTGAGATCGGGCAGGTGGCGTATTTTCGCGGCCTGCTGGCCGGCACGGACCTGAGTGAAAGACAGCGTGAGCAGATCCGGCACCTGATCAACGATAAAAACAGCGTTGAACTTGAGTACACATTATCCCGGCTGCAGCTCAGTGGGCAGACAAAGCAGGCGCTGCTGGAGCTGCCGGGGCTCTTCGGCGGAGCGGAAGCGCTCGACCGGGCCTCCGGAGACAGCGACATGTGCCGCGAGGCGTTAGACAACCTGCGCAGTGTCCTGAAGGTCCTTGAGGCTTACGGCATGACCAGCTACATCTCTGTGGATCTCGGCCTGCTGCATGATTTCCAGTACTACTCGGGTCTCATCTTCCGTGGTCTCGCTTCTGACATCGGACGGCCTGTGCTGTCAGGCGGCCGCTATGACGGGCTGCTGGGCGAGTTCGGCTGCGAAGCGCCGGCCACCGGATTCGCGATCCGCCTCACGCGGCTGATGCGGGCACTCGGAATGGAATCAGAACCTGCAGAGCGGCCGCTGATGCTCCGTTTCGAGGCGGACGAGGCGGGGCAGGCGGCAGCGCTGGCCCGGCGCCTGCGGTCGCGGGGCAGGCGGGTTGTCCTGGCCGGGCCACAGGCACCCGCGGATGCTCTCGACTGGAACGGCCCGGAAATTGAGGAACTGCTATGCTGACAATCGCACTGCCCAAAGGCCGGCTGGCCAGGCACGCAGCGAAGCTGTTTGCCGCGTGCGGCGTGCAGACTGCCGATATTCTGGAAGACTCGCGCCGGCTGGTCTTTACGGACCCGGCAACAGACATCCGCTTTCTGCTCGTCAAGCCAGGGGACGTTCCGGTCTATGTCCACCGCGGCACGGCCGACATGGGCGTTGCCGGCAAGGACACGTTGCTCGAAGCCGGACTGCCGCTGTATGAAATGCTTGATCTGCGATGCGGCCGCTGCCGCATGTGCGTGGCATCCTGCGGCAGCGAGAGCGGCAGACCGGCCGGTCAGGCCCTGCGGGTTGCAACCAAGTACCCGCGGATTGCCGGCATGTACTATGGCGACCGGGAAGAGGACATAGAGATCATCAAACTGCACGGCAGCATCGAGCTGGCTCCGGTTGTCGGGCTCTCCGATGTCATCGTCGATATCGTTGAGAGCGGCTCCACGATCCGCGAAAATGGGCTGCAGATTACGGCTGAGGTCATGGACATCTCCGCGCGGCTTGTGGTCAACAGGGTAAGTCTCAAGGCAAAGCGCGGCCAGATCACGCCGTTGATTGAAAAACTCAGGGAAGCAGTGAGGACACAAGAATGCTGAAGATCATACCGGCGCAGGACACGGCTGCCTGGAAGGAGCGGCTGGCAAGGCGCGCCCAGGCGCGCCATCCGGAGGAGGAGCACCTGGTGCGCCGCATCCTGGAGGCTGTCGAGCACGAGGGTGACGAAGCCCTGTTCAGCTATACCCGGAAGTTTGACGATTTTGATATCACGACCGAAAACATCCGGGTCAGCGAGCAGGAAATTGAGCAGGCATACAGCGAAGTGCCCAAAGAAGTTCGGCAGCTGCTCGTCGAGGCGGCAGCAAACATCGAAGCGTTCCATCGCCATCAGAAGCGCGAAAACTGGTTTATCGAGCGGCCGGATGGTTCTTTTCTTGGGCAGCTCTATATTCCTGTGGCAACCGCGGCTGTCTATGTGCCGGGCGGCACGGCGGCGTATCCTTCGAGCGTCCTCATGAATATTGTTCCGGCCAAGTGTGCCGGCGTGGAGACCGTCTGCGTGGGCACTCCCGCCCGCGGCGGCAGCATCAACCCCGTTACTGTCGTGGCGGCGCATGTGGCCGGTGCGGATGCCATCTATAAGATTGGCGGTGCGCAGGCCGTAGCCGCCTTTGCCTTCGGCACGGCCTCCGTGCCCAAAGCAGACGTGATCGCCGGTCCCGGCAACATCTACGTGGCACTCGCCAAGCGGCTTCTGTACGGCCGTGTCGGGATCGACATGATCGCAGGACCGTCGGAGATCTGCATTCTGGCTGACGGAAAAGCGGCGGCCGGCCTGGCAGCCGCCGACCTGCTCTCGCAGGCCGAACACGATGTCCTGGCCGCCTCCGTCCTGGTCACCGACAGCGCGGACCTGGCCCGGGCTGTGGACAAGGAAGTGGAGCAGCAGCTGTCCACACTGCCGCGGCGGGACATTGCAAGAAGCTCCCTGGAGTCGTTCGGCACGGTTATTGTCTGCGACGATCTCGACGAGGGAGTGCGGGTGGTGAATGCCATTGCTCCGGAGCACCTGGAAGTGCTGACGGCAGATCCGGAGAAGCTCCTCTTTGATATCCGCAACGCCGGATCCATTTTCCTCGGTCCGTATTCGCCGGAGCCGCTTGGCGACTACTTTGCAGGGACGAACCATGTTCTGCCGACGAACGGCACAGCACGGTTCGCTTCGCCCCTCAATGTGGACAATTTCCAAAAAAAATCGAGCGTGATATACTTCACGCGGGAAGCGATGGCGCAGGAAGCGGCCAAAATTGCACTGTTTGCCCGCACAGAGGGTCTGGAAGCCCATGCCCGCAGTGCTGAGCTGCGGTCTGCGGCTCCTTCCGAACCGCAGCCTGAGAGCTGCGACTGAAAGGAGCCGATATGCGCAGCAGCAGATGGCAGCGGACGACGGCGGAAACATCGATCCGCATTGAACTGGATCTCGACGGCCCCGCCAGTGCCAAAACGGACACCGGCATCGGTTTTTTTGATCACATGCTGGCTCAGCTCGGCACGCACGGGGGGATGCAGCTGCACCTTGCCTGCGACGGTGACCTTGAGGTCGACGGCCACCATACGGTGGAGGATTGCGGCATTGTGATCGGGCAGGCCCTGGCTCAGGCACTCGGTAACCGCAGCGGCATCCGCCGCTACGCCACGATGTTTATTCCGATGGACGAAACGCTGGCCGTGACGCACCTGGACATCAGCGGCCGACCATTTTTTGTCTTCCGGGGAACCATCCCAAAAGTGCGCCTCGGTGCCTTTGACGCCGAGCTCTGCGAGGAATTCTTCCGGGCAGTCGCGATGAATGCCGGCCTGACGCTGCACATGGAAATCCTGTACGGCGCCAACGTCCACCATATGGTGGAAGCGCTGTTCAAGTCTTTCGCCCATGCATTGCGGCAGGCAGCTGAGCTCACCGGCCGCGGCGTCCTCAGCAGCAAAGGTATGCTATGAGAGTGGTCATAGCCGACTACGGCATGGGAAATCTGCGCAGCGTGCAGCAGGCAGTGCAGGCGCTCGGCTGCGATGCCGTTATCTCCGGCAATCCAGAGACAGTCGCCAGGGCTGACCGCCTCATCCTGCCCGGCGTCGGCGCGTTCGGGGATGCAGTCGCGCGGCTTCACCGCCTGGGCCTCGATACTGCGGTCACGGCAGCAGCTGCCGGCGGCACGCCGCTGCTAGGTATCTGCCTGGGAATGCAGCTGCTGCTTGAGGAGAGCCTGGAATTCGGTCATTTTGAGGGACTCGGTCTGATACCCGGCCGCGTCGTGCCGTTTTCCAGACCGAAGACGCAGGGCCTGCGCATTCCGCACATAGGATGGAACAGCATCGGAGCCGCACCAGATTCTTTTGTGGATAACCTCCCGGACAGCTATATGTACTTTGTGCACTCGTACCATGCGGACTGTGTGCCTCCGGCTTTTGCCGCTGCCAGTTGCACGTACGGATATCCGTTTGTGTGCGCCCTGCAGCGGGACCATATCTGGGGAACGCAGTTTCATCCGGAAAAAAGCGGCCGTGCCGGCCTGCTGGTCCTGGAGCATTTTCTGACGCAACCTGTGGATAAACGAGGCGGAGGCGTGGATAACTATGATCATCTATCCGGCAGTTGATATCAGGGACGGTCGGTGCGTGCGTCTGCGCAAAGGGGAACCGGACGCCGCGACCGATTACGGCCGACCGGCAGAAGTTGCTGCGCGCTACCAGCGGGAAGGCGCTGCCTGGCTTCATGTGGTTGATCTCGACGGCGCCTTCGGCACCGGGGACAACAGCGAGATCATTGCGGCAATCGTCCACGAAACCGGACTGCCGGTGCAGGTCGGGGGCGGAATCCGCTCGCGGGAACAGATCCGCCGGTATCTTGACCGCGGCGTATCCAGGGTCATTCTGGGTACAGCCGCTGTGGAAAACCCGGAGCTGGTGCGATGGGCTGTGGATAACTATGGCGGCCGGATTGCGGCCGGCCTGGACGCGCGGCGGGGACGGCTGGCACTGCACGGCTGGACGGCGCAGTCTGATGTGGATGCGCTGGAGATGGCCCGGCACCTGAGCGGAGAGGGCGTTTCTGTGATCATCTATACAGACATTGCACGCGACGGCATGATGTCCGGTCCGGACACAGACATGACGGCCCGCCTGGCCGCCGAAGTACGCGCGAATATTGTAGGGTCCGGCGGCATCTCCTCGCTCGGTGACGTTGAGGCTATGCGTGAGGCGGGGGCCGGCGGCCTGATTATCGGCCGGGCCCTGCTTGACGGCGCGTTCAGCCTCGCGGAGGCTGTGCGCTGCGCGGAACCATGCTGACCCGCAGAATCGTTCCCTGCCTGGACGTCAGCGGCGGCCGGGTTGTCAAGGGCGTACAGTTTGTGAATCTGATCGATGCCGGAGATCCGGCCGAGAGCGCGGCGTTCTACAATGCCCAGGGAGCAGACGAGATTGTGTTCCTGGATATCACTGCGTCGAGTGACAACCGGGACACAATCGTCGATATCGTCGAGAAGACTGCCAGTGAGGTTTTCATCCCGCTGACGGTGGGCGGGGGCATCCGGACTGTCGAGGACTTCCGGCGGCTGCTCGGCAGCGGTGCGGACAAGATTTCCGTAAACAGTGCGGCCGTGCGCAACCCAGATCTGATCGATGAGGCAGCCGAACGGTTTGGCAGACAGTGCGTGGTCGTGGCCATAGACGCCAAACGCACTGCGGCCGGGGGCTGGGAGGTGTACCTTTGCGGAGGGCGCGAGCCGACCGGCATGGATGCGATTGCCTGGGCGAAAGAGGCCTGCCGGCGGGGCGCCGGCGAAATCCTGCTGACGAGCATGGACGCGGACGGAACACGGGCTGGTTTCGATATTGCGCTGACAAAGGCCGTATCCGGCGCTGTTTCTGTTCCTGTGATCGCCTCCGGCGGCGCCGGAACCAGGGAGCATTTCCGCGATGTCATCGAAGAAGCAGACGCCAGCGCTGTGCTTGCTGCCTCGCTTTTTCATTACGGGATTCTGCCGATTCCGGAACTGAAGCGCTATCTTGCGGACTGCGGGATTCCGGTACGGCCGGTTTGCTGAGAGCACGATGGGAGGGATGACCAATGGAAAACCGAATTGACTTTGAAAAGCAGGGCGGACTGGTGCCGGCCATTGCCCAGGACGTGCATACAGGCGAGGTCCTCATGCTGGCCTACATGGATCAGGAGGCAGTGGAGAAGACACTGGAGACAGGGTGGGCCCACTACCATTCGCGCAGCCGGGACAGCCTGTGGAAAAAAGGAGAGACATCCGGCCACACGCAGCGCGTTGTCTCGGTCCGGCTCGATTGCGACCGTGACGCACTGCTGCTGCTGGTTGAACAGACGGGTCCCGCCTGCCACACCGGCAGCCGGAGCTGCTTTTTCTCGTCTCTGCAGGAAGGGGAAGCTGACTGTCCGGATCCGGAGATCCTGTTCCGGCTCCGGGATGTGATCCACGAACGGCGCGAGCACCCGAAAGAGGGTTCCTATACAAACTATCTTTTTGAGAAGGGAATCGACAAGATTCTGAAAAAAGTGGGTGAGGAATCCTCGGAGGTCATTATCGCGGCCAAGAATGACGGCACGGGGGAACTCCGCTACGAGACGGCTGACCTGCTCTATCATCTGCTGGTGCTGCTTGAGGAAAAGGAACTGGGTTTTGAAGAAGTGCTCAGTGAACTTCGCAGCCGGCGCGGCAGCCAGTCCTGATGCTGTTTGACATTCGGATCTCAAGCCGCTACAATTGATTGCGTTCCGTTTCGCGGAACGGCGTGGGAGCATAGCTCAGCTGGGAGAGCACCTGCCTTACAAGCAGGGGGTCACAGGTTCGAGCCCTGTTGTTCCCACCAAGCATGGCCTGGTAGTTCAGTTGGTTAGAACGCTAGCCTGTCACGCTAGAGGTCGAGAGTTCGAGTCTCTTCCAGGTCGCCATTTTGCGGGAGTGACTCAGTGGTAGAGTGTCGCCTTGCCAAGGCGAATGTCGCGGGTTCGAATCCCGTCTTCCGCTCCACTGGGCGCCATAGCCAAGTGGTAAGGCAGAGGACTGCAAATCCTTTACCCCCAGTTCAAATCTGGGTGGCGCCTCCATTAAACCGCTGCTTCATGGTCAGCGGTTTTGTTGTATTTTGAGCACGCCTGCCTGGAGCGGCAGGCAGGGAGAAGCCGCATGATAACTGTGGACGGTCTGGCCGAAAGATGCGGTTTCAGACAGCTGACGCACCTTCCGGTCCGGAACAGGGCTGTGCGAGGGGCGATTGTCTGCGATCTTCTCAGTATGGTCCTTGCCGAGGGCAGGGAAGGTCTGCTCTGGATCACGGTGCAGACGCATCTGGCTGTCATCGGCATTGCCTGCCGGCATGATCTGGCCGGCGTGATCGTGGTCGGGGGCACGGTCGTGCCCAGTGCTACGCTTGCGCGGGCGGAAGCAGAAGGCATGCCGGTTTTTGCAACGGAAAAAACAGCCTTCTGTCTCTGCGGGGACCTGCGCGAGGCCGGAGTCTGCGGGTGAGACCGCAGGCAGAGCCTCCTTCCGGCCGCTCTGAACCAGGACAGTCATCAGAAAGGAGAATGCGGTATTTACCGCTGTAAGATAGAAAATCAATGAGTGCAGTCAGCAGAGAACAGCAGTTCGAGGAACTCGGAACCTATATAGACGGCATGCTTGACCACCCAGGCCCGCTGATGCCGGTCATGCAGAAAGCGCAGGACATATTCGGTGCGCTCACCTTTGAAGTCCAGGAATTCATTTCTGAACGCATGAATATTCCAATGACAGAGATCTACGGGGTGGCGACCTTCTACTCGCAGTTCGCGCTTGAGCCCAAGGGACAGCATGTCATTGGAGTCTGCATGGGAACGGCCTGCTACGTGAAGAAATCAGACGGCATTCTCAGCGCGCTCACACGTGAGCTTGGGATCGAACCGGGATCGACCAGCGGCGACGGTCTGTTCACCCTTGAAGCGACGCGCTGCCTGGGATGTTGCGGGCTTGCTCCGGTCATTATGATTGATGACCAGGTTTACGGCCGTCTGAAACCGGACGATGTGGCCGGTATCCTGAACATCTACCGGGCGCAAAGCGCCTGAGAGAATATGAGGGAGATTTCCCTCCATCTTCTCGACCTGGTCGAGAACGCTCTGCTTGCCGATGCGCAGAGCATCAGCCTGCGGCTGACTGTTGATCCGCCTGCCGACAGGGTCGTTCTGAGCATCGCCGACAATGGATGCGGCATGACCAGGGACCTGCTCAGAAAGGCTGCGGATCCCTTTGTTTCCGGGCGACCAGGCAGACGGATCAGTCTGGGGCTTGCCCTTACACAGGCCGGCGCAGAGCGTGCCGGCGGCCGGCTCAGGATCTGCTCGCGGGAAGGAGCAGGTACGCAGGTTGCTGCTTTATACAGATTCTCACACCCGGACCGTCCGCCGATCGGGGATTTCGCCGGCACGGTCCGTCTTGTTATGTTCTGCAATCCGGTGCGCAGCTTTCGGGTGGAGGGGCGCATGCCGGGACGCAGAAGTGTTCTGGATACCCGCGACCTGCGCCGCCTGATGCCGGCTCTGCGCCTGGACGAGCCGGATGCAGCAGGCTGGATCAATGAACGGCTGCAGGAAATGTTTCCGCCGGAATTAGCGGACCTATGAGAGGACGGCACCTATGCATATACTGCTGACGAACGACGATGGTGTTCACGCACCAGGCATCCTGAAGCTGGCGGCAGCGCTGTCCCGGCGCCACACAGTGACAGTCGTGGCCCCGGACCGCGAGCGCAGCGCGGCGAGCCATTCGCTGACACTGGACAGACCGCTCACAGTGCGGGAAGTGACGAGAGAAGAGGTTCCGGGCCTTACGCTGTACGCGGTGAACGGCACGCCGGTCGACTGCGTGCGCATCGGCCTCGGACCGCTTTCCGGGACTCCGTTTGACCTGGTTGTGGCCGGCATTAACAACGGCGCGAATCTAGGAACCGATATATCCTATTCCGGTACGGTACATGCAGCTCTCGAGGGGGCTGTGTGTGGAGTGCCGGCTGTCGCCTTCTCCCTGTGCGTAGCCCCCGGGGACCAGGGCGCGGACAGGGCCGGGCGGTTTGACCAGGCGGCGTCCATGGCAGCCGTGATTGTGGAAGGGGCGCCGCTCTCCCTCATGGGTTCACGCTGGATCATGAATGTGAACTTTCCCTGGGAACTCCGTGCGCAGGGTCCCTGCATCCGCGTCTGTGAGCAGGGAATCAGCGTGTACGACACTGTCTTCCGGAAACAGGATGATCCGTTCGGGCGGCAGTACTACTGGGTCTGCGCTGTCAAGAACGAGACAGACTACAACGAAGTGCACCAGACAGACGTCTGGTGGTCCGACCAGGGTTTCATTACAGTGACCCCGCTGCTCTGGAACGCGACAGCCGCCGACGTGATGTCCGGGCTTGCCGGTGCCCTGGACGGTCTGGACGGCCCCGTGCGCAGCGCGGCCTGATGGACACGGGAATGCAGCTTCTTGACCGGCTGACCCTGCGCTATGACACTTTTACGCGGCAGCAGAAGCGCCTTGCGGATTATCTGCTGCTCCATTACCGGGAGGCCTCCTGCATGTCCCTGAGCGAACTCAGCGAGCGCACCGCTGTCAGCGCTCCGACGATCGTTCGGTTCGCCTATACGATCGGCTGCAGCGGCTTCCCAGGCCTGGTCAAGGAACTGCAGGATAACCTGCAGACAAAGATGACAACCGTTGAGCGGCTCAACATGATGGATGGTCTTCCAGCTGAAGCGATCGTGCGGTCCTCGTTCAAGACAGACATCAATAACCTGCGGATAACCGCGCAGCAGAACTCGGCTGTACTGATTGATGCCGTGGTGCACGTTATGAATTCCGCTCGGAGACTTTACCTGGTAGGCGCGCGGTCCTCGCGGCCGCTTGTTGAGTTTCTCGATTACTATCTGCGCTACATGATGGACAATGTGCGGGTGATCCGCTTCGACGGCTCGGATCTCTATGCGCAGACACTGGGCGCCGACACCCAGGACTGTGTTGTCGCGGTCTGCTTTCCGCGCTACGCACGGCAGACACTGAGCCTGCTGCGTCACGTACGCGGCAGCGGCGCGGCAACCGTAGCAATTACTGATCATTATACTTCACCTCCGGCCCTTCTTTGCGATTACGCGCTGACAGCCAAGAGCTACATGAATTCCTTTGTGGACTCTTTTGTTGCTCCGCTTGCCTTGATCAATGTGCTCATTATCAGACTGGGACTGCGCCGCCGCGCCCAGCTTTTCTCCAATTTTGAGCAGCTGGAGGGGCTGTGGCGGGACCACGAAGTGTACGCCCCCAGAGACGAGGATCACCTGGATGACAACTGATGTTATTGTGATTGGCGGCGGACCCGCCGGCATGGCTGCCGCAGTTGCCGCAGCCGAGAACGGGGCTTCGGTCATACTGCTTGAAAAGAATGCCAAACTGGGTATGAAACTCAACCTTACAGGACGCGGCCGGTGCAATGTCACGAACCGCGCTGATACTGCGGGGTTCCAGGCAAAGATCTGGCGTAATCCCAAGTTTGTGCTGGGATCCCTGCACCGTTTCAGTCCGGACGATCTTGAGCAGTTTCTGGCTTCGCACGGTCTGCGGCTGAAGGAAGAAGACAGCGGCCGGATGTTTCCCATCACAGACCGAGCAAGCGACGTGACGAAGACCTTCCGGCGCGCCCTGAAGGAAGCGGGCGTGCAGATCGAAACGGAAACGGCAGCCACCGCCCTGATACGCCGTTCAGACGGCTTTCTCGTCCGGACAACGGCAGAACCGTACCGGTCGCGGAGCGTCGTGCTTGCTGCCGGCGGTCTGTCGTATCCGTCCACCGGTTCGACAGGAGACGGCTTTGCCATGGCCAAGACAGCAGGTCACAGCATCATTCCGCTGCAGGCTGCGCTCGTCGGCTTTGAGTCAGATATGCAGGATCTACGGGCTCTCTCAGGACTGACACTGAAGGGCATCGATTTCACGCTGCTTGAAGGCGGCCGTGTCCTGGCGCGGGAAGAGGGTGAGCTGCTTTTCACACGGTTCGGCGTCTCCGGTCCGGCAGTATTCCGGGCGAGCTGTGCCGTACCGGCGGGGGCTGGGTATCCACTCACCGGCATCATCGACCTGAAACCGCGTCTGTCCCAGGAAGAACTCGAGCGGCGTATTGTTGATCTGGGCAGCCGGGAGCCAAATAAAGAAGTGCGGACAGTGCTTGAGGGTCTGATGCCCAGACGGCTGACTGGGCCGGTCTGCGAACAGGCAGATACAGCACCGCGGCAGCGCATGAACCAGCTCAGCCGCGAGCAGCGCCGCCGGCTGGCCGTTGCCATCAAAGGTCTGCAGATCCGGATCACCAGTCTGCGGCCCGTGTCTGAGGCAATCATCACCAGCGGCGGGATCCCAGTCAGCGAAATCAACCCCAAAACAATGGAGAGCAGACTGGTGCCTGGCCTTTTCTTTGCTGGGGAGATGATAGATGTCTCCGCCATGACCGGAGGTTACAATCTGCAGATAGCGTTTTCCACCGGCTGGGACGCCGGCAGATCGGCAGCTGCGTACTGCGCTGCGGCAGCAGGCCCGCAGAACTGAGCATCCACAGCCCCGGATTTAGGCGGCAGTTGCGGGACTTTCAAGACAGTGATACAATCTGTAGGTGAGTGCGGCTTCGGGTGCGTCTGTACTTGAAGAGCCCAGCAGACTGGTCTTCTCCAGACCGTCTGCTGTTTTGATGTGCCTGGTACAGCCTGCAATCAGGCTGGCCGGACACCGCATCTTGAAAATACCTATAACAGAGTATCCCTACTATAGAAGTGGAGGTGAATTTGCGCGGTGGATTTTCTGATCCCGATCCTGGTCGGCGCAGCCTGCCTGCTCGGCGGGCTGTTTGCCGGATACCGAGTGCGGCAGAACATTGCTGAAGCGAAGATCGGGCGCGCAGAGGACACGGTCAGCAAGCTGATTGATGATGCCCAGAAACGGGCTGAAGTCATCAAGAAGGAGACTGTCCTTGAAGCACAGGAAGAGGTCCACAAACTGCGTAGCGAATTCGACAGAGAAACCAAGGAACGACGCAGCGAGTTCAACCGGACAGAGAAACGGCTGATCCAGCGGGAGGAAACGCTGGACCATAAGCTGGACAATGTCACGCACAAAGAGGAGCAGCTCGACCGCCGGGTCAAGGAGGTTGCCAAGACCAGGGAAGAGCTTGCCGCACTGCAGACGCAGCAGCTGGAAAAGCTGGAGCAGATTGCCAACCTGACAGTGGACGAGGCCCGCAGCCTGCTGCTTGAGCAGGTGGAAAGCGAAACCAGTCACGACATGGCTGTCATGGTGCGGGATATTGAACAGCGCGCCAGGGACGAGGCGGACCGTCGGGCCCGCGACATCCTGTCTCTCGCCATCCAGAAGTGCGCTGCCGATCATGTTGCGGAGACCACCGTGTCTGTCGTGAACCTGCCCAACGATGAGATGAAGGGCAGAATCATCGGCAGGGAAGGCCGGAATATCCGGACGCTGGAGACGGCTACGGGCATTGACCTGATCATAGATGATACACCGGAGGCAGTGGTGCTCTCGGGTTTTGATCCAGTCCGCCGGGAAGTGGCACGGCTGGCGCTCGAGAAACTGATAGTGGACGGAAGGATTCATCCGGCGCGCATTGAGGAGATGGTCCACAAAGCGCAGAAAGAGGTGGACAACAGGATCAAGGAAGCAGGGGAGCAGGCCGTCTTTGATGTCGGAATCCATTCGCTGCATCCGGAGATCGTCAAACTGCTCGGCCGGCTGCATTTCCGCTCGAGTTACGGTCAGAATGTACTGAAGCACTCCATGGAAGTGGCGCATCTGGCTGCCCTGATGGCTGCTGAGATCGGTGCGAACGTCAAGCTGGCCAAGCGGGCCGGCCTTCTGCACGATCTTGGCAAAGCAGTCGACCACGAGGTGGAGGGACCGCACGTCCAGATCGGCGCGGACCTGGCGAAGAAATACAAGGAAAGCGCAGAAGTTGTCAACGCAGTGGCGGCGCATCACGGAGACGTCGAGCCCAAAACAGTGGAGGCAGTGCTGGTGCAGGCAGCGGACGCAGTATCGGCTGCCAGGCCGGGCGCCCGGAGGGAATCCCTCGATAACTACATCAAGCGCCTTGAGCAACTGGAAGAAATCGCAAACTCTTTTGAGGGAGTTGAAAAGTCCTATGCTATTCAGGCGGGACGCGAACTCAGGATTATTGTCAGACCTGAAGATGTCGACGACGCAGGTACGAACCTCATTGCACGAAAAATCGTGAAACGAATAGAGAACGAGCTCGACTATCCCGGACAGATCAAAGTGAACGTGATCAGGGAGACGCGGGCAGTGGACTACGCAAAATAAGCGGCAGAAAAGGAAGCGGACCCCCGCTTCCTTTTTTGAACGCATCAACGGACCGAGGCCCTCTGCCTCGGCGGGAGGAGGCAGAAAGATGGACGGAGACGACAGAAAAGCATACCGGGACCCCCTGGCCCTCAGGTACGCAGGTACGGAGATGAGCTATCTCTTTTCCGATGAGATGAAATTCCGGACGTGGCGGCGGCTTTGGATAGCGCTGGCGGAAGCGGAAAAAGAAATGGGGCTGCCGATTACGGATGAGCAGATCCAGCAGCTCCGCGACAATGCTGACAATATCAACTATGAGCAGGCGGAGGAGCGCGAGCATGTCGTACGGCATGACGTGATGAGTCACGTATATGCTTACGGACTTCAGGCTCCGGCGGCAGCCCCCATTATTCATCTCGGTGCGACCAGCTGCTTTGTCGGCGACAATACCGACCTCATTATCATGGACAAGGCTCTCGAACTGCTTGACGGCAAGCTGGTCGCGCTGATTTCTGCTCTCGCTTCGTTTGCCGAGCGTTATAAGGACCTGCCGACGCTGGCTTTTACTCATTTTCAGGCCGCACAGCCTACCACAGTCGGAAAACGGGCGACACTCTGGATACAGGACCTGCTGATGGACAGGGCGCAGATTGCTTCGCTCAGGAGCAACTACATGCTGCGGGGCCTGAAAGGGGCAACCGGGACGCAGGCGAGTTTCCTGGCGCTGTTTGACGGCGATGCCGAAAAGGTGCTTGAGCTCGAGCGGCGCGTTGTCAACAAGGTCGGTTACCTCAACGTGTTTCCGGTGGCCGGGCAGACCTACCCGCGCAAGTTCGATTCGATCGTCATCAACGCGCTCGAGGGAATTGCCGAGAGCGCCGGCAAATTCGGTACAGACATGCGTCTTCTGCAGCACATGAAAGAGCTCGAGGAACCTTTTGAGGACAAACAGATCGGTTCTTCGGCGATGGCCTACAAGCGCAACCCAATGCGGTGTGAGCGCATCTGCGGGCTGTCACGCTACGTCATTTCACTTGCCTCCAGTCCAGCCCAGACTGCCGCGACACAGTGGCTTGAGCGCACTCTCGACGACAGCTCGAACCGCCGTCTGGTCATCCCGCAGGTGTTTCTGGCTGTGGACGCCATGCTGAATTTATACATCAATGTGGCCTCCGGAATTGCTGTGCACGAGCGAGTGATTGCTAAACGGCTCAAGAAGGAACTCCCCTTCATGGCGACCGAAACCATTCTCATGGAAGCAGTCAAGCGGGGAGCAGACCGCCAGGAGGCACATGAGCATCTGCGGCAGCTGTCCCGTCAGGCGGCATCTCAGATGGAAGAACAGGGCGGGGAGAATCCGCTGATCTACTGGATTGCCAACGATCCCGTTTTCCGCATCCAGGAACAGGAGATCCGCGATCTGCTTGATCCGGCCGGCTTCACAGGCCTTGCCAGCGAGCAGGTGGAAGCATTTCTGCGGCATGAGGTACGGCCCGTTCTTGAAAGGCAGAGCGAGATTCTCACAGAAGAAGTGGGCATCCAGTTCTGAGGGAGCGTTTGCGCCCCGCCGCGGTCGGGTACCTATAAGCTGAGAGGGACAAGGAACGTCCCCACTGGTTCCTATACTCAGAACAGGAGGCTGAAGATGCCGGAACTTAGAGGATCGCAGACTGAAAAGAATCTCAAAGAAGCCCTCGCCAAGGAGTGCACTGCCTGCGTTGAATACGAGATCTATGCAGGGCAGGCCCGTAAAGACGGATACAAGCAGATCATGGACATCTTTAATGAAACGGCGTCCAATGAGAACGAACACGCTCATATGTGGCTGAAGTGGCTCAACCCGAACGACCAGATTCCGCATACACTCGAGAACCTGGAGAGTGCGGCTGCCGAAGAGCAGTATGAGGGAGAGTCACAGTATCCGGAATGGGCCAAGGTTGCCAAGGCAGAAGGATTCGACGAGATCGCGCGCCAGATGGAAGGCGTTGGGGCCATCGAGATTTCCCACATGCAGCGCTACCAGCAGCTGATAGACAATATCAAAAACAACCAGGTCTTTGAGCGTCCCGAGCCTGTTCTGTGGCAGTGCATGAAGTGTGGTCATCTGCAGAAGACCAAGGCGGCACCGGAGAAGTGCCCGGTCTGCGGCAATCCACAGGCAGATTTCCAGATTGCCTGCGAGAACTACTGAGTTCTGCGGCAGCATCAAGTAAATATCAAAGGCTCCCGGAGACGGGAGCCTTTGTCTTGCAGGTGACCAAATGATCGACATACTGCTCGCCACGTACAACGGAGCCCGCTTTCTGCCGGATCTGCTCAGCTCTCTGGCACAGCAGACATATCAGAACTTCACGATCCGGGCCCTCGACGACGGTTCGACCGATGAAACAACCAGTGTGCTCACGGCTTTTGCCGGCAAGCATCCCGGAAAGCTTAAGCTGGAGCCGCAAGCCGGACACACAGGGGACCCTTCCGGAAATTTCTACCGGCTGCTTGGACTGAGCCAGGGAGACTATGCCATGTTCTGCGACCAGGATGATATCTGGGCCCGGGACAAGATACGGCTCTCGCTCAGGGAAATGCAGCGGCTGGAAGAGCAGGACCCGCTGCGGCCGATCCTGGTGCATACTGACCTCGAAGTCGTTGATGCGGACCTGCGGTGTCTCAGTCATTCCTTCATGCATTATGAGAACCTGGATCCCAGGTTCCGGACACTGCCCAGGCTGGTTGTACAGAACAATGTGACGGGGTGTACAATTCTGATGAATAAGGCGCTGCGCGACATGGTCCGAGTACCGGACGAACCGGTCATGTATGACTGGTGGCTGGCCCTGACGGCCAGCGCATTTGGTGAGATCAGCTACCTGAAGGATGCGACGGTGCTCTACCGGCAGCACGGCAGCAACGTTGTGGGAGCAAGCAACGTACGCAGCGCAGGGTACGCGGCCAGCCGGCTAGCGAGCGGAGAGGGGCGGCGCAGCCTGCAGCAGACTTACCGGACGGCCGGATGCTTCCTGCGCTGCTACACTGACATCCTGAGCGCATCGCAGCAGGACTTTCTCGGGCAGTATGCAGACTTGGGGTCGGCAGGCTTTTTTCAGCGGCTGCGCCTATTGACGAGACATCGGGCCTACAAAAAAGGACTTGCGCGCAAGTTCGGACAGCTTGTGCTGGGCCGCACGGAATAATCGAAGGAGAGGTGAAGGTAGCCCCGAGGCTGCCTGTGAACATGACTGGAGAGATTATCAGCGTTGGTACAGAGCTGCTCCTCGGGCAGATCGTAAACACAGATGCGGCGTATGCTGCCCGCGGCCTGGCGGATCTGGGCATCAGTGTCTACTATCAGGTCGTCGTCGGAGACAACCGGGAGAGGCTGAGCACAGCTCTGGAGGCAGCGTTCAGCCGTTCGGACCTGGTTATCCTGACTGGCGGGCTGGGACCCACCGGAGATGATCTGACCAAGGAAGTGACTGCAGAATACTTCGGGCTGCCGCTGGCAGAGGATCCCGCCATTGCGGGGGCAATTGCTGCGCGGCTCGCCCGTGCAGGCATTCTCTGCACAGCCGAGAGTGCAAAGCAGGCCATGGTGCCGCAAGGCGCCCGTGTGTTTCCCAATCAGAACGGGACAGCACCCGGGCTTGCGATTCGGCAGGATGGAAGAACAGCCATCCTTCTTCCGGGGCCGCCGCGCGAAATGGAGCCAATGTTCAGCTCCCAGATTGTGCCTTATCTGCGCTCGGAACTGGACGGCACAATCCGATCGCACTGCATCCGTCTCTTCGGAATCGGCGAGGCGCAGCTGGAGCAGGATCTGCCGGCAGCCCTGTTTGCAGCCAGCAATCCTACCCTGGCACCATATGCAAAAAACGGTGAAGTGGAGCTGCGGGTGACAGCGCGGGGCCAGAGCCCTGAGCAGTGTGAGGAGGCGATGCGGCCGGTGATCGGCACCATATACGAAATTCTTGGCGCTTACGTCTACGGCGTTGATGTACCGAACCTGCAGACTGTGCTGGTGCACGAGCTGGAAGAGCGGTCTATGACGATCGCGACCGCGGAAAGCCTCACCGGAGGACTTGTATCGGAGCGGATTACGCAGGTGCCGGGTGCAAGCGCCGTATTTGCGCTGGGTGTCTGTACCTACTCAGACAGCATGAAAGCGAAAGTTCTCGGTGTTGCACCGACCACACTGGATGCTTTTGGTGCGGTCTCGCGGCAGACGGCCGGTGAGATGGCTCATCATGTGAGGGAACTGGCCGGAGCCGACATCGGCGTTTCCACCACCGGGTTTGCCGGTCCGGCCGGTGGGACGCCGGAAGCACCTGTCGGTACGGTTTTTGTTGGTATTGCCGGACTGGGACAGACCAGAATCATCCGGCTGGGCTTTGACATACGCGACGTGGATGCCCGCAGCCAGATCCGGCACCTGACGGCGCTGAATGTGATGGCTGCCGTCCTGCGTCTGCTGAAGAAAGGGGACAAGGCGTGAACAGCGATCAGCAAAAGCTGCAGCAGATCATAGACGAATCAGACCGTATCGTGTTTTTCGGCGGAGCAGGCGTCTCCACAGAGAGCGGGCTGCCCGATTTCCGCAGCACAGACGGCCTGTACAATCAGCAATACTCGGTTCCTCCGGAAACCATGCTGAGCCACAGTTATTTCCGCACGCACCCAGAGGACTTTTACCGGTTTTACCGGGACAAAATGCTGATCCTGGATGCAGAACCGAACGCAGCGCACAAAAAGCTGGCCGAGCTGGAGCAGAAGGGAAAACTGACCGGCGTGGTCACGCAGAATATTGATGGTCTCCACCAGAAAGCCGGAAGCCGCAAAGTATATGAACTTCACGGTTCGATCATGCGCAACTACTGCATGCAGTGCGGCAAGCCGTTCGGTCCGGAATACGTGGCCGAACACGACGGGGTGCCTCGCTGTGATGCCTGCGGTGGAGTCGTGAAACCGGATGTGGTCCTCTATGAGGAAGCGCTGGACGACGCAGTGGTGAGCGGGGCAGTCCAGGCGATCCGCGATGCAGATACAATGATCGTCGGAGGAACTTCACTGGCCGTGTACCCGGCCGCAGGCCTGCTGCAGTACTTCCGGGGACGCAATCTGGTCCTGATCAACCGGGATCCGACGCCGTTTGACAGCCAGGCCGATCTGATCCTCCGGGATCCGATCGGGCAGGTGCTCGGAGCCGTGCATGTATAAGCGGAAAGAATTCGCTGTACCACAGTTTGAGCGGTTTCGCAGCCAGGCCGGAAAGCGCCGAAACGCTGCACTAGCTATGTGGAAGGCTGCATCGCGCGTACCGCACGCGTGTAGTGCAGCGATTGAAGATGAGGTCTGGGCCATCGTTTAGTCTAGCGTTTACCGAGGAGGAGTACGCGTTCGCTGCACTACACTGATGCGCCGTTTTAGTACAGCGAAATGACACAGTGCCGCCAGGGTGCTGTGCAACCGGTTTGCAGAGGAGTCTTTCAGGGATATGGGCCGACAGTACACAGGCAAGCAGATCACGCGGACAGCAGAGGTCAAACAGAAAAACGGGGACACGTATATCTATGAGCGTATCTATCAGTATGACCGCGACAAAAAGAAGACTGTGGTTGTCTCCAACCGTCTCATTGGAAAGCGCCGCGCAGGAGAGAGCGATATTGTGCCTACCGGGAGTCCGGCCGGAGCGGCAGCTGACGAAACCGTGGCCATGACTGCAGCACAGCCGGTGCCGCCCGAGAATGTAGGGCACCAGCAGGACTGCACGCTGGCAGCGGAACCGGCCGGAGCCGAATCAGACAAAGCCCGCGAGGTCAGCGCCCGGCCTGGATCAGACAGAAACGCAGAGACGCTGACTTCTCTAGAGCTGCGCGGCTATGCAGAGCAGCTGAGCGGGATTGGCCGAGCGGCAGAGCTGTGCCTGCCGCCTTCTCAGGCGCAGCCGCTGCTCGACGCGCTCTGGGAAGCGTTCCTCGTGCAAAGCGGCGACCGGCAGTCTCCCGCAGAAGCTTCTGGGCTGGAAATGCTCAGAGAACATGTGCTCAAAGCGCGTGGTCTTATGGCAGCGCTGCTGCGTATCCGTCTGCTGCAACACGCGGACTCGCCGCTGGCCCTCATTGCTGTGGGGGGCGAACACGGCAGCGTGTTCTTTCGCAGCGGCGATCATCTGCTTGGCGTGCGGGATCTGCCCGACATGCTCTCGCTGGCCGCCGGCGTCGATGCCGTCTGGGAAAACATCGGTGCGGGGGAGCTGCTGGCCCAGCAGGTCTACCTGGAGGACCCGATTGAATCCGTGGACGGCATCGTTGAACTGGAACGTCACAGTCTGGCCTTTATCTGTCCGCTGGACCTTTCCTCTGCCTGCGGCGAGCGGCTGCTGGCCGAGACTGCGCTGGCACGGCGTGAACCGCAGACAGACACAGGGAGCATGCAGACCTGGACCTTTCCTCTGCGCTCAAACGGTACCCTGCAGCTCTGCTCTGAGGCTGAGGCCGAGCTGTGGCTGCACATCTATGTGTCGGCCCAGGAGCGCGCAGCAGCAGCTTCGCGCTTTGAGAAGCAGCTCAGGCAGCTATGCAGGCTGCTGGAGGAAGGAACGTCGGCAGACGACCTCAACTGCCGGGCCCGGGCGCTGCGCCGGCAATTCCTCCACGCCGACGGGCACGGAGGCTGGAAAACCGATCAGGAGGCCGTGTACCGGCATACGGAAAAGCTGGGCTGCCTGATGCTCATCACCAACAGAACGGCACGTCAGGCGGAGGCTCTGGCCCTGCATCGGGACGCGGAAGAGAGCCGCACGTGGCTTTCGCGGCTCCGGGCAGAAGGCAGAAGTCTCCCTGTGGAAATCCTGATGGGTGCTCTCCGGGAGTCCCTGGAGGATCTGATCGCGTCGGCACGTCAGACGGAGATCCGCGATCGCAGGAAGGGTCTTGAGAACCAGCTCGTTGAGGATGCAGCCAGGGCATATCTTCAAAATGCTGATCTTGGTGAGGTGCTCGCTATGCTGCTTGCGGACGGAGACGACGCCGCCGTCGCCCGGAGGGCTTCTGTATCAGAGCAGCTTCGGCAGGCATATAAAAAAGCAGCATCTGCTTCGAATACAGATGCTGCCTTGTAACTGGCAGGGGAGACAGGGGTCGAACCTGCGACCTACGGTTTTGGAGACCGCCACTCTGCCAATTGAGCTACTCCCCTAGGCGTCCTGTCGATTATACGCGCCCGACGTCAGGTTTGTCAATGAAAGGAAGACTGTATGTATTCTGGACCAAAGATCGGAATAGTAGGAATGGGACATCTCGGCACAGCGCTGCTTGAAGGCCTCAGACGGGCCGGCCAGGTCCCAGCAGCAGATATCCGGATCTGTGACGTGGACGAGGCCCGTCTTGAGGTCTTTCCGGACGCGGACAAGGCCGCTCTGACAGAGCTGGCTGGTGAGTGCGGACTCATTTTTGTTTGCGTGCGTCCAGTGGACGCGCCAGCGGTTCTTGACAGCCTGCCGGGGACTGGTCGTGTTGTTCTTTCTGCTGTGGCCGGCATGTCTTCCGGCAGCGTCCGCAAAGCCTGCGGCGCGCATGTTCTGCGGATCATGCCGAATCTGGCGGCTTCACTTAATGAAGCCGCCATTGCGTATGCCGAGCCGAACGACCTTACGGAAGCCGAGTCAGCGCAGGCGCTCGCAGTTCTGGGGATGCTGGGCACGGTGGTTCCGGTCAGCGAAGAGCATTTCAACGTTGTCACCGGACTGTCCGGCAGCGGTCCGGCCTATGCGTACGTGCTGCTGGAAGGCATGATCTCCGGAGCCAGGCGCCTGGGTCTGCCGTACGAGGCCGCACGGGCTCTGGCAGCCCAGACGCTCAAGGGTGCCGGCTGTATGGCACTGGCTACAGACAAAAGTCCGGAAGAACTGATTGCTGCGGTTGCGACTCCGGGCGGCACGACCGCAGCCGGCGTACTCGAGCTGGAAGAGACCCAGACAGCGGAAGCCGCAGCCTGGGCTGTGGAAGCCGCATCGCAGCGTGCCGATGAGCTTTCCGAGACGCCGGGGCAGTGACATACAACTATTCGCAAAAGACAAGTTTTGCGAATAGTTTACCATACACAGCCCATGGAAGGTCCGTCTTTAAGCCATGCGCACAATGATGCTGCCCCGGCCGGCGGGCCTTCCGTCTACAGGAGGATTCAGTATTGAGCGAGCAGCCGCACTTTGAACGCTATGAACAGGAACGCTACGAGAAATCCCTTCTGCAGCTCCGGGAGCT
The DNA here is from genome assembly GCA_014805015.1 of Clostridia bacterium. Taxonomy (GTDB): domain Bacteria; phylum Bacillota; class Clostridia; order Christensenellales; family Christensenellaceae; genus JAAUYQ01. The sequence continues at coordinate 17,256 of JAAUYQ010000093.1, read as the reverse complement.
CATCAAAGAGCTGCCCGCGTTTGCTGCCCGCTACTTTGTGGCGATGGAAAACACGACGACAATTCTGACACGTCTTAACTATGCCCGGGACCTGAAGATCTTTTTCCGGTTTCTGACAGAAGAGATTCCGGCGTTCAGCGGCCGCAGCGTGCGGGACATACAGCCGGAAAATCTGGCGGAGATCACGGTGGATGATCTCTACCAGTTTCTGGATTATCTCAACATGTATGCTGCGGCAGATGACACATTCATTGAGAACGGTGAGCGCGGCAAGAGTCGTAAAGTGGCCTGTCTGCGTTCATTCTTCAAGTACTACTACAAAAAAGGCATTATCCGGGAAAACGTCTGTCAGCTTTTGGAAACGCCGAAGCAGCACGAAAAGCCGATCGTGCGGCTGGAGCCGGACGAAGTGGCTGACCTGCTCGACATCGTGGAAAAAGGCGAGGGTCTGACAGCGCAGCAGCTGCGTTACCACAAAAAAACAGTCAAAAGAGATCTTGCCATCCTAACGCTCTTTCTTACGACAGGCATCCGGGTCTCTGAGCTGGTCGGGATCAATATAGAAGATGTGGATTTTGGGAATCTGAGTTTTGCCGTCACCCGTAAGGGCGGCAGCCGCGTCGTGCTGTATTTCGACGAGGAGACGCGGCAGACCCTGCAGGACTACCTCAGTGAACGGAAACTGCGCGGCACCAGCACAGCAGGCTATCCGCTTTTTCTGTCTCTGCAGGATAAACGTATGTCGGTGCGTTCTGTCGAGAATATGGTCAAGAAATATGCGAAGCTGGCAGCACCCCTGAAGCGCATTTCTCCGCACAAACTGCGCAGCACGTTCGGTACAATGCTGTACGGTGAGACCGGAGACATTTACCTGGTCGCAGACGTTCTGGGTCACAAAGATGTCAACACCACCCGCCGTCATTATGCGGCCCAGAGCGATGAGAACCGGCGCCTGGCCTCCCGGGCAGTGAAGATCCGCCGCCGGGAGCACAGCTGACGCGTCCAGCCTCCCAGCCTGACTGCTGCTCTTCACGGGATGCGGCTTCAGAAGCCTGCGATCCGGCGGGGACCGATACAGACCTCCTGCCTCAACCGCCCGGACAGGAGGTCTTTCGTGTCTTTTTACGCAGGAGAGCCCAGGGCGGCCTTCGCTGCCGCCTGCCATCTTTCTGCGGCCATTCAGATCCGCTTGTCCAGGGAAAGCTGCTCCCATCTCTCCCCTGATTCTGCCTCGTTGAGCTCAAGATCAAGGAATTCGCCGGCTGCATCCCTGCTTTCAAAGCGCAGCAGATCGCCATCCGTCGAGCCGAGCAGGCTCATGCTGCCGTACCAGACAATCTGCCGGTCGATGACCGCAGCCGAGTACGTCACTGCCGGGTCTGTCTCCGCTTCTATGCCCAGCTGCTGCAGCATCGCTTCCCCGCTGCTTTCTGTGCTCGAGCCGCCCAGTCTTACGCGAACATTTACTCCTGCCTTCCGCTGCTCTGCGAGCAGTGCGCCAAGTTCCGCCAGATGACCAGGGTCTGTTTCGTTTGAACAGACATAGATCTCCTGCGCGGCCGCGCGCAGATCCGCGGCAAACGGTTCCAGGAACTGTGGACCACTATAGGTGGCGCAGGCCCGGCTTTCCCTCAGACCCGGCTCAATCTCATATCCCTGCCGGGTGTACTCCGCACGCCGTTTGGCGAACATCCGTTCTGCCGCCGGTACATACAGGTCCACGTAATCATAAATGCGGACGTCCTTTTTTCCGGGATAGTCCCGATGCAGCCGGCCGGCATTCTGCGCGAGCGTGCCCTTCCAGGAAAACGGGGCTGTGAGCAGCAGCGTGTCCAGATGCGGCAGATCAAAGCCTTCCCCTGCATACCGGTTTGTGGAGACGATAATCAGCGGTTCCTCAGGATCCGCCGCGCGCAGTGTCCGTAATTTCTCCCGTCTGGCAGATACAGGATCCGATCCCAGCAGCAGGAATACCTGCGCTTCTGTCCTGTCTGCGAGTTCCTCTGCCAGGAAGGCGGCATGTTCCCGGCGGGACGTCAGAAGCATCAGTGTCCGTCCGGCCGCGCTCAGCTCAGCTGCATCACGCAGAATCAGCTCATTGCGGTCGGCATTCGCACAAAGTGCTGCGTGCATATCCTGGATCGTCGTCCCGGGTGCGACTCTTGCCCTGGTGAACCGTGGCAGCATGATGCGCCTGAAGTCCTGGGAAGCTGCCATCTGCCGCGCGTCGATGTCGAAGCGCACTGGACCGCACTGCATGAAGATGATCTTCTGCAGACCGTCAGCCCTTGCGGGCGTGGCGGAAAGCCCGTAGATCCGCCGGGCCCGCACACCCCGGAGTACTCGTTCGAACGTAACAGCCGGTACATGGTGGCACTCGTCGCAGATAACCAGACCATACTCGCCCACCAGACTTTTGGCCTTCTTCTCCGGGCCTTCCAGCAGCGACTGCATAACAGCAATATCAATGATTCCGGCATTGGTGTGTCTGCCGCCGCCGAGCTGGCCGATCACCTCGAGGCGCCGCCTGCAGCCCAGACCTGGCGGGACCTCCGTCGTTTCCCGTATGTCCAGGAAACGCGTGAGTGCACCTTTCCACTGTTCAAGCAGCGCAGTGGACGGTACCAGAATGAGAGTGTTCACTCTGCACTGTGCCATAATGTATGCCGCAACCACAGTTTTGCCGAATGCTGTGGCTGCCGCGAGGACGCCGGTATCATGTTCGAGCAGTTTTCTGGCCGCTTCTGCCTGCTCTTCCCGCAGCGTCCCGGTAAAAGTCACGTCAATTTCCCGGCCGCTGTTCCGCTCGTCGTGCCACGTGTTCCGAATTCCCCGTTCGCGCAGATACTCTGCAAGCTCGGCTCTGCACCCGCGCGGCAGCGCCAGGTATTTCTCATCGGCCTCCGTGCAGTCGATAACCCGCGGAATGCCGTAGACAGACAGCCGCATAGCCTGCTTTTTATAGAATTCCGGATTGGGGAAAGTGCCGATTCGCCGCAGATCGGCGATCAGTTCCCGGGGCAGACCCTGCTTCGGAATACGGAGCATGCTGCCATCAAGAACCGCGAGCTCTTCGGTGTATCCTGGAGGAGCCGGTTCCCGGTTCACAGCTGTCGGCTGCAGGCTGGACAGCGCCTGCTCCGCCAGCAGTGCTTCGAGCTGCCGGCCGGTTATCTTGGGCACCGTAGAGAGAAAAGCCCACTGGTCTTCGTACTGATTGTAGTTTTCGTCTACAAAGAGTGAATTTCCATCTGCCTGGGCCTGTCCCTGGAATGGCAGCGCAATGAGATTCCCGAAGCCGCCTTTCGGGACGGTGTCCTGAGAAGGGAAAAGCCGATCAAAGGAATCAAACGACAGCTCCGGCCGCAAGTCCATCGCCTTATGCAGCAGCAGTTCACCGAGCTGGCGGGCTTTCCCGGCCGGTATCGGAGTATCAAAAAAGAGCCACACATGCGCGCCCTGACCTGAGCGCGACCGCTCCACGGCCGGCGTCAGGCCCAGAGATATGCAGGCGCTGCGGTAAGCAGCTGCGTCGAGCTTCCACTCCGTCTTGTCAAAGTCAGCAGCCAGGAAATACGCTGATCCGTCCGCAAGGAGCGGATACAGGCCGACGACGTCCCGGCCGTATTCATCCGTACCCCGAAGATGCTCGACAAGCGCCGCAGAGCGGAGCGGCACGAACTGACGGTTTCTGCAGGCCGCGCAGCGGGTGCTCTTCTTGTCGCAGACGCCCTTGCGCCATTCATTCCTGCACACCGGTGTATATCCGCTCCGTCCAGTCTCGGCTGAGAAGAACCGTTTCGCATATACGTCCGTGCGGCCGCGAAAATAGGACCGGAACAGGGCAATCTTTTCGGCGACGCTGCTCTCCGTGCTGACAGGACCAGATGCGTGCTCTGCAGGTTTCACGACGCTCTGGTCCCACTGGCGCTTCGAGCAGGCGCCCAGCGAGCCGTCCGCTGCCCGGCAGATGACAACAGGTTCGTCAGCGTCGAGACGGTCGACCAGTTTCACAAACTCGTACATTCTGTCCTGGATGCGGGCTTTGCTGTTAACGATTGCTCCTGTCTCCACTGTGCACCTATGCTTTCTCATTCCGACTGGCTGTCCCTGGGTTCTTCTGTCGACTCATTCGTTGCTTTGAACAGACTGACTGGTGCAGTTTGTTCTCCTTCGTTTTCATGCAGCGTCGCAGTCGGGTGCCCGCACTGCGACGCCCTACCTGCCTTCAGTCCGCCGAGCGTATTCCGCTCTGTCATTTCCGCTTCAGGTCCGTCTGGCTCCATGGGATCAGTTTCGTCCGGCATTTCCGGGGTCTCCGGGTTCCGCCTGGAAAACTCGAGGAGCGCTTCTTCCAGCAGTTTCAGGTTGCAGCTTCGCCTGCGTATTGCCCGTTCATGCTGGTTGAAGCGTTCATCACTGTCTCGCAGCAGCAGAGCATGCAGCTTAGCGGCAGAGGTCATGATTTTCTGCTTATTTTTGTTTTCGCGGATCCAGAGCACCTGGTTCTGAAGCAGACGACCATAAGCTGGCGGTTCCTCTTTGAAGACTATTTACTGTACAAGATCCATGGTGTCAGGAATCATATTATTCAAGCAGATGGCACCGTAGCGTCCACGTGCAATCTTAATGAAATCTATGGAATTACACATCTTGGCGTGCTTAGACTTTGGCGAAGTCAGCGGCGCAAAGTAGCAGCACGTGCCGATATCGAAGACCACACCGACATACGGTCGGCCTGATTTGTTCATCATGACGTGAGAATCGTATGCTCGCAGATGACTGATATAGTCATCCCGTATCCTGAACAGTCGTAACTCCATTTCACACTCCAAAAAAAAGAGGAAGCAAATGCCTCCTCTTGCTTTTTTCGCTTCCCACTGTATGGCAGGGAATCTCCGCTTTTTTCGCTTCCCACTATATGGCAGGGAATCTCCGCTGTTTGATATATTGTACTGGACTTTTTGCACATCGTCAAGAGAAAAAACAGTAAGGGCCCAGACATTGCCTGCGTTGCCTGCGTGTGCAGACTTTTGCATTGCCACCGTGAAATGCAGCGTTTACGCTGACGTGGCAACCAAATCCCCATGCCGGTTCACTTCCCTCTCCTGCAACAGATCGCCTCTATGGCAAAAGCAGCTCTGCATCTCAGAGGCATAACGCCAAAAACACAGCGCTGCAGCTAACCCACTTTGTAAATCTCCGCAGCCTTCGGCCGGCTATGTATCCGCTGTGTCTGCCACGTCCCGTCTCAGCTGCCGGCAGCATGGTTCTGATCGTGCTCAAGCGCCGCTGAGCCGAGTACAGTCGCGATGAAGGCGTGCTCGTAGGTAAGACCGCCCTGCAGGTAGGCCGCATACGGCGGACGCATGGGACCATCCGCTGTGTATTCGAGCGAAGCTCCCTGGACAAAGGTTCCTGCAGCCATGATGACGGGATCGTCGTATCCTGGCATGTCCCATGGGCACGGAACCACATGCGAATCCACCGGTGCAGCCTGCTGTACTCCCCGCACGAAGGCCGTCAGGGCACCGGGATCGTTGAAGATGATTGTCTGCGTGATATCACCCCGCACTGCATCCGGAGTCGGAGAAACTTCAAACCCGAGCTGTGCGAACACGTCTGCAGCGAGCAGAACACCCTTGAGAGCCTGCGCCACAGTGTGCGGAGCAAGAAAAAGGCCCTGATAGAATGCCTGGTAGCCTGGAACGTACGATCCGATCTCTGTTCCCACACCAGGCGCTGAGTAGCGGCCGCCAACCAGTCTTATGAGGTCCTCCCTTCCGGCAATGTAGCCGCCCGTCGGGGCCAGACCACCGCCAGGGTTCTTGATCAGGGACCCGGCAATCATATCGGCTCCCAGCGCTGTCGGTTCCTGGTCACAGACGAACTCGCCATAGCAGTTGTCGACCATACAGATCACATCTGGGTACTGCTCTTTCACCGCCCGGATTGCCTCTCCGAGTTCTGCTGCTGTGAAGGCGGGCCGCAGATCATATCCTGTCGACCGCTGCAGATAGACCATTCGGATTGCAGGATCTTTTCTCAGTTCCGCAAACGTGCGGTCAAGGTCCACGAAGCCGTTCTCAAGCAGGGACGCAGAGCGGGATCTGACTCCGAAATCTGCCAGCGAACCGGGCCCGCCCTGGATGACAGGCCGCAGCGTATCATAAGGCTCGCCGGTGATGTACAGCACTGTGTCGCCAGGACGCAGGATCCCGAAAAGCGCTTCGGCAATGGCGTGCGTGCCGCTCATCATCAGCGGCGAGACAATCGCTGCATCTGCACCGAAGACGTCGGCATAAACAGCAGACAGCTTGTCACGCCCTTCATCTCCGTAGCCATAGCCGGTAGAGCCGCTGAAATGCCGCGATGCCACTTCCTGTTTCTGGAACGCTTTCAGCACTTTTGCCTGCAGCAGCGCTGCCCGCCTGTCGATCTGCCTGAACGCGTCAGAAAGCCGTTCGGCACTGGCTGCAACCCAGTCATAACTGTCCGGCGATACGCCAAAAGACTCTGTGAGGTATGATTTCAGACTGTCTGACACGAAGCTTCATTCCCTTCCGTTCTGTGCCTGCGGAGCAGCTCCCGCGCCCTGTCCAGGCTCTCTGAGGGCTCGAGCCAGTGAATTCGCGGGTCGCGCCGGAACCAGGTGAGCTGCCTCTTAGCAAACCGGCGTGTGTTGCGCCTGATCAGATCTGCGGCTTCATCCAGGGTCTGGACGCGACCTTCCAGATACGCGATGATCTCTTTATAGCCAATGGCCTGCATCGAAACGGGCTCCGGACCGTAGCTCGCATACAGGCTGCGCACCTCGTCTGCAAGACCCTGTGCAAACATCGCGTCCGTCCGGTCGTTGATCCGCGCATACAGCTCGCTGCGCGGCCAGGAGATACCGAGGATAAGCGGATCAAATTCCGGCTGCATGCGCTCAAAATCATAGGATTTGCTGCTGCGGACCTGCGCGATCTCCAGCGCCCGGCGCACGCGGATGACATTGTGCGGATGGATGCGCTGCGCTGCCCCGGGATCTGCCGCAAGCAGCCGGCTGTAGAGTTCTTCCGGTTCGAGCTCCTCAAGCTGCCGGCGCATCTCCAGGTCTGCCTGCGGCCGCACCGCCAGATCGAGACCATATGTGATGGTGTTGACGTACAGTCCGCTGCCGCCTGCCACAATGGGCAGAGCACCACGGGAGACCGACTCGCGGATCGCCTGTCCAGCCTCAACCTGAAAACGGCCCGCCGAGTACGGCTCCTCTGGGTCCACTATGTCGATCATATGATGCGGCACCTCGCGCCGCTCGCTCTGCGAAGGCTTCGCTGTGCCAATGTCCAGGCCGCGGTACACCTGCATTGAGTCCGCAGATATGATCTCACCGCCCGCCTCGCGGGCCAGACTGAGCGCAAGCTCCGATTTTCCGGATGCCGTCGGTCCGACAATCACAAGAATCTTCGGTCTGCTCATACCCGGCGCTTGAAACCTTTTTCCAGATCAGCTTTTGTAAGAGCCACGGCAACTGGACGCCCGTGCGGACAGTGCGGGATTGCCTCGGACGTGACAAGCTCGCCGACGAGGCGGGCCGTTTCCTGGTCATTCAGAGGCGTCCCAGCCTTGACGCTGTGACGGCACGCTTGCGTGATGATGCGGTCCCGGGCAACGACAGAATCGCTTCCGTGGTCGCGCAGTTCTTCAAGCAGCGAGTCAACAAAAGCTTCCGTCTCGCTGCCGGTGACCTGCACAGGGAAACTGACGAAACGCAGCGTCAGTTCGCCGAACGGCTCAAAGCGGATACCCAGCGTTTCCAGAAAACTGCGGTATTCCATCAGCAGATCATAATCCGGCTGCGAAAATACCTTCATGACCGGCAGCAGCAGGAGCTGCCCAAACCGTCCTCCTTCCTGCTGCCAGTCAAGCAAACTCTCGTAGGTCAGACGCTCCTGCGCGGCATGCTGATCAATCAGATAAAGCACGTCCCCTGCCTCGCACAGAATATAGGTCTCAAACACAGTGCCCAGGACGCTGTATTCTTCCAGAGTGCGCAGGTCCGCAGGCTCCTGCACAGGCTCCGGTTCCTCCTGCCCGGTTCTGAGCGAAAAATCCGGCGGTGCGTAGACATCCTCTTCTTCTTCTGCCGGCAGCGCTGGCGGAGCTGTGGCATCATCCGGCATCGCCTCATCCCGCCCGCGGTATTCTTCCGCAGAAACGTTCATCCAGAAGTTTGGCTGACGAAGCGGCTGATCATAATCTGCCGCCTCGGGCTGCTGGGAAGCAGGGCGCAGCTTCGGCGGTTCAACCTTGGCAAGCGCGGCTTCCGAAACAGCCTTTGCCACATCCCGCACCACGTCCTCTTCCTGGAAAAGCAGCACGGAGAGCTTTGCTGGGTGAATGTTGATGTCTATTGCCCCGGGATCTGTCTCAATATGGAGAACGCAGGCCGGATGATGTCCATTTAGGATACTGCCCTGATATCCCTGCATCACAGCTTTCTGCAGGGCTTTGGACTCCACCGAACGTCCGTTCAGATAGAACTCCATGCGCTGCGGCGTCTTGAAAATATAGGTCGGTTTGGAGACAATGCCGGAGACGCTGGCGTGCTGCCCCTGGAAGGACACGTCGACCATGTTGGACAGGGCTTCCGGTCCATAGATCAAGGACGCTGCCTGCCGCAGGCTGACCGATCCGGGCGTCTGGTAGACAATGTGATTATTGCGTATGTATTTGATGGCGACGTCTGGCCGGGACAGAATAAGCCGCCTCACCGTCTCCGTGACCGCAGCTGCTTCCCTGGCTGCCGTCTTCAGAAATTTGCGGCGCGCCGGCACGTTGTAGAAAAGATCGTTGATCCGGACGGTTGTGCCCTCCGGCAGACCGGCTTCCGTTATCTGCGGCTCTCCACCGCCGGAAATGGACAGCTCTGCCCCGGTCGGAGCGCCGCGCTCACGGGAGGAAATTGTCAGCCTGGCAACCTCTGCGATCGATGCGAGCGCTTCCCCGCGGAACCCAAGACTGGTGAGCGCATAAACTTCCTCAAACGATCCGATTTTGCTCGTCGCGTGCTTGTCGGCACAAATTGCCAGGTCCTCAGGACTCATGCCGCAGCCGTTGTCTGTTACACGAATCAGGTCGCGGCCGCCCTCAACTGTTTCAACCGTGATGGAAGTTGCACCCGCATCGAGGGCATTCTCCATCAGTTCCTTGACTGCGGCTGCAGGACCGACGATCACCTCACCGGCAGCGATCCTTTTGTATGTGCTTTCCGGAAGCCGTGAGATTTTGGACATCTCTCAGTTTTCGCCTCTTTCCTTCAGCTGCTGTTTCAAAGTGTAGATCAGGTTCAGCGCCTCAAGAGGCGCCAGGGTGTCCAGATTGACTTCGAGGATTCTCTGAAGCGCTTCCGGGCAGTCGCCCAGTACAGGAGCAGCATCCACCAGCGTTTTTATGGGCTCTCCCTGCAGCTGACGCAGAATCTCCCGCGAACGGGCAATGACATCTGCGGGCAGCCCTGCAAGCCGCGCCACCTCGATCCCGAAACTACGGTCGGTACCGCCGGGAACGATGTGATGCAGAAAGATAATGTCCTGCCCGATCTCCTTCACAGCAACCGAGTAGTTCTGCGCACCGCTGCGTTCTTCTGCCAGCGAGATAAGCTCGTGATAGTGGGTTGCAAACAGTGCCTTGGCGCCAGTCGTGTCCAGAATGTATTCAGCAGAAGCCCGCGCTATGGCAAGGCCGTCTGATGTGGATGTGCCGCGGCCGATCTCGTCGAGGATCAGCAGGCTGCGGCTGGTCGCATTGTGCAGGATCCCGGCAAGCTCATTCATTTCCACCATAAAGGTGCTCTGACCGGAGGCCAGGTCGTCCGACGCCCCCACACGGGTAAAAATGCGATCCACAAGACAGACTGAGGCGCTCTCAGCCGGCACGAAGCTTCCAAGGTGCGCCATCAGGACAATGAGTCCGGTCTGGCGCATGAAGGTGCTCTTGCCTGCCATGTTGGGTCCGGTGATGACGAGAAGGCGGTTGTCCCGAACGTCCAGACACGCATCGTTTGGCACAAAGGAGCGGCGGACCAGTTTTTCCACAACAGGATGCCGGCCGCCGCGGATGTCGATAACACCGTCGTCTGTGATCCGCGGCCGGACATAGTTATTCTCGTAAGCAGCCTGGGCAAGTGACTGCAGCACGTCCAGCTGCGCTGCAGCGCGGGCAGTCTTCTGGATACGCGCGACGTTCTCGCGGAGAACAGTCCGGATCTCGAGAAACAGAGCGTACTCAAGCTCAGCGCGCCGCTCCGAGGCACTCAGCAGGGATTCTTCGAGCGCTTTCAGTTCGTCCGTCACGTACCGTTCACCGTTCGCCAGGGTCTGTTTGCGGTGGTAGTAGTCCGGCACACTCCCCAGAGCACCTTTGGAAACCTCAATAAAGTAACCGAAGACCCGGTTGTACTTGACGCGGAGCGTCCGTATTCCTGTTTTCTCCTTCTCCCTCGTCTCCAGCTCCACCAGCTTCTCCATGCCTGAATCAGCCAGTTCAATCAGGCTGTCAAGCTCTTCAGAATACCCTTTCCGCAGGAGCTTACCATCTGTTATCGATGGCGGGGCCTCGTCAAGCAGCGCGCGGTCAAGCAGGCTGTGAAGATCCGCCATGACATCCAGGTCGGCGCAGAGGTCCGCAAGTGCCGTTCCGGGAGCTGCACTTACCGCATCTTTCAGCGCCGGGAGTGCTGCAAAAGACTGTCTGAGAGCCAGAGCGTCCCTCGCGTCCAGTGTTCCGTACGCCAGCCTCGAGAGTATCCGTTCCAGATCCCGCACACCGTCGAGAGCCTGCCGGATCTGTCCAAGCAGCACTGGATCCCTGTTCAGCGTTTCCACCGCATCGAGCCTGCGGTTGATGTCGTCCCGGCGCAGGAGCGGCTCCAGAATAGTGCGGCGCAGCAGCCGGCCACCCGCTGCTGTACGTGTACGGTCGAGCAGCCAGAGCAGCGAACCCCTGCGCTTCCCCTCGGCAATCGTTTCCACAAGCTCGAGGTTCCGGACAGCCGAGGCGTCAAGCATCATGAAAGACTGTCTCCTGACCGGCCGCAGCGCCGTGATGTGTGCGAGCGAATTCTTCTGCGTTTCATGCAGATGCCCCAGGAGCGCTCCCGCCGCGCGCAGGCCCGGTGTCATCACATTCGCGTCAAAACTCGCCAGACTTCTGACAGCAAAGTGGTGTTCCAGGGTCTCTCTCGCTCCCTGATCCCGGATGAGCCAGTCCGGAGCTCCTGTCCGTACCGTACCTGCTGCCGAGAATGCCGCCTCCAGTTCCGGCGGCAGGGTGCGGATCTGGGACTCTGTCATCAGAACTTCCCGCGGATGCAGCCGCAGAATCTCGTTGGCCAGGTCCCGCAGCGACAGTCTGTCCTGATAGCTGAATTCCCCAGTGGAGACGTCGCACCAGCTGATCCCGTACGTGTCCTTGTCCGCAGCAATGACCATCAGGTAGTTGTTCTCATCCTCTTTCAGCATCTCGGGTGAAGTGAGCGTCCCAGCCGTGACGATCCGGGTGATGCCGCGCTTCACCAGGCCTTTTGCCGTCTTGGGATCCTCAAGCTGCTCGCAGACGGCGACCTTGTAACCCTTATCGACCAGCCGGCCGATATAGCTGTCCACGGCGTGGTACGGCACGCCGCACATAGGGGCCCGTTCTTCCAGACCGCAATCACGGCCGGTGAGCACCAGGTCAAGCTCGCGGGCAGCCGTCTGGGCATCATCAAAGAACATTTCGTAGAAATCACCCAGTCTGTACATCAGGATGGCATCCCGATTCTGTTCTTTGATGTCCATATACTGCCGCATCATCGGTGTCAGTTCTGCCATACTCAGACCTCCAGCTGCCCATACAGGGTGGAACTTTTGGCGTCTGTGATCCGCACCGGCACAATACGGCCCGTCATGCTTTCCGGTCCGGGAAAGTTCACCGTCCGGCCCCCGTCGCTCCGGCCGGTCATATCGCCGGTTCCGCGCGCTGCCAGACCCGTCACAAGCACCTGCTCCGTCCGGCCGATCCGCTCCCGGTTCAGCTCATGCGTTACAGCCTGCTGCAGATCGATCAGCTTCATGATCCTCCGTTTCTTGGTTTCCTTGGACACCTGATTCGGCATCGCAGCTGCCGGTGTGCCCCGTCGGGGCGAATAGACAAACGTATAGGCAGAAGCAAACCGCACCTTTTCAACCATGGCGAGCGTTTCTGCGAAATCTGCATCTGTCTCTCCGGGGAAGCCCACAATGAGATCTGTGGTCAGTGTAATGTCCGGAACAGCACTCCGGATGCGGTCGGCCAGATCCAGATACTGCGCTGCCGTGTAGCGGCGGTTCATGCGGCGCAGAACGGCATCGGATCCCGACTGCAGCGGCAGGTGAATGTGCGAGCAGAGCCGCTTTTCCCGACTGATCAGCTCGATGAGCCTGTCTGAGAGATCCTTCGGATGACTGGTCATGAAACGAATCCGGTCAATGGCTGTTTCCGCGAGCAGCCGCTCAAGCAGCCCGCAGAAGTCCACCTCGCTGCAGTATGAGTTCACATTCTGCCCCAGCAGCTGCACTTCCCGGTATCCTGCCTGCTCGAGCTGCCACGCTTCCTCGAGCACGGCCGCAGCCCCCCGCGAGCGTTCGGGACCGCGAACGTGCGGCACAATGCAGTATGTGCAGAAATTGTCGCATCCGTACATGATGTTGATCTGGGCGCTCGGACCCTCTGCCCGCACTGCCGGCAGCCGGTCGCGTTCGTCGACCGCGTCGTTGAGATGCTTCGTCTCCTGCCAGTCACGGACCGGATCCATCCTTTCGAGCGCTGTGCTCAGGGCAGACAGATCCTGCGTGCCGAGAATGATGTCAACAAAAGGGAACGTCCGGGCGAGTCTCTCTGCAGCATCCCTCCGCTGTGTCAGGCAGCCCACAACTGCGATCTTCATGTCCGGGCGCCGCTGCTTGTATTTTTTCAGTGTGCCGATATGCCCGATGATGCGCTGCTCAGCGCTGTCGCGGACGCAGCAGGTGTTCAGCACCAGAACGTCCGCCTCTGCCGGCTCGCAGGTCGGCACGTAACCCGCTTTCTCGAGCAGACCGGCAATCTTTTCCGACTCATGTGCATTCATCTGACACCCGTACGAGACGACATGATACAGTCCTCTGACCTCTGGGGACAATCCTGTGTTTTCGTTCATTGCTTTATTATATCAGAAAGAAATTTCGGCCATGGTCTGCGCTGTCGGAGTTTTCCACACCTGCTCAATACTTTTGGGAAGCCATGCGTGAATCTCTATGTGGAAAACTGACACTGCAGACAGAACCTGGCCATGGGATTCCATTTGCCGGCGTGTTATGCGGCAGGCAGAAGTCCGTTCCGTTTGCAGCATTTCTGCCGTATCCACGGATGTGCAAAGCACGTTCTCCAGATCAGCCCCGCAGCAACTTTGTTCGTTACGGTTCAGCCGCTCTCCCATAATAGTCAAGCAGAAGATCCACCATCTGACCATAACTTGCCACGCCGGCTGCCTGTCCGTTTGCCTTGAGATAGTTGTCATTCACTTTGTCCACCGTTTCCGCCACCTCTCCCTGATGTGACTGCAGATACGCATTGTACTGATCAAGGTCGCGGACAACGGCATCGCTGTAGCTTTTCCACAGGTCGGCATAGGCACTCCGATCAACGCGGCTCAGCGCATTGCCGGCGTGAATCAGGGCCAGCATCAGTCCCGAGTACTCCAGTTCCGGGCTGTCGGACGCCAGGCAGGCCAGATAGGCCGTGAAGTTCGCCTCATCTTCACTGGCGATTCCCAGGAAATGCGCTGTCTCGTGTGCAGCTGATGAGCCGACAAGCAGCGGTGGATCCGCAACGTTTACATTGGCCTCTTCTGTAAACGGAATGAAGATGCCGGAGATGCCGGCGTAGCTCATCAGTTCCGAAGCGAGCACGGGTTTCGGCCTGTACACTCTGCGGTCAAACAGCGGCAGGATTTTCCCCAGGTTCGCGTATGCCGCCGGGATCAGCTTGAGTGCTTCCCGCTGGCCGCCCTGGAACACGAAAATGCCTTCGTTGTTTTCCTCGAGGCCGCTCCGGGTCCGGTTGGCAGCCTCTGCCAGCAGCAGGCAGAGCGACTCGAGCTGCTCCGGTGTGCGCTCCGTCTGCACGATACCCAGCCGGTTTCGGAGCGGCACGCGAAAGTAATTGAATCCCCACATCCAGTAAAAAGCGTTGAGGCCGGCGCCGCCCACAATAAGAATCATCAGGAGCGAGTTAAGAAAACGGCGCAGCGGCAGACGGCGGCGCACAGCCCGAGAGATACTCGATGCAGCGAACCATACAAGAAAGGCCACAATACTGTACACCAGCATCTCAGCAAACGAAAACGGAAACATGCTGAACGCGCCGCCGATCGTCTCACTGAGCGGTGGATAAATGCCCTGCGAATAGACACTCTCGACAAGTCCAGGCCGCGAGCGCACAAAGCTGACGCTGAGGAATGCGGCCGGGTATAGAAGAAGCCATAGTGCGCGCAGCGCCAGACGGCGCCATGTGAGCGGCCTGCGCCGTCCAGTCTGCGTGTTCCCGGTATTCGTTTCCGGGACAGTATCATGCGTCATATTCCTGCCTGCAGATTAGGCTGTCGGGCTCAGCAAAGCAGAGTGAGCATTGCTCCGGCTCTAAATTGCAATTCACCAGACAACTCTCTAGACTCGGGACAAAACCAAAAGGAGGTCTCAGATTTGAAAACCATAACAGCACTGCTGCTCGCCGTAAGCTGCCTGATCTGTCTGGCGCTGCCTGCGCAGACGGCCCTTTCTGAGTCAGCGTTCGAAGACGTGCCGCCCGGCACGCCGCAAGCACAGGCAATTGCCGCGCTGGTGGACGCCGGCTGCATTCAGCCGCTTGCACCGAACCGGTTCGGTCCCGACGAACCGATCACGGCTCAAGACTACGTCAAGATGATCTGCATGCAGAAACGTGTGGCGCCCACTTCGGGCAGCTACGAGGGGGCGGACGCCGGCTACCTGCAGGCTGCACTCGACGCCGGCTGGTTTGACTGGGATCAGATCCCGCCGGACCAGCCGGGCAGCCCGTCTTCCCCGATCAGCCGCGAACTCGGTGCCAATATCGTCGTGGCCGCTTATTTCGGCCGCGGCGTTGAGTACGACTATACAGCCGAGAGTGCCAGAATCAGCGACTTTGCTGAAGTCAGCGGGCGCTACTACTTCGGTGTGCTGGGCGGTCTTGCAAAAGGCGTCTTTGACCATCGCAGCGGCACGCCGTTCTTTCCGCGGGCCGATCTTACCCGCGGCGATGCCTGCCTGTGGGTCTACAATGCTGCACGGGTTTCTGATGGCGACGCCTCCCCTTCAACTGCTCCCAGCACTTCCGCGCCGGTCCCCACAGCTTCTTCGCGTCCTGCAGCCGGCGGCGTCTCGCAGAACGGCTGGCTGCGGGTCGAGGGAACGCGGCTCCTGAACGAACATGGGCAGCCGGTCGTACTGACCGGCATGAGCTCACACGGAATCCAGTGGTTTCCGCAGTACACCAACCGGCAGTCCATAGCGAACACCGCCAGCCGCAGCGCCAACATCTTCCGGGTCGCCATGTACGTTGAGGAAGGCGGCTATATGCAGAATCCGCAGGAGATGACCGAGCGTGTCGTCCGCGCCGTCGACAATGCTGTTGCCCTCGACATGTACGTGATCATTGACTGGCACATCCTGCAGGACGGAAACCCCCTCACGCACGCAGATGCGGCAGCAGCCTTTTTTGACTCTATGTCCACCAGGTACGCCGACGTACCCAACGTGCTCTACGAGATCTGCAACGAACCCAACGGCAACATCACCTGGAGCGGAGACGTAAAGCCATATGCCGAGCGTATGACAGGCGTGATCCGCGCGCATTCCAGCAGGGGCGTCATCCTCATCGGCTCTCCCACCTGGGATCAGGATGTGGATCAGGCGGCAGCCGACCCGGTGTCTGGCAGCAACCTCATGTATACCCTGCACTTTTATGCCGGAACGCATCATCAGGCGCTCCGCGATAAAGCGGACCGGGCACTCGCCATGGGAGCCCCGCTGTTCGTCTCCGAATGGGGCACCTCCGCCGCTGATGGTTCGGGAGGCGTATTCCTGGACTCTTCCGAAGAATGGATGTCCTGGATGGATCAGCGCGGGATCAGCTGGTGCAACTGGTCTCTGTGCGACAAGGATGAATCTTCGGCAGCACTCCGGCCCGGGACCTCGCCGGATATTGTCTGGACTGAGGACGCCCTGAGCGAGTCCGGCCGGTTCGTATTTGCCCGTTTTCATATGCAGCAGCCGGCACCTGCCGTAGACCACGTGACCTGCAGCCAGGCTCTCGCGCAGTTCGGCGCCGCTGGCCGCACAGCCGAAATCATGCGGAACGGTCAGGTGCTCGCCGAGGACGACCCGGTCTCAACCGGCTGCATCCTCATCGTCCACGGCCCGCAGGGCACCGTTCTCTCCGAGCATACTGTTATCGTGCAGGGCGACGTACTCGGCACCGGACGAATCACGATCGCGCAGCTCGTCGCTGTGGCCCGCGCTGTCAACGGCAGCCAGCCGCTTACAGGACCGTACCTGGCGGCCGCGGATTTCGCCGGCAGCGGTTCTCAGCCCAGTATCGCCGACCTTGTTCGTGAGGCACGTCTGCTAAGTGATCCGGCCGCCTTAACGCTCAAGTTCCTGCCCGCTTCCTGACCAGGTCCACCCCCAAACTGCAAAAGGAGCCGCTTCTTTGAAACGGCTCCTTTTATTTGGTGCGGATAAGAGGACTTGAACCTCCATGAGCGTACACTCACTAGAACCTGAATCTAGCGCGTCTACCAATTCCGCCATATCCGCACTGCTGGTGGAGAGGGATGGATTCGAACCATCGAAGGCTGCGCCGGCAGATTTACAGTCTGCTCCCTTTGGCCACTCGGGAACCTCTCCTCAGTGGAGCTGGTGATGGGACTCGAACCCGCGACCTGCTGATTACAAATCAGCTGCTCTACCAATTGAGCTACACCAGCAACTGTGGTGCCTCAGAGTGGAATCGAACCACCGACACAGGGATTTTCAGTCCCTTGCTCTACCGACTGAGCTACCGAGGCATGTGTCTCTTCCCAGCAGAAGAGACAAGATGGCGACCTGGAAGAGACTCGAACTCTCGACCTCTAGCGTGACAGGCTAGCGTTCTAACCAACTGAACTACCAGGCCTTGCGGCAACCGTTTTCT